>MFIQ01000013.1 GCA_001778905.1 Candidatus Giovannonibacteria bacterium RIFCSPLOWO2_12_FULL_44_15 | reverse complement strand
GTGGCGAAACTGGCAGACGCGCCAGCCTTAGGAGCTGGTGGGGCAACCCGTGGGAGTTCAAATCTCCCCCTCGGCACATTGTGGAGAAAGTTATTTTTTCAAAAAAAGATTACCTTTGGGCGGCGGGATTGGTTTTGCTGGCTTTCTTAATAAGGATCCCGAATATTTCATATCCTCCAGAACCGGCTTTTGATGAAGTACATTATACAAATTTTGCGATAAGGACATTAAGCGGGGAGGTTAATATCGATGTGCACCCGCCATTTGCCCGTTATCTCTTTTCGGAGTTTTTGAAGGCAACTTCATTTAATGATCTATCCAGAAAAATATTCCTTAAAGAAAATTATGGAGATTTCCCGTATATCCCGCTTCGTTTCGCGACCGTTTTGGCGGGATCGCTTTTGGCGGGTATAGTTTTTTTAATCTCAAGGCGCTTTTACGATAATTTAGTTCTGGCACTAATCCCGTCTTGGATGGTAATTTTTGACGGCGCGCTTGTTTCTTATTCGCGCTATATCCTTCCGGACACTTATATTTTATTTTTCGGCTTTTTGGGAATCCTACTCTTGTTTCATGGGTTAGAATTTAAAAATAATATAACGAAACTATTTTTACTGTCCGCGGCGGGTTTATCGATGGGATTTACGGCTTCAATCAAATGGAGCGGACTCGGGTTTTTGGCGTCGGGGCTACTTTATTTAATAATCTATAAAAAAATAAAATATGGAGCTATATTGATAATATTTTGCCTTTTTGGATATGTCCTTCCTTACACGATCCTTCTGCCAGAAGGCGCTATTACGTCGCAGCCCTTGTTGATTAAAGAGATGATCAGAGGACATTCAAAAGTTATTGAATCTCCAGGGTCAGACGGAGAAAAAATTACCGCCTCTCCGATTCTTTGGCTTTTTGCCGACAGGCAATTTATTCTCTGGGGAAACGGGAAAGACGATATTGTAAAACTATCGCCGAATCTTTTCGGATGGACCGCAGTCATAGTTTCCATAATTACATCTTTTTTCTTCGCGATTCGGACGCGATCCAGGCAGACATTTTTTATTCTCACGAGTTATTTTTTAAATTACCTGCCGTTTTTTTTGGTTTCGCGCTCTCTCTATATGTATCTATATTTTCCAGCTCTTATTTTTGGATATTTATTGATTCCCGAAACATTCAAAATCGTTTCCGATATTTTATCTCCCGGGAATATAAAAAAACCAGCAATCATTATTTGCTGTTTGACGCTTTTATTTTTCTTGATTTTTATTCCATTTATATACTAGAATTATTGGATATTGCGGCTATGGTTTAGTGGTAGAATGCGTCCTTGCCAAGGACGAGACGCGAGTTCGATTCTCGCTAGCCGCACACTTCAACTCGCTTTGCTCGCTCAGTGTAAACACTCCGTCCTGAGCTTGTCGAAGGGTTACTTTAAATAATTCAAGAAAATCAAAACTACAAGACCTAAGACAATGAGGCCGAGAAACCCCGATATAAATTTGAGCGAATTTTTAAGCATTTTTTAATACTACGGCGTGCGTCCTGGAAGATTGGGGAGGCTTGGCGCACTGACATTTGTGAAATCAAAGAAATCCAGGAGTACATTAATAATTCCCCAAATAGCCACCATGACAAAAAGACCAATCAAGCCGAATATTATATAATTCCGTCCTTCTTTCCTTTTTTCTTCATCGCCACCAGCAGTTATATAGAGAATAACTCCCCAAAGAAAAACTATTGTCGCGATTGCGAATAAAATCGGAATTATATAATCATTCAGAAGATCTATTATTGAGTCGACAATTCCGCCGATTGTCTGCGCATGCGCTACTGGAATTAAATTAAAATTCATATATTTAAAAATTTTCTGCGAAATGTATTAAGACCCATAAAATTCCGTTGACCGAAAACATTATTACAAGCCCGATTGCCCCCCATAGCATATGGCGCTTGCCCTTATCCCTTTCCTCTTCATTGTCGCGGCTAATTAAGAATTCGACGACACCCCAGAGGAAAAGAATAGTGGCAAGCGCGAACAGCAACTGGACGATTGGCTGCAGTACTTCATTCGTAATGACGGCAATAACTTCGTCTATAGTCTTTGCGTATGCAACCATCGCGGAATTAGGATTTATATCGGATTAATTCCACCAATATTAGTTGGGATCGGGACGTTTCCGGTTCCGGTAAACCCAACAAGAAGGCCCACAATTCCCCAAGCAGCGACCATTACAAATAGTCCAACCAAGCCGTAGATCATAAGCGATCTGGCGTTGGCTCTTTTCTCCTCATCCGCCCCGGCTGTTAGGAACATAATAACTCCCCAAAGAAAAACTATCGTGCCGATTACCAGCAGTATCGGGACTATTCTATTAACCAAGTTGGATAAGTTAGTTACAATGTTATTTACACCCCCCGTCCCCTGAGCAAATGCCAGAAATGGCATTGCCGACACAGTAATATAAGGAAGCGCTTTTTTGATTTGTTTCATGTATTTTATATATTTATCCGAACGACCTTTATAAAATAATAAATTTCTACCTTTCTATTATAATACAATACTTCCGGTATTTTATCCACATAAGATTACTTAATAGGTGATTGGCTGCAAAAGCCAGTATTACTCCAGGCGCTTCCATCGAATGGGTTTTTAAAGGCAAGCGTGCTCAAAATCGTGTTTATTATTACCCAAGCTCCAAAAGCGATAATAAATCCAACAACTGCGGAGAAAAGGATACTCCTTCCTTTTGAAATTTTTTCCTCTGAGCCTCCGGCAGTCAGCCAGAAAAATCCAGCGGCCAAGAGAGCTACTATCAAAAGGGGAGTCGCGATTCCCCAGAGAAGGAGATCTATTATATTACGCGCGAGAGTATAAAGGTCGCAGACTTGGCATGGGTGGTCTGCTGGAGGTTTTGTGCCGCCGCAAGGAACAAGGGGACCATTAAACCCAATTGCGGCCGACGCGGGCAAAGGAGAGAAAACGTAAAAAAGCGTAAGAAAAATTATCCCCCAAATAATCGGGCTACCGGCTGTATAAGACGTCAAGTTGATCTTTCGCATCTCTGGTTGCTTGGTCCTCTGTTTTAACTCTTGTATATACCGATTTTACCATATTCGCAAAAATTTCATTAGTTTTTTCATAATTTATATCAAGCCAGCTTCTAAACTTTATGGCTTGAGTGAAATTTGTCTGTAGAGGGGCACTTTTCGTCCCTTCTCTCAATAAATCTCGACGAGCCGGAGCCATGAAGGAGAGCTCGGATATTTTACGCACTTCTTCTTTCGAAGCGATGGCTTGGATTGCCCGGAGTGCGCCAGCGTAATTTTTTGTCTGATTAACAATTCCCAGAGAATAGAATTTTCCGTAAGTCAATGAAAGTTTCCCGTTTAAAATTTGAGGAACCTCCGATATGTCGAAATTAAGATGGGGATTTTTCTCCTTGATCGACGGATATTCCGAGCCAAAAGCGAAATACATAGCGAGGGACTCCTTTAAGAAGGCGTCTTGGGATTTCGGCATAGATTTAGCCCAGGAATAGGAAAATTTTTGTGGATCCGAAAACTCTATAAAAAACCTCAAAGCGTCACGCATCCCGCCGGAATCAAACCTGAATGTCTTTGAATCGATAATTGGCGAGCCGGTTTGTAATATTAAAATAGAGATTATTTCCTTGAAATGATTAACATTTGTTTCGATTCCCAGTGCCGAACCCGCGCGGGAAATATTTCCGTCGCTACCTAATTCGGTGAGAGTTTGAGATGTGGTCAAAAATTCATTCCAAGTTTTTGGCGAATCGGCGATTGATTTGTTCCTGAAAATATCCTTATTCCAAAAGAGAACCATAGGATCAATCAATATTGGGAGGCCCAAAACTCCTTTTTCAGTTAACAGTAATTCCGTGCCGTCAGCGAATGTATCCCTGAATAGGCGTTCTCCCACGGTTTCAAACGGTATCGCCTTGAGCTTGTTTTGTTCCGGAAGGATCATCTCTGATGGGAAGATTACAATGTCCGGACCAGATTGTCTCGCCAGGGCGTCGACGAATTCGCTTTCAAAAGTTGCCGGATTTTTCTCCGTATATGAAATTTCTATATTGTATGCGGAGCCCTTTAAGTCCAGCAATGTAGGTTGCATCGCTTTCCCGCTTATCGTTCCCCACATCGTAAGCGATATTTTATTTTTTGAACTGGAATTGTTTAATCCCGGGATTACGCCCGCAAAAACCAAAACCGCGAAAATCCCCGCCGCTATGGCTAATGCGGTTATGATAATTTGAACTTTTCCGATTTTCATATCTTTTATTTAGTTCTTTTAAAAATTATGCCGTAATGGCTTTCGCCAGCATTAAATTCTTTTTCAAATACGAAGCCTGACTTGAGAAAAAAATCTTCTGCCGCTTGCCTGTTTACGCGGTGCGATAGGGGCGGCCCGAAAACTTTTTTTTCCTCATCCCATTCAACAACCGCAACCCTGCCCGAAGGTTTCAATATCCGAAACGCCTCCTCGGCGATTTTTTTCTTGCCTTCAACCTGGAATAAAATATTTGAAATTATAACCATATCTACCGACCCGTCTTTCAGGTGCGACCCTTCGTTCGCCTCAATGTCCGTTAGGAGAGTTTCTACATTCAATAATCTCATCTCCCGTGACTTGGATCGAATAAGTTCTAGAGCCTCCTTCCTTATGTCCAGGGAATACACTTTGCCCGCGGCCCCAACTTTTTTTGCAATTGGAATAGTGTAGAAGCCGGCACCGGCACCGAAGTCTGCGACCTTCATTCCTGGGAGGATGTCCAAAATTTTTGCGATTGCTTCTGGCTTTACGAACATTTGTCTTAAATTTTTTATAAGCAGGTTATGGATGCGAGTTGGTCTTTGGAATCCAGTCTCATTATGCGGACTCCTTGAGTAGCTCGGCCGAGCTGGGAGATTTCTTTAAGGGAGGTCCTTATGACCTGGCCTTTTTTAGAAATCGCGATTACTTCTTCGAGGTCGGGGGAGAGAACTTTCGCGGAAACAAGATTGCCGGTTTTGGGAGTCACTTTGGATGTTTTTATGCCCGACCCCCCTCTTTTTTGGAGCCTGTATTCGCTTACTTTGGTTTTCTTGCCGAACCCGTTTTCGGAGACAACAAGGATGAGCGTGTCTTTTTCTTTAGCCGAGATGATGTCCGCTCCCACCAGCTCATCTCCTTTTTTTAGACGCATCGCGCGGACTCCCTGCGCTCCGCGCCCCATTTGCCTGGCATCTGTTTCCTTGAAGCGGATAGCCTGCCCTTTTTTGGTTGTCAAAATTATATGGTCTCCTTTCTCCGCCAAGCGGACCCAGAACAAAAGATCGTCTTTCTGGAGCTTTATCGCGATTATCCCGGATCTCCGGACGTCCTCAAAATGTTTTGAATCTACTTTCTTTATTATACCTCCTCTTGTGATCATGACTAAGGATAAAACTTCGCCCTTCTTGGTTTTGGTAACCGGAAGGATGGAAGTTATTTTCTCGTCTTGCGTTATTGGCAGGAAGTTTTGGATTGCTTTTCCTTTAGATACGCGCTTTCCTTCTGGGATTTCATACATCTTTGTCTGGAAAACTTTTCCTTTCGAAGTAAAGAAAAGAAGGTCATCGTGTGTGTTTCCCGAGAAAAAGTTTGTAACGATATCTTCTTCTTTGGTTTCGTGTCCGATGATTCCTTTGCCTCCGCGCTTCTGGGAGCGGTATTCTTCCGGATTTACACGCTTGATATAGCCGTCCTGCGTTAAGACAACAATCGTTTCTTTTTCGGGGATTAAATCTTCCATTGAAAACGATTTGACTTCAGAAGATATTATTTTGCTTTTTCTCGGATCCGCGTATTTTTTCTTCAGTTCCTGGAGTTCGTCTTTGACGGTTTGCGCAATTTTGTCTGGATCTTTGAGTAGGGATTTTAGCTCGCGGATTAGTTTTTGCTTTTCCCTGAGTTCATTGTCGATTCTTTGTCGCTCGAGACCGGCTAAAGTCTGAAGGCGCATCTCCAAAATCGCATCGGCTTGTTTCACCGAAAGATCGAATTTCTTCACCAAATTCTTATGTGCATCCTCCTTGGATTCCGATGCCCTTATGGTCTTGATTACGGCGTCAATATGATCGAGCGCTTTTTTGAGGCCTTCCAGTATATGAGCCCGCTCCTCAGCTTTTTTTAAATCAAATTTTGCCCGTCTTTCCACGACAATCTTCCTCCAGGAGACGAAGTTCTCAAGAATGCTTTTTAGCGAAAGAACTTGCGGCTGGATGCCGTCAACGAGAGCGATCATATTGAAATGGAACGCGCGCTCGAGGTCCGTAAATTTGTAAAGTCCGTTGAGGATTTTTTCCGGAACGGCGTCGTGTTTCAAGTCAATCGCGATGGTCAGTCCTTCCTTGTCTGATTCGTCCCGGATGTCGCGGATTCCCTCAATCCTTTTTTCGCGCACCAAATCCGCCATCTTTATGATAAGCTCGGCTTTATTAACCTGGTAGGGAATGGATGAGATTATTATTTGGAAATTTCCTTTTGATTTCTCGACGATCTCCGCCTCGCCCCGAGTCAGGACCGATCCGCGCCCGGTCGCATAGGCCTGTAATAAATCTTTCTTCGAAAAAATTAGCCCGCCAGTCGGGAAGTCAGGACCCTTTATGAATTCCATAAGGTCCTCGGTGGTCACTTTGGGGTGCGCGATTAAGTGCGAAATTGCGTCTATAGCCTCCCCTAAATTATGCGGGGGGATATTCGTCGCCATGCCGACGGCAATTCCCAAGGTCCCATTCAATAGAAGATTAGGAAGGGCTGCTGGAAGGACGACAGGTTCTTGGCGCGTCCCATCGTAGTTGTCGCGGAATTCTACCGTTTCTTTTTCTATATCACCCAAGAGTTCTTCCGCAATTTGAGTCATTCTGATCTCTGTGTATCTAGGAGCCGCGGCGTTGTCACCATCTATCGAGCCAAAGTTTCCTTGTCCGTCTACGAGTGTATAACGCATGGAGAAATCCTGGGCCATGCGGACGATTGAATCGTAAACGGCCATATCCCCATGCGGGTGATATTTCCCCAGAGTATCTCCGACGACGGCCGCCGATTTTCTGTATTTTGCATTATGGCGGAGCCCCATCTCATTCATTGTATGGAGTATTCGCCGGTGTACCGGCTTTAGTCCATCCCGGACATCGGGGAGTGCGCGGGCAACAATAACTGACATCGCGTAATCCAAATAAGATTCCCTCATCTCGGGAATTATGTCGCGCTTGTGTATATTTTTATTTTCTTCCGCCATTTTAATTTGTCAGATTATTAAAACCATTTTTAAGCACTTCAAGCGGGGAGGGGCCGCTCGCCGAATTATTATCTTCGCTTCTCCCGAATTTAAGTATTCCTATCCATAATATTATTACAACTGTCATAGAGATAGTCATCCACATAATCAAAAGTTTTTTTCGCACCTCGCGAGGCTTCTCTCTAATCTGTTCAAGTTTTTCAAAAATTCCCATATCACAAGCTGATTGCGGGCTCGAGCACGACTATTTTTGTCCCTTCCTCCGGGAGCTCTTTTTTCTTTATCGTAAATTTCTCCTCGCTTTTAACTCCTTTCTCTCCCATCTCGCTTAAAAATTCATCCACTTTCTCACCTTTAATCGAGGTTTTTAGGATGGCGTAATGCATAGGAATGACAATTTTCGGTTCAAGCAGGTTTACGATCTTGGCCGCGCTTTCGGGATCCAAAACGTCGTCCCCTCCGGTCGGGATGAATAAAATATCTACCTCGCCGATCGCTTCGATAGTTTCGGCGTCAAGATCGGAAGTTCCGAGATCGCCAAGGTGGCAGAGGCGCATGTTTTCCATCTGAACCGCATATATTGTATTTAACCCTTTTTTCTCGCCCTTGCTTTTGTCGTGAAACGAAGGCCTCCCCGTTATCATGAGCCCCTTCGCTTCGTATTCCCCAGGACCCGATATTAAAAAAGGCTCGCCGGAGAGTTCGCGAAGCCCGGAATGGCGCGGGTGGTCGTGGCTTGAAAGGACGACATCCGCCGCGAATCTCGGGGGTTTTAAGTCCGAATCTTTGGAAGGCGGGTCGAATGCTATCGCCAATTTTCCCGATTCAACCTTAAAACACGAAAGCCCGTAATAAGTAATAACCATTGGAACATTATAGCGTATTTCTTGCAAAAAATCGAGTATTTTCATACAATTCTTTTAAAGCTTTTAAAGAAAAAGGAGAGAACTTATGAGCTATTTAACAACTAAACACCTGCAGCAACTAGAAGGATTGCGGCCACAAATAGTGGACTATGGCGACATTTGGCCGGAAGAAGATCTGAATCGCGTGTTGCATTGTTTTCTGCCTCCCGACGATTACCGCATAGCCTGCGAACGTATGAAAAAAACTTTCGCCGTTAAAGAAATCGGCCCAATTTCCGGGTCTAATTTTATTTCCTGGCGGCTCTTTTGCAGACTTTGCTTCGACCGGTCCGCTGAGCGCCCGCCCGTGAATCAATTCAATGCGGACAACAAGTTATTCTGGGAATCTCCGCGCGATCTTCATCTTCTTAGTCCGCTTGCGCGCTATGGCCAAAAAAAGCTTGAGGAATTTTTAGCCCACTATCTATCCGAGTTTTCTGCGATGATGAAAAAAGAATTTCTTGAGCGGCCAGAGGAAGGAGAAAAGAGGTATTCTCGCTCCAGAGTTGGGCTGAGCGACTCCCGGGAAATCCTGAAAGAAGACGCGGAGTTCAAAACTCGAGGCATCTCCAAGTTGTTCAATATTATAGTAGATCTTGATCGGAAGAACGGAATTTCCCTCGGAAAGAAATTTCTGCTTTGTTCGAACCATTATTCCGAAAGAGAAACGACGCTGAAGGCGTTTTATTGCCAAAGGCTAGCTGAAAAATTTGCCATCTTCGGTTTCCATGCCCCAGCGGATTTACGAGTGGAGTTTGAGGAGAAAAAAATTTTTGATCTTAATGCCAAGGCGCTGAGCCTGTCAGAGCAAGTCGTTTCGAGGATTCTTGGTGAAGAAACCGCTTGAGTGCAGGACGCAAGCATAACTAGCCCCGGCAGAACTCAATTCTGCCGGGGCTTAATTTTTGACATAAATTTAAAGGCTGCGCCTCGAGGACATTCATTTAACTTATTTACATCTTTCGGTCAATTGTAAATCGCCCTAAGATAGTAGAGAATTATAATAAATACAGTAATGAATCTCTCAAAAATTAAAAGAAAATATCGATGTGCCAGTTTTGCTATTTGGGATGGCGATTTGGGTTATAGTTCAATTGAAAAGAATAAAAAACTGCTTCATTCGCGAGCAGTAATAGTTGGTCTTAATGCATCTGCAAAAATTAAACCGTTTGAGAATTTTCACAAGAAACATAGGGGAGGCCGAGATGCATGGTTACGCGAAGCTTTTGGTGAAAGTGTTATCCGAGGAGCATACATGACAGATATAATTCAAAATGATTTTTCTGTGAGAGAGAGTGAAGTAGATCTAAGTAACAGTAATATTACAAGAAATGTTGAACGTTTTAGGAACGAGCTACAGGATGTTAAAGCAAAAAGTCCATTCATTGTTGTCATCGGCAAGAAAGCTTATGATATTTTGGTCGCCAATTTTACTACATATTCTATTTATAAAATTCCACATTATGCCAAACTAGGGATTACAAAGAAAAAGTTTATGAGTAGTGTAAAAAAAGTTTTAAACCGCTATCGTAATCAAAACAATTGATTTAACCAAATTTTTTTATTTTTTGTATAAAAACCCGGAAAATGAATCCTAAGCGTATCGAAATTAAAGAAAGAGTTCTGTGGTTTGTGATAGGTTTTGTCGCGTGCTTATTTTTTATAGCTTCTCTGTTTGTCGTTGGATTTTTTCTTCCCAAAGCGCTGGAGTTTAAAAAGCGAATTCTAAATATAGATAATTTAACGCTTAATATAAAAGAAAAAATATCGTTAAATATAGATCATGGCATACATATTTTTGGATGAAAGTGGCGACTTGGGATTTAATTTCAAGAAGAGGGGTACATCAAACTTTTTTGTAATTACTTTATTGTTTATAGAGGGCTCTAAGGGGCCGATTGAAAAGATAATCAAAAAAACTCATTCTCAATTGGCAAAAAAGTTTAAACGCCGAATCGGTGTCCTTCACGCAGTTTATGAAAAACCTGTTACCAGGCAAAGAATTTTAAAAGGTATTGCCAAAAAGGATTGTTTGGTAATGACGATTTATTTGAACAAGAAGAAGGTTTTTACCAACCTACAGGACGAAAAGCAAGTTTTATATAATTATGTGACGAACATTTTACTCGATCGAATTTATGTCAAAAAAATAATTTCTTCCGATAAATCAATTGAGCTGATAGCTTCTAGGCGGGAAACGAACAAGTTCCTAAATGAGAATTTTAAAGATTACTTGAGACGACAGGTTAAATCAATCCACAAAGGAACGATTCAAATATCCATCAAGACTCCAGCAGAAGAAAAATGCCTCCAAGCTACAGATTTTCTCAGTTGGGCGTTTTTTAGAAAATATGAAAAAGGCGATGACAGCTATTACAATATATTTAATGGCAAGATTGTAGAAGAAAGCTCACTATTTCCATAAAAACAAAACCCCGTGCGCTGTGATGAGCAACCATCCGGAAGCCCACGCACGAGGATTTACTTGTAATTTCAATATATCAAATTATAGGAAAAAGTCAAGGGTTTATCCACAGCATTAAAATTTGTAGTTAGGGGTTAACAGCAAGATTGACTGCTTAGTAGCGGTGGAGTATACTTTTCCCTATGTCCAATATATACGCAAATACAGCCGTTCTATTGCCTGAAAAGAAGAAAAGCCAGGTGATGGATGATCTCTGGAAAAAGATTTCAATTTCTTTGCCGAGGGTGGATGACATCGTCGAGGCGAAATTTCTTGAGAAATCGGGGGCGAGAGCGTTTTTTGAACTGGGAACGATGGGCTGTGGCAAGGTTTATGGACGGGAATACATTCTTGCAAAAGATATAATAAAAACTTTGAAGAAGGGAGATGCCGTCATGGCGAAAGTTTTGGATTTGGAGAACGAGGACGGATACGTTGAATTGTCCTTGCGCGATGCCGGGAAGGACATAGTATGGAAGGAAGCCGACGAATTGATGAAGAAAAAGGAGGTTTTGGAGCTAACTGTCATCGAGGCGAATAAAGGTGGATTGGTTTTGGAATGGAAAAAGATAAAAGGGTTCCTGCCTGCCTCCCAGTTGAAGACTTCGCACTATCCGAGGGTTGAAGGCGGGGATAAAGAAAGAATTTTTACGGAACTCAAGAAACTCGATGGACAGAAATTAGGGGTCACGATTATCGCGATCGATCCTAAAGAGGATAAAATAATTTTTTCGGAGAAAGGGGCGGATGCCGCGGACCTCACGGCGCTTACTTCTAAATATCAGATCGGCCAGGTAATCGAGGGGGATATCACTGGCGTTGTTGATTTCGGAGTTTTTATAAAATTGGAAGAAGGCCTCGAAGGGCTTTCGCACTTATCCGAACTCGATTGGTCCTTGGTTCAAAATCCGCACGAGCTTTATAAAATCGGCGAGCGCGTCTCTGCGAAGATAATCGGGATAGAGGCGGGGAGAGTTTCTTTGTCGCTTAAGGCGCTTAAGCCCGACCCGTGGACGAGCGTCGCCGAAAAATATAATAAAGGAGATATCGTTCAGGGAAAAGTTTTGAGGTTTAATAAATACGGCTCGCTTATTGAGATTGAAAACGGGGTCTCAGGCCTCTGCCACATCTCGGAATTCAGCACGGGAGACAAAATGCGCGAAAAACTTGAAATCGGACACACATACCCATTTCAAATAACCCTTTTCGAACCAAAAGAACGCAGAATGACTTTGTCCTATCTTGGTGAGGACGCAAAAGCCCCGGAAGTGCCAAGGGCGGAAATTTGACAGTAGTCCCAACACCATATAAACTGGAAATAGTTAGAAATTCTAACTATCCAACTTATGTCATTAGTCAAAATAAAAGGTAAATATCAGGTAACGCTTCCCGCTAGGCTTCGCGCCGAGGCCGGCTTGGAAATAGGCGATCTGCTCGAAGTTAAGAACGAAGGAAAGAAAATTACCCTTACGCCCCAAAGCCTCGTTGACCGCGATATTGAAATCTCACTCCGGCAATATCGCGAAGGAAAAGTTTCTCCAGCTTTTTCTTCTGCGCGCGACCTCATTCGTCATCTCCATCGTGAAGCAAGGAAATTGAAAAAGTCAAAGTGAAAGCTCGCACAACGCATCAATTCGACGGAGTTTATGCGAAAGCCCCAGTAGTTATCCAGAAGGCATTTGATAAAAAGTTAGAACTGCTCCTGCAAAATCTTCGTCATCCTTCATTGCGAGCCAAGAAATATGATGAAAGGCAGGATTTATGGCAAGCGCGCATCACTCAAGATTGGCGCTTTTATTTTACTATCGAAGGCGATACATATATTCTGCACTCCATACGCTCGCATCCAAAATAATGCCCCCATTGACTCGCCGCCAGAGGTGAGGCAGGCCAAAGCCCCGGAACTCCCCAAAACCACCGAAAACTAAAGACTTAATAGATCGTGCTAAAAGCCCTATTTCTAGGGCTTTTTGAGTGCTTGACTAAAGAGGTAAATAGTGATATAATGGAGAAAATTTCAGTTAGGAGGTTTTATGGACCAAAAGCAGAAGGAGTTCCTTGATCGGTGGATGGCGCAGATACCAAAAACCATGCAACTTCGTGGCAAGGTAATTTCATACAAGAAATTACCGGACGATGAAGTTACCGAAGACGAGCGGTTTCAAATTGTTGTCGAGTCGACAGATAAGCTGAGACTTATGACGATTTCTGTCAATGAGATGACGACTGAATTCCCTGGGTATATCACGACTGTCCATCTTAACGCTAAAGATGACGATCTTGTCGCTGTATGGCGCGAGTCAGATGATGGAAAGATTCATGGCAAAGTGACTCTTAATGGATCGCAAGCCGCACATAGGAAACTTTCCAACACTCTTTGGCCCGAAGAAAAAAATTGACCGAATAAATTTTCGGCCTATTTCACCCCAAGTGGTCTCCACTTGGGATTTTTTGTTTCTCTACAAGTTCGCGAACAAGCACGCTGAGTTTTTTATATGTTTCTTCAACAAATTCTGGAGTTGCATTATCAGGATTAGCAATATCCCACCAGATTACTTTTTTGTTTTTTTTCAAGAATTCAGGGATAAAAGGTTCTTCAGCCATTGAAACTACTATATCGGCCTCATCAAGCATTTTTGGAGTTAATTTCGTCGTGTGATTTTCTCGTATAGTCATTCCATTTTCTTCTAGTATTTCTTGAACTGGGTCGTTTGCTGGGAATAAATCTTGGATTAGACGCCCCTCCGGTTCATCTGGCGCTCCAACATATGTACCCGCCGAAATAGCATCATGGTTATTTGTCATCTTGTTATAAATAGCCGCGGCCATCTGGCTTCTAAACATATTTCCCTTGCAGATAAATAGGATCTTCATATTTATAGTATACATTTCAATCGCGTGTTTCTAAAATAATTTATTCAGTTAACTCCTCTAAAGTTTGGCCCAGCATTTCAAAATACAAATTCCAGCCGATGCGATTTAGGACCCCGGTTTGTTCGCGGCCGAGGATATTGCCCGCGCCCCGGAGTTCGAGGTCGCGCTTGGCAATTTCCATTCCAGCGCCTAATTCCTGAAAAGATAATAGCGCTTCGAGGCGATCTTCGGCTCTCGGCGTTAATTTCTGGGAAGGATAGAGAAAATACGCGAAGGCTTGAATATTAGTCCGGCCGACGCGCCCTCTAAGCTGGTGCGATTGCGAGAGGCCCAAGCGAGTTGCGTCCTCGACGATTAAAGTATTGACAGACGAGATATCGAGCCCGTTTTCGATAATAGTTGTCGAGACCAAAATTTTAATTTTCCCTTCTCTAAATTCCCGCATCGTCCGGACCAGATGTTTCTCGCCGACTTTTCCGTGTAATATCTCTTTTTTAATTTTTGGAAATTGCTTATCGAGTTTTTTCATTATGAATGGCATTTTCATTATGCGGGGCGAGAGAAAATAAACTTGGCCTCCTCTTTTTAATTCTTCCGAAATAGCCTCCTCGATTATTTTATCCGTTCGGGGCATAACGAAAGTTTTAATGGGGATTCTCCCTTCCGGGGGATCGGTTATCTGCGAGAGCGGCCTTATTTTTGAGAGTGAAAAAGCGAGAGTCCTTGGGATGGGAGTCGCGGATAGATATAAAATATCGACTTCCGGATATTTTTTCTTGAGAGTTTCCTTGTGCCGGACGCCGAATCTTTGCTCCTCGTCTATTATAAGGAGCCCTAGATTTTTAAAATCCAAGTCTTTGGATAAAATACGGTGCGTGCCGACGATAATATCGATTTTCCCGTCTTTTAAATTCCTTAAAACTTCTCTAGTTTTTTCTCTAGATTCCAATCTTGTCAATCTTTCTATCTCTATTCCTTCGCCTTCAAGTCTTTTTTTAAAAGTCTGCGAGTGCTGGTCTGCGAGCACTGTTGTGGGCGAAAGTAGGGCAACCTGTTTTCCGTTTAGAACGGCGCGCAGAGCGGCACGGAGAGCAACTTCCGTTTTCCCAAATCCGACATCACCCACGACCAACCTTTCCATCGGCTCGGCTTTAGCCATATCGAGAAAAATATCTTCGATAGCGCTTTTCTGCGACGGCGTTTCTTCGAATTCAAAATTATTCCAAACGCTTTTCTCAAAGTGCGACGGCTCATACGGCGGCCGCCGGACTTCCGAGCGGGTTTTATACAATATCAAAAGTTCCTGGGCAAATTTTATAATGTCTTCTTTGGCTTTTCTTTTGGTTTCGAACCATAAAGGCGTTCCAAGCCTGCTTATTTTTGGATTTTTAAGTCCCAAATAAGGGGAAATCTTTTTCTCTATGGCTTCAGGAACCAATAATTTGTCAGGATCCCCGCCTTTTCTCGCCGGAGCGTATTCGAGGATTAAAAATTTATCTTGGCTTTTCCCGCGATAAATTCCTATCCCGTGATCTTCGTGGACAACGTAGTCTCCGGGCTGGATGTCCGACACTCGGTGTTGACCATTTAACACCGAGTGTCTTGCAGCGTGCGGAATTATTTTCGCTTCGCGGATTCCTGCGATAATATTTCCGTCAAATTCTATCGTAATCGGGATTTCGCTATTGATCGGATAGATCGTAATAGATCCGCCTTGCTGAAAAAACTCGCCTTTATGCAGGTCTCCCATATGACGCGCGTATCCCATATTTGTTAATTCGCGAATGAGTTCCGACGGCTTTTTTATTTCTTCAATTTCTATAAAAATAGTATTTCTCCGCCAGAAATTATTATGAATGCGCAGTTTTTTAAAATTTTCGAGGTCGCGGTCCAACGTTAAATCGCCCCGTTCTAGAAAAGACGGGGTTGGTCCAGCAATCATTATTACTTTGTGCGTTTTAGGTGGGTCCATTCATCATGTGCATATCGGGCTTTACGTATAATAGCAGAAGTATTAATGTAAGAACAAAGGAGGCCACTAGAAAAAAAGGAAAAGGAGGACTTTGGCTTACGCCACCCGATTGGATAGCCATTACAGATCGCGGTCCGAAGCCGCACACGGGCGCGAAGAGCGCACAAATTGTCGCCTAGAGCGACACAAGAATATGGAGCCGAGGTAAATTCTAAATTCCGAAGGCTCCATTTTCATTTACTGGTTATATAGCGTCATTGCTTTCTTTGGGGATTCGATTTATAAAATCTTTAAAAATTGATTTGGCGTTAGGATTTTTATTTCTCGAAATGCTTTCAATTCGAGAATATCTTTGTCGCCAGTCACAATGTAATCTGCGTTGCCACTGACCGCGCATTCGATAATTTTATTGTCATTTGGGTCTTGCGATACTGCTTCTAATTTGATATTCGGTTTGGCAATGTGTGAATTCAGAACGATAATTTCCAAAAAAGACATGACATCCGCAATCGGAAATTTAAATTTATTTAATAATCTTTCTTCGATTTCTTCCAAAATTGCGCCGGAGATGACTAAGATGAATCCGCCTTCAAGTGTTTTCTCTAAAACATTGTGAGGAGAACCAGTCCAAAATAAAGCTGAGATAAAAACGTTAGTATCAAGAACTGCCCTAATCATTTTTAAGAACATCGGAAGGCTTAATTTTTTTTGCCTTTGCGAATGCTCTTCCTTTTTGTGATAGTGTTTTGAAACGACGCAAAGAACCCAAAAGTTGCATTTTGGTTTTCAATTGTTTCAATTCCTCGAGTATCGCTTTTTCTTTTACGGCAGTCATAATTAAATGATAGCAATTTAATTTTTATTATACAAACTCATTGCTTTCTCGTGGCCTTCGGTGATGATGACCTCCAGGGCTTCCAATATTTTCTTGGAAATTTTTTTGATTGCGTTTGATTCGGAGGGTTTAAACTTGTGAGTTAAGAATTTCATTAATTGCGTGTGGCTTGGCTTTTTCTTTGGCGAAATGCCGATTCTAATGCGGACGAATTTTTCCGATCCGACGGCGCGTATTACGGATTCAACCCCTTTGTGTCCGCCCGAACCCCTATTGAAAACGATTTTAAACTTGCCCAAAGGCAAATCGATATCATCATGAAGTAAAATAAGCCATTTTGCGGGGATCCCCTTAACTGCCTTCCCGGACTGGTTCATGAAAACAGTCGGTAGGATTATTTTTGCTTTATTTCCTTCGTATTTCTTCTGAAAAAGGGAAGCCATTAGCTTCCCTGCGTTATGAGGAGAGCTGTCATATTCGGGGCCTGGGTTCCCGAGACCTACTATATAGTATGCCGCCATACTACGTCAGAATACTTGCTTTTGAACCAAAATTCCAGTACACTTCGTATATTCTATGCCGCAAAATTCATTTTGGAGAGATTTTCTTAGGTTTATAATCATATCCGCCATCATCATTATCCCGATTAGGACCTGGGTTGCCCAGCCTTTTTTAGTTCGGGGGGCATCAATGGAGCCGACTTTCGACGATGGGGAATATATTATAATAGACGAGCTTACGTACCAATTCAGGGATCCGGACAGGGGCGAGGTTTTGGTGTTCAGGTACCCGAAGGACCCGTCTAAATTTTTTATAAAAAGAGTTATCGGCCTTCCGGGAGAGACGATTGAAATACGGGACAATAAGCTTTTCTTGGTAAAGGGAGATACCAAGACCGAATTGAAAGAACCGTTTTTGGCCGAAGCTTTAACAACGCCGGACGAGATCATTACCCTGAAAGAAGGAGAATATTTTATGCTAGGAGACAACCGCCTTTATTCTTCAGATTCAAGGAGATGGGGAACGCTTCCAGAAAATTTGATAATCGGCAGAGCAATTGTCAGGCTCTGGCCTCCGTCCAAAATAAATTTCTTGCCTGGATTTTATCAATATGAAAATTAAAAAAGATTTATTACAAACTCCAAGGGGAACAAGAGACCTTATCGGGCCTGAACTTTTGATCTGGAAGAGGGTTACGGACATATGCGAGGAGATAGCTTCCTATTACGGCTTTGAGGAAATCAGGACCCCGCACTTTGAACACTCCGAGCTTTTTTCCGCCTCATTGGGCGAGACTTCCGAAGTTGTGGAGAAACAAATGTATTCTTTCCGCACTCGTGGGGGAGACTCGCTTGTTTTGCGTCCGGAAGCGACCGTTCCGATAGTGCGCGCTTATTTTGAGCTAGGTATGCAATCTTTACCGCAGCCAGTACTGCTATATGAGAATGGTTCCTTTTTCAGGCACGAAACTCCGCAGAAAGGAAGATATCGCGAATTCGGGCAATTTGATCTTGAAATTTTGGGCGAGGATTTAGCTGTAGCCGAGGCAACAGTTATCCGGGTTTTCGGGCTGATTCTAAAAGAGCTCGGAATTGATGCGAGTTTAGAATTGAATACCATGGGCGATAAAGAGTGCAGGGCATCGTGGCGCAAAGAACTGACGTCGTATTATAGAAAGCACCTGGAAAAACTTTGCAAAGATTGCAAAAGAAGGTTTAAGGAAAATCCGATAAGGCTTCTTGATTGTAAAGAGCAATCCTGCCAGGAGTTTAAGGCAAAAGCCCCGCAGATGCTTGAATATGTTTGCGACGAATGCAAGGCGCATTTCAAGGAAGTCCTGGAATTTATGGACGCTCTCGAAATCCCATATAAATTGAATCCAAGCCTTGTTCGCGGTTTTGATTATTATACGCGCACGGTTTTCGAATTTATCGCGGAAATTAAAACTATAAAAGAAGACGGAACGGAGGAAAATAAAAGTCTTGCCGTTGCCGGAGGAGGAAGATACGATTATCTCGGCCAGGTTTTATCCGGCAAGGATTTGCCGGGAGCGGGAGGCGGAATCGGGCTTGATAGAGTTGTCTCCATTCTATCCGAGGGCATGGATGACGAAAACTTCGACCAATTTGTAAAAGCGGAGAAGCCGAAGGTATTTTTAATCCAGCTCGGCATCGCCGCCAAAAGAAAAACCTTGGGCTTGATGGAAGACTTCAGGAAAGCTAAGATTCCCCTAGCGCAATCGCTCTCCAAAGATTCGATCAGGGGGCAATTGCGCCTTGCCGCAAAGCTCGGCGTTCCATACAGTCTTATTATGGGGCAAAAGGAAGCTCTTGAGGGAAGCATTATTATTAGGGACATGGATTCGGGCATGCAGGAAACTCTGCCGATCTTGCGCGCAATTGAGAGATTAAAAATGAAAATAAAATAAAATGGATTGCATTTTCTGCAAAATAGCGAATAAAGAAATACCAAAAGAGCTCGTTTTGGAAAACGAAGAGCTTATTGCCTTTGACGATATTCATCCGAAAACCCCAGTCCATATTTTGGTTGTGACTAAAGCGCACGTGGCTTCGGTAAAAGAATTGGAAAATCCGGAGCTGGCCGGGGATATGGTTATGGCCGCAAAAAAGATTGCGGGAGAGAAAAATTTAGACGGATACAAATTATTGTTTAACGTTGGTCGAGAAGGCGGGCAGGAAATAGACCATCTACACCTTCATTTAATGGGAGGAAAATAAATTATGGCTGTTGAAGTAAAAAGAAAGGATTCGGAATCAGTCGGCGGGCTTTTGCGCCGGTTCACGAAAAAGATTCAGCGTTCCAAAGTCCTTATCAATGCTAGGTCGCGCCAATACAGGGCAAGAACTAAGTCGGGATTCAAAAAGAAAAAAGAAGCCCTTCGAAGAATCACCTGGCAACGCGACATGGATAAGCAGAGGAAATTAGGTAAAATAGAGTAAATTCAATACAAATCCGCGAGGAGGTCATATGGAGCTGCAACCAGAAAATAAACCCAGAGATTTCCTAATAGGAATCACCGAAGCTTCGGCTAAGAACGCTATCGAAGAATTCTACCCTTCTTTAAAAATTGAAACCATCCACGAGCAACAGGAGGGCATGTCTAATTACGTCTTTTTTGTAAACGACAAGCTTGCTTTTCGTTTTGCGAGAGATCGTGAAAGCGGGGAGAATCTAAAAAGAGAAATGGACACGCTTCCATTTCTCAAAGAGCATCTTACGGCGCGTGTCCCGGATTATATTTATCGCGGAGTTGTCCCAAATACAAATGTGCCTTTCGGCGGGTATGAGCTTATCAGTGGCGCTCAATTCGAACCGACTCTGAGTGCAATTCCAAAGACAGAGAAAAATTTATGGGGTAAAAATTTTGGAAAATTTCTCACCCAACTCCATACCATTGACCTCGAAATTCCGAAAAAGTTGGGCGTACCGGAGGTAGATTTAAGAGCTAGGTACTCTGATTGGTTGGCAAATGCTCGGGAATATATTTACCCACTATTTGCAAAGAAGTTTCCACAACAGGAAGATGACATAAAACGTTTTACTGAATCTTCTTTCAGATGGTACCTAGACGGAGACCACTTCAATTATAAGCCGTCCTTGTTGCATGGCGACATCGATGGCCAGCACATTTTTTGGGATACCGATTCGGAAGACGTTAGCGGAGTGATTGATTGGGGAGGGATTCATATAGGGGATCCAGATTATGATCTCTGGAGAGTCAGGCAAATGTGGGGCGAAGAGTTTTTTGACGAGGCCTTTAATGTTATGCCAGAGACGTTTCAGCGCAGCGAGCTGAATGAAAAACTTGAGTTTTTCTATACCGGCCAGCTTGTCAAAAGAATGGTACGTGCAATTAGTCAAAACAAACCTGACCAAGAAATAGACTGGAGGATAGGCAACTTATTAGAAAATGCGACCAAGAAGAGATAATATGAACCAATTTGCATCATTCGAATATAATTTGTAGATTAGCATTATGACATTAGCAAAAAAAATCGAGGAGGAGATAAAGATCGCTATGAAAGCGGGTGAAGCCCTTAAGGTGTCAACTCTTCGAATGGTCCAAAGTGCCATAAAAAATAAAGAGATACAGCTCTTAAAAAAGGACGCTGGCCTTTCGGATGAGGAAATAGGAGACGTCATAAAAAGCGAAGCAAAAAAACGCAAAGACTCGATAGAAGAATTTACAAAAGCAGGGCGGACGGAGCTCGCAGAAAAGGAGAAGGCCGAGATGGAGATACTAAAGGTATATTTGCCTGCCGAGATTTCGGATGAAGACCTCGAACGCATTTTAAAGGATGGTATCAGGGAAGCAGGGGCAACAAGAGAGAAGGATTTTGCGAAAGTAATGAAGGCCTCGATGCCGATTTTGAAGGGGAAAGCTTCCGGAGACAGGGTTTCGGCAGCGCTGAAGAAGCTTTTGGGTTCTCTTTAATGCTTTCTATTGTTAAAATAAGTAAAGCGAAGATACCAAGATTCCCTTATCACGCCATGATGGAAAAAGTTTTAGGGGGAAAGTATGATCTTGAAGTAATATTTGCGACCCCCGCCATGATAAAAAAAATTTATAGAAAAAATACCAACGTTCTATCATTTAATCTCTCGGGTGCACAAGGGCAAATTTTTCTCGAGCCGAATTTAATAAAAAAGGAAGCCCCTTTGTATAATAGAAGCTTTCGAGACCACCTTTGGGCTTTATACGTCCACGGGCTTTTGCATCTTCAGGGATTTACCCATAGCCGAGGCATGGAGATAATGGAGAAAAAACTATGCCGAGGAATATAGTGCATATTTTGGATATAGGCTCAAAGAGCGTTAAAGCTTTGGCGGCGGAGAGAAAATCGGATACAGGGATACATATTTTGGGCGCAGCCGCAGTTCCGGCCGAGGGAGTTCGCAGAGGAATGGTTAGCAACCCCGATCTTCTCGCTAAAAAAATTAGAATGGCGGTTTCGGAAGTGGAGCGTTTTTCCGGGATCCCGTTCAAAGAAGCATATTTAACTTTCGGGACTCCGGCTTTGGGCGCATCCAAAGTAAGGGCGCGAGTTGCTGTCGCGCAGGCCTCCGGGGAAGTTGGAACATACGATGTTGAACGCGTTATGGCGCAGGCTCGGCCCTCTTCGAGGGATCTTCAAAATAGAGAAATTCTGGACACGTTCGGCCTTAACTATTCCGTAGATTCGGAGATGATAATGCGGGACCCTTTGGGGATGAAGGGAGAAAATCTGGAAGCGGAAGTTTTATTTGTCACTTCTTTATTAAAGCCTTTGCGCGAAATGGTATCCGTTGTCGAGGAAGTCGGAGTTGCTATAAACGACGTTATCCCAGCCCCGCTTGCCTCCGCACGCGCAATCCTTACCCCGCGACAGCGCGAGGCCGGAGCTTTGGCGCTTGATATTGGAGCGGAGACGACTGATCTCGCGGTTATGGAAGAAAATCTTCCCTTTTCGATTGCGGTATTTCCTTTTGGCGGTGCCCATATTACGAACGATATCGCGCTTGGATTTCAGGTAGGCCTGGACAGCGCCGAGGAGATAAAAACAACTATGAGGCTGCCCGAAGAAAATTCAAAATCGAAAAATAAATTTCAAAATATAGTCGAGGCAAGATTGGAAGATATGTTCGAGCTTGTTGAAAACCATTTGAAAAAAATCGGGAGGCAGGGGCTCCTGCCCGGGGGAGTTGTTTTGGCGGGGGGGTCCGCGAAGATAGTCGGGATTGACGAATTTTCGAAAAATATTTTGCGCCTGCCTTCGGGCAAGGGGAAGTTTGCAGACTTGGATACCGGGCACCGCATTCAGGACCCGGTTTGGGCGACGGCCGTGGGCGCCGCGCTCTTGGTTTTGGATAAAGAAACCGCATCGGCAAAATCCATAAAATCCCCGTCTATACTTAGGCAAAAAATCTCCGCGTGGCTAAGATCGCTGATCCCGTAGTATAATATATCAATGATCACAGACAAGGATATCCAAAAAATGCAGAAAGTATTCGCCACGGCGGACGACCATGTGAACGTAGAGAAAAAGCTCGATAATATTACAGATAAGCTTAACGGGGTAAGCGGGGATCTTAATAGGGTAAGCGAAGAACTAAGTAAAAAACCAAGCAGAGACGAATTTCCCGAACTTTTGAGGCAGACTTTAGATTGGGTAACTATGAAGGCGGAACACGACCGCATGAAAAAGATTATTAGAGAAAAGCTTAATACGGAAGTTTAAATACGAGTATGGAAAAACCATTGTCGTCAGAAGAGGTAGCAAAAATCCAAAAGGAACAGGGAGATGCACAGGATGTTTTCGACGAGCAAGGAAGGCCTCGTTACGCTGAGCTTTTGGAGGAACAGAACAATAAAGCAAGTAAAAATGAATCCGTACATGATACGCTTGACGCTCCTGGAACATTTGAAGATGTAAGAAAGATTGAAAGAGGAGAAACTGTCGAAGAAAAACCAGAAAGCCCAAAAGATAAAGAGTTAGCAAGCTTAAATGAAGAGCGCAACAAACTTGCAGATCTTACTGAAAGAAATGAAAAACTTAGAGAAGAAGTAGAAAACTCTCTTAAAGAGTTGAGAGAGTTGCGTGAATCTAAGGCGTTTTCCCCCAATAATGAAATAACTGCACGCCAAAGAGCTCTTGAAGATGCCGAGAAAAGGTTAGTGAAGGAAAGTGTATACATTGTGAAGCTCGAGCGGCAATATTTGGAAGTTCCAGAGAGGGAAATGAAAGAAGGAGAAGAAGATTCGAATAGTGTTGAGGTGAATGATAAAATTTTGGATGACTATGTTGAAGAATCTTTGGAAGGAGAAGCAGATGAAGAAAAGCTAAAAGAAGCTCGAGAGAAAGCTGTAGATAAATTTATCGAAAAAACAGTTCAGCATGCAACCGAGGATTCTAAATTTGGGGAAGCAAAAAATGGAGAGTTAGCCAAAAAACTTCTAGCTTCAAAAATTGAATATACCATGACACACTCGCACGAAGTGAAAAGGTATATTGAAAAAGGTAGCAAGATGCATTTGAAACTCGGGTGGGATATTAATACTGCCGCCGTAGAAAATCCCGGAAAAGAAAAACTGCTATACATAACAAGCATGGAAGTTAAAATTAGTGGGACGACCGGAAATAGAAACGAAGTGAACGAAGGCGATCTATTAAATTCTAACGAGAAAAAAACCATTGAAGAAGCTGAAGATGAGGCGCGACTCAAGAGGCAAGAATTGCGGTGATAAAATATTTTGAAAAAGATGATTTTCCGAAGTTTTCCGAAGGCGAACTTCGGAAAGATTTCTCGCCATGCTAAAATAAATGCATGGCGCAGGAAGGGATACATGAAGATATAAAATGGCTCGAGGGGCAGCTTGAGGCAAAAAAGCGCGAGCTTGCGGGAGGGGGAATGGAAGCGAAAGAAGAACGCGAGGTTGTCAAAGACATTATAAAAGAAGCCCCGCAAGCGCCGACACCGCCCCCAGCTCCAACGCCAAGCCTTTCGGACGATGATGCCAAGAAAAAAGCGGGAGAGCTTGAGGAGAAAAAACACCACGAGATAATCAATGAGCTCGTAAATATCGCCCTCGCAAAAAATCTCGCCTCGGCCTTGAAAGTCGCGGAATCTTTCAAAAATCCGCACATCATAGACGAGTTCCACGATACTTTAGCGGATCGTTATTATCAAAAACTTCAGGATGCGCGAAAATTGAAATGAGTTTCTGGGAATTTTTTCTTGCAGTTTTATTTTTCGGGGCCTTGCCGGTTTTGATAGTTTTCTATTTTTATTTAAGGCGCTTAAAGATTCATAACGTATCCTCGAGTTTATCCCTCCAGCTTTTTTTGGTATCCATACCGGAATCAAGGCCGGATGAAAAAGAAAATCCCAACGAGGCTAGAAAAAATTTTATCGCCCAGATGGAAAAATTTCTGATTGGCCTTTCCGGAATGAAGGACGAAAGTTTTTTCAGGCTTTTTGGCGGCGCGCCGTCTTTTGCGTTGGAGCTTGCAGCGCATAATGACGGTTCGGAGATTTTTTTCTATATCGCCTTCTCGAGGAAATTCGAAAATCTTCTGCAATCCCAGTTGCATGGAGCATTCCCGGAAGCGAAAGTCGAGAAAGTCCAAGATTACAATATTTTCCATCCGTCTGGCGTTTCCCGCGGAGCGACGCTTACTCTCGAGAAAAATAATTTCCTGCCGATAAAAACTTACCAAAAAATTGAGTCCGATCCGGTTGAGACCATAACCTCGGCATTTTCGAAAATTAAGGAATATGGGGAAGGGGCGGCCCTGCAGATTGTTTTACGCTCGGGAGGCGAAAAACTCGCGGAGCCAATCCATAAAATCATCGAGCGCTTGAAGAAAGGAACTCCTCGAAAAGAGGCGCTGGGGGAAAGGAATATTGCTGAGACGACAATTGATACTTTCAAAACTCCCAAGCATTTGCGCCCGGAGGAAAAAAATAAGCCAATTGTCTATGATGAAGAACTTGTCAAACTACTCGAAGAGAAATCGTCGAAAACTATTTATTATGCAAATATTCGCCTGATAGTCTCCGCCGAGACGGCCCAAGAAGTTGATCGGATTATTAAGGAATTTGAAGCAAGTTTCTACCAATTCTCGAGCCCGGAGGCGAATTCATTCAAAATTCAGAACTTTTTTGGGACAAGCCTGCGCGATTTAGCGGAAAAATTTTCATTTAGGTTTTTTGATTCCGGGGCGGCAATTCCATTGAACGTCGAAGAAATTTCCTCGGTTTACCATTTCCCATATTCCAAAAAGGCGGCACCGCAAGTCCGGATGCTGAAATCCCGCGAAGCAACCCCGCCCGTAAATCTGCCCAAGGACGGAATTTTGATTGGCAAAAGCGCTTTTCGGGGAGAAGAAAAGGATGTCCGGATTAAAAAAGACGACAGGCGTCGGCACTTTTATGCGATTGGGCAGACTGGAACAGGTAAATCCGTCTTGCTCCAAAATATGATTGTGCAGGATATCAGAGCAGGCGAGGGAGTCGCTGTAATCGATCCGCATGGGGAGCTAATTGAGAAAATTCTTGAGCTTGTCCCCCGTGAGCGGGCGGAAGACGTAATTTATTTTGATCCAGGGGACACCGCGTATCCGATGGGGCTCAACATGCTCGAATATGATCCGAAATTCCCGGAGCATAAGACTTTGATTGTAAACGAGCTTCTGGACATTTTTAATAAACTTTTTAATATGGCCACTGCTGGCGGGCCGATGTTCGAGCAGTATTTTAGGAACGCGGCTTTGCTTGTCATGGAAGATCCTGAATCCGGGAATACGCTTTTGGAGATCGAGAAAATATTGGCGGATAAATCTTTTAGGGATTACAAATTATCCAAATCGAAAAATATTGTCGTCGATATGTTTTGGCGGCAGATCGCGGAGAAAGCGGGAGGCGAGGCCAGCCTCCAAAATATGGTTCCGTACGTTGTCTCGAAATTCGATACATTTCTCGCGAACGATATCATGCGCCCGATAATCGCGCAGGAGAAATCTTCTTTCAACGTCCGCGAAGCGATGGATAATAAAAAGATTTTGCTCTTAAACCTTTCAAAAGGGAGATTGGGTGAGCTTAACTCTAGCCTTTTGGGGTTGATTATGGTCGGAAAAATTCTGCTCGCGGCTTTATCTCGCGTCGATATTAAAGACGAGGCACTGCGGCAGGACTTCTATCTATATATAGACGAGTTTCAAAATGTGACGACGAAATCAATCGCGACGATTCTTTCGGAGGCGAGGAAATATAAATTAGATTTGATAATCACGCATCAATTCATAGGACAGCTCGAAGAAGATATTCAAAAAGCAGTTTTCGGAAACGTCGGCTCCATTTGCTCGTTTAGGATTGGCTCGGACGACGGAGAATATATGGAGAAGCAATTCGCGCCGACCTTCACCGCTCCGGATTTATTGAATATCGACAACCGAAACGCGTATTTAAAACTTCTCGTTGATGGGCAAACCTCAAAGCCGTTTAACATCAAAACTATTGCGCCAGAGAAAGGCAATCCCGAGATGGCGGAATATATTAAGCAATTATCCCGCTCCAAATTCGCCCGCCCAAGGGAGGAAGTGGAGGAAGAGATTAGAAGGAGGCATGCTGGTTCGTAATCCACTTGACGCGTTGGGGGGGGGCAGTAAGATGGAGGCATGAGTGAAAAAATGCCAACGCCGGAGGATAAATCAATAAAACCCGAGGTCAAAGAGACTAAAAACGAATCGAAAGAGGATAAGCGTGGTTTAGAGCAAAGATTGCAAGAAACTAATCAAAAGCTGGACGATTTAAAAAATGCTTTAAAATCAATGGAAGGAATTCCGGGCAATCAGCCAATAACAAATCCTGATGATCCGAATCGTTCGGAAATGAGAAAACTTTTAGATCAACAATATAAGCTTAATGGTTCTATATCTCCCATTGATTCCACAAATCCAAATAGGAAGGGTGAATATGAAGAATGGGCAAGGGCTGTAGATACAAGTAAGCAAGCAAATAAACAACAGATTGCTTCGCTAGAAAGAAGAATAGCTGATACAAAATTTGGAATCTTTAAATTAGAAGAGGAAAAAGCAAAGATTGAACAACAAATACAAGGATAATCTCACGGAAAAGTAAAAGTTTATCACGGTTTTTCGCTTACACGGAATGAAATCCGTGTTTGACTTTGGGTGGATTTTTTGTCTATGATAATAATATGTCTACTACTTTAGGAAAACCTCAAATAATTGTAGAAAATGGCAGACCGAAGGCCGTCGTGCTTGATATTGAGAAATATCGGAAATTATTAGAACTTGTGGAGAATAAAGAAGATCTTTTGGAATTGAAAAAAATTAAAAAAAGCACTACTAATTTTAAAGAACTCAAAGAATATATAAAGGAACGTGTATAAAGTTCTCCTTGAAGAGAGGGCTCGGAAGGATTTAGATGCACTTGATCGAGTTATATATAAAAGAATAATCGAGCGAATTTTAATTTTGCAAAGTCGCCCTAGACCACAGGGAACGAAAAAGCTTGAAGGTTCAAAGAATGCCTGGAGATTGAGAGTCGGAGATTGGCGTATTCTTTATGAAATTTCTGACGCGAGAAAAGAGGTAAAAATTTATCGAATAATGCATCGCAGCAAGGCATACTAAAATAGTTTTTCGCTGACACGGAGTAAAATCCGTGTTTTAATTTAGGTATATGGAGAAATTTTCTTTCGAAAGTGGCGATCCGAAAAAAGAAAGGAAAGATAAAGCGGTTTCGTCGATTCGAGGAAGGTTTGCGAAGGCCATTACGGCTTTTTTGGCGCCTGCGATTATATCCGGAACATTGGGGAATCCGGACTTGATTGCATTCTCTAAGAAAGATGTTCGGGAATTATTGAAAGGCGGACCAAAGATTTCGGAATATATAGAAAACTCGGATAAAGCCGCGAAGGAGGGAGAGATGGATGCCAAAGAGAGAAAAAAACTTTTTAAGATGGCAAAGCAAGAAAAATTTTTGGAAAAGAAATTAGGAAGGAATTATCTTGATCGATACTTTGGTAAAGCGGGCGAAGACGAAAAGGCGCGAGAAAAATTTCGCGATAAAGTTGTTATGCATCCGAACGTGCCCAAGGAAGACGCTCGCAGAATCGGAATTGATACCCGGCCCATTAATATGGTACTGGATTCCATGCCCCATTCGTGGGTTGAGAGTATAGAACAAATCAGATTTATAAATGAGATCAAGGAAGCTCCTAAGCATTACGGCCTCAAGGGGAGAGAGGTTGCTGCCCAAGCTGACAGGAAAAATGGCAACATATCTTATTTTAAGAACTCTTATAATCAGACTGGGTACGGGGCAGTCTCTGTGTTAACGCACGAAATGGCGCATTTGAACGACTGGGTAAATCCGCGGCGGCCTATGCCCGAACGAGTTGATTTGATGTACCGAACTTTGAATAGGGTTAATTCCGAGGATCGATATCGTTCAGGGTATGTCGAAGCAATAAGCAACAAAGATAAAAGATTGGAACTTTTTATAAAAACGGCGGAATATTGGGCAGAGATCGTAAAAGCTCGAACAGTTGATTTGCGGAATTTACCAATAAAAGATCGCGAATTGGTCGACGACTACTTGGATCGCGAAACTGCACAGGATGTCCCCGAATTGAAAAAACCAGCAAGAGAAAAAACCCCCCCGCTTCGTATCGTTAAGGGAGAATATTAATATGGAAACAGCTTTCATTTTTAAAAAAGACGGCGAATATCTCGGGTCATTTGCAAAAAATGATGATTTATCTCGAAATTATCTGATGAAAACATATATTAAAGATTCGCCAGTAATTTTGCGTCACGATGGAGAATTTTTGGTTCAAGAGTCTGTTTTGCCGAATGACCCAAGTTATTTTTGGGCGGTTATTGAGAATTTGCGCGCCCAAGGATTCAGAGCTTATGTTTTTGAGGGGAAGCGGGCGGAGTTAGCCATGCTTCTTTCCAATTCCGCGCTCGAAAAAGAAGAGAAGATTGAATTTTTCAGTTCACTTTTGTCAGTTCCGGCCGCCGAGCTGGATGCGTTAAAGGATGGAGTAAACTCAGATTTAGCTGACTTAACTTAAAATCCGTGTTTTAATTAGGGTATGGCGATGGAAAACGCAGCGAGAAAATTTGACACGTCCAAATCGGAGGATGCCCAAATAGTTTCCGGGCCTGAAAAAACAGCAGAAAAACCCAAATCTCCGGAGGAGGTTTGGTCTGGAAAATATTGGGATAGAATCAAAGCCGAAAATCCTGATCCGAAAAATGCGGATGCTATAAAGAAAGATACTGAGAGAATTATATCTGGGCAACTAGAAGAAGCCGCGCAAAGCGGAAAACTCGAACTCTCTGTTTTGGACAAAAATTTTACGGATCCGGATAGGGAGAAGATTTTCGCATATAGCGAATTTGCCACGCGCGATAAAAAGTATAAAATCGGCCCCTTTAAATTGAATGAAAGAGGGACGGGAGTAAGCGCGGAGATTTCGAAAGAAGGTGAAAAAATAATCGACCTTTCTAAATATCGGGAAAAAATTTTTGGAAAAAAAGAAAAAATCTCGGATGCATTTTCACCAGACGCAAAACCGGTTGGTGCAAAGAAAGCCGCGGAAATTTTGGGAAGCGTTCTTGGGCAGGTATTTGAAGCTAATAAAGAAAAGTTTAGGGGAATCAATTTAAATCCGAAGGAAATACTATCAAAATTCGACAAGAAGAAACTTTTCGGGGCGAAAACTAAGAATTTCTTGGGCGGCATGGCTGTCGGCGCGGTGACGCGGGCTTCCGTAAAATGGGCGACTGGACTTGCCGGGGGAGTTTTTGTCGGCGCCGCTTCCGGTGCCATTGCCGGGGGAACTTGGGAAGGAATTAAAGCATACAGAGGCGAAACAAAAAAGCACCGGGAGTTATTTGCGAGAAAGGAAGAACTTTATAACAAAGCGGACGCCATTGGAAAAGAAAAAAATATTAATCTTAGAGAAAAACTTGATAAGTATTTTGATCTAATAAAAATCGAAGAGGAAGTTGGCATGGCTGAAGGAAAAAACAAAGTTTACGCAGAGATATTGAAAGAGATGGGGCTAAATTCGGAGCGATGGCAGAAAGTGAAGAAAGGTGCACTAAAAGGAGCAATTATGGGAGGACTTGGTGGGGCTCTCGGAGGAATAGTCGGAAATTATCTTGGAGAGTATTTTCATGGACCAAAAGAAGCGGGAGCAGCGCTTAAGGATGCAAAAAAAGCGATAGGAAAAGAAGCGTTCGAGCAAATTCAAGGAGAAGCAACGGATGTGTTTTCGAAGACTTATGAAAAATCCGTTGCCGCTGGATTGGCGAATCTGGATATGCAGGAGTTTAAAATGACGGCAAAGACAGGAGACGGGGCAACAAATATTGCCAGAAATTTGATCCACGATTTAATTACCGAAGTCAGAAAAACCGGGGTTGATATTTCGTACGACAAAAGCCAACTTATCTACGCGGAGGACCATCTTAAAAATTTAATTTCTGCGAAAGAGATTCATCCTGGCGGCACATTTAGCTTGCATGGCACAGATATATTATCGGCGTTGGGGAAGGCAGATGGATTGAGCGAACTTGGGAAAACGGATTTAGCAAAAAATTTTGTTCCTAATGTTTCACCAGACGAATGGGCGAGAGTTTTAGACTATAAAGCAGAGCTTAATCCAAGCAATAATTTTTCAGAAACTATTTTGAAAGAAGCGGAAGAAAAAGCGACAGCGGCTATCTCGGCTAATGACTTTACAGAACCGACAGGCTCAGATGCTTTTCAAAGGAGTTACGATTTTATAAAAGATAAAGCCGCGCTGAAAGCAGCTGAGAAGGGCAAAAATAGTTTCTTCGACGATATATTTTCAACTGTTGGCGCGGCTTATCTTGCCGGAGAGGGTCATGCCGTCGAAAAATATATCAAAGGAAAAATAAAAAAGAAAGAAATGGAATATATTGACTTGAAAGAAGAAGCCGTCATTGTTGAACCTACAGAAGCGGAAAAAGATAACCGAACGCACGTAAAGCCAATTGGACTGGATAATTACGAGTATGTTGAAGATCCAGATTCAGAATTTGAAGAATCCAAACCGGAGAAGAGGGCAGAGCCAAAAGCAGAACCTAAGCCAAAAAAAGAGAGAGTCGAGAAAAGATTTCCAGAGGACCCGATTTATAAATATTTGGCGGAGAAGAGGTTTGATGTCAAAGAGGGGGATATTAAATATGTCGTTAAAACTCCTGACGGATATGAAAAATTCGAGAGTTATAAAGAAATGAGCGGCTGGTTCAACGGACTTCCGCAAAGGAGAAAAGCTTGGCTTTGGGATCAGGAACTTAACGCCAAAGTAGCGCCAATAAAACTAGATTTACCGGAAGCACTTAAGGATTTTTTAAATGATAAAGACAGTATATCATCCAGGAAAAATCTCAACGCCGTTGTAGATAGATATGTTAAGCAAATGTTTGGAGTTAGGGAACCAGCTATAAGCGAAACTCCAAGAAAATCTGAGGAGAAAAATGAAGAAGTAATTGGAAAATTAAACCCCGAGACACAACTCCTGGAATATAGGCTACCCAAACGAGAACCCCCGGAGGATTTGAGATATCCTAGGATAGATGCTGGGGAGTCAGAGGAGGAAACGATTTTGAGAGTCGAACGGGAAGAGAAAATGAGAGCTGGCGATTATAGAGCTGATATGGTTAGAGGTCTTGGCGAAAAGTTAAGTAAAGATAAAGAAGATAATTCAAAACAAAATGTCGCGTAGCAAAAACGAATTATCAAAAGCACTGGGATTAGAAAACTTTCCCGAAGAAGAGCGGGAAGAAATATTGGCGAAAGTCAATAAAAGGCTTGAGGAAGTTTTGATTGGAGTTTTGGTCGCGAATATTTCAGACGACGACGCCCAGAAAATCCAGAAAGCGCTTCATGAAGAAGGCGCGGATTTGGAGGAGGTCGTTGCAGAAATTTCCGCAGGCGTTCCCAATCTCGCCCTCAAAATCGAACGCGCGGTTGAGGAGGAGATTTCGCGATTAAAGGCGGTTTTGGTACAGTAATACTAAGTTTAATTTATGCTTGAAAGAATTCCCGAGAACGCCCCAGAAACTTTTAATACGCACTCCCCGCATCTAAGGGGGCATTTTGAAAATTATAGAGAAGAGGCAGTTTTTAAAAATGGGGAGCCAGAGTACGACGAGACCAGAGAGGAAATAGCCAAGTATTATGAAGTTCCATTTACGACAGAAGAAGACGAAGAAGCAAGCAGAAAGGAAAACCATATTTTTATTGTCGATAATAAAATTGTGTCAAGACAAAGGAATCATAGAGCCTTTTGCGTTATAACCAGAAACGAGGGCGAAAAAAAGAGTGCTTGGTATATCGATGGCAGATTGCCGCACGCGACTATGCTTAATCGACTATATAATTACTATAATGTTCCAGATGATAACCAGAATGAAATAAATCTAGGGTTTTTAGATTATGAAGGCTTTCCGGACATAGAAGAGGTCCAGAAAAAATCCAAAGAAATTGGGAAACCGATTACATGGTTCTTGAGAACCACAACAAGTCCAAATCGTGGGCAGGAACATTTGATTAAGTAAAAAATAGCCTAATTTTACCATAAACCTTTATTTATCTAGGGCTTGACCCTCAAATTATTCGAGTATAGTCTTAGGTATAACTATGCCCCAGGTTAAGCCAGAATTTGAGACATCCGCCCGCCTAAAAGTCATCGGAGTCGGAGGGTCGGGACAGAACGCGGTGGACCACATGATTCGGTCTAAAGTTAAGGGCGTTGATTTTATTTCCATAAATACTGACGCGCAGGATTTGCATAATTCGCTCTCGTCAAAAAAATTCCATATTGGGAAAGAAGTAACGAGAGGGCTCGGCGCGGGGATGAATCCCGATCTTGGCCGGATGGCTGCGGAGGAATCAAAAAGAGAAATCGAAGAAATGGTACGTGGGGCCGATCTTATTTTTGTAACTTGCGGATTCGGAGGGGGAACGGGAACCGGCGCGGCTCCAACTGTCGCGGAGATTGCGAAAAATTTAGGAATACTTACTGTTGCAATTGTCACGAAGCCGTTTTCATTTGAAGGGGACGTCAGAAAAAATATTGCGGAGGAAGGTTTGGTGCGGCTCAGGAAAGCCGTTGACGCTATGATAGTTATCCCCAACGACCGTCTTTTAAGCATTGTTGAGAGGGATACTTCTTTCTTGGCGGCATTCGCGATGTGCGATGAAGTTTTGAGGCAGGCGGTTGAAGGTATCGCGGACTTGATAATAACGCCGGGCATAGTCAATGTGGACTTTGCGGATGTCAGAACTATTTTATCTAATTCCGGCTCGGCAATAATCGGGATAGGCCTTGCCCAAGGGAAATCAAGGGCGCAGGAGGCGGCGCGCATGGCTGTCCATTCGCCTCTACTCGAAGTTTCCGCGGAAGGAGCCAAGGGAGTTTTATTTACGATCTCCGGCAAAGATGATCTTTCGATGTGGGAGGTGCAGGAGGCCGCAAAAATTATTACAGAAAATGTGGATCGGGAAGCGAAGATAATTTTCGGAGCAGTTCGCGACGAAAGATTAAAATCCGGGCAGGTAAAAGTTACCGTTATCGCCTCGGGCTTTCCCGTCGGATTGGGCCGGAGCCCGTCTCTATTCACTGATAGCTCTAAATCCATCCGCTCCGATAAAACAGGAACAAAAAGCGAAGAAAATATTCAAGATAAAGAACCAGAGAGTTCCGAATGGGATTCGATCCCGGCTTTCTTGAGGCGCTCAAAAAAACTGTAAAATCAAAAATCGCTCCATTACGAGCGATTTTTGATTTAGAGATGCGTCTATAAGCCGAATTCTGTCCTCTGCCTCTTCGGCAGATGTGTGATCATTTATCTCGATCCCGTCTTACGGCGGGTCTGAAGCGGCACTCTCCGACATAGGTCGGAGCACGGCCTTGCACCAGGCAGGGTTTTCCACGCTCCGACCTTGCGTTCGGAGCGAATCCTTTTGAAGGATACTTTTCACCTTTCACCTCGATATTAATCGCGGTTAGTATTGTCTCTGTGGCACTGTCCCGTTCCGAATATTATTTCGGAAGGTGGGCGTTACCCACTGCCTACATCCTTAAAAATTTAAGGGGTGTTCGGACTTTCCTCCCCCGACGAAAGCTTCGCAATCAGACGGGAGCGATCACCCAACGCATTCATCCTTATTATGCACAGAATTACCTCAAAGTCAACCTATCCGCTTTTGTGATATTTTTTCTTTCGACTTTCCCTGAATTTTTGAAGTATTCCAATTTTATAAAGCCTGTATCTATTCTTAGGGTCGCGCGTACACAAAAGCTTCTTGTTTTTCTCCCAAGATCTCAATGTTTCTGGACTGACCCCCAGAAAAATCGCGGCATCTTTTATCTTCAGATATGCACTAGACACGCTTTTAGACATAATTTAAGATTATGCTATTATTTATCTATTATTGTTAATAAAATTCTATGCCAGAAGGATTTAGAGAACAAGTAGCGGGCTTTGGTTCTAAGGCCAGCGAATGGTTATTTTATGCTCTCGCGTTCATTTTCCCGTTCTTTGTTTTGCCGTTAACGGTTTTTCCATCCTCTCTTAATAAAAGCTATCTGGTTTATTTTGGGATTTTAATAATTGGCATCATATATCTGATTACCTCTCTTCAATCAGGGAAGATAAAAATTCCTAAGAGCCTTATGGGAATTTTTCTCCTGGTTTTTATTGCGAGCGTCGCCGTTTCCGGCCTTCTCTCGAAATCTCCGCATGTTTCTTTTTCGGGACTAGGTTCCGAGCCGGGGACACTTTCCGCGATAGGTATTTTTGCGCTGACTCTGATCTTTGCGTTTTTGGTGATGGATTCAGAGGAAAAAACTTTCAGGACGATGCTGGCGTTCTTCGGATCGTTTTTGGTTTTGGTTGTTTTTCAGATTTTTCAGACATTGCTTAAAATTCCTCTCTGGCCTTCAATGGGAGTTGAGACAACCGCAAACTTATTGGGATCATGGAATGAGCTCGGAATTTTTTCTGGACTTATAGTTTTGCTTTCTTCAATTTTTCTCGAATTTCTTCCGAAGTCTTATCTCAAAATGGCACTGTGGGTCATTTTGATTGCCTCGTTGGTATTAACTGCGCTTGTTAATCTTAGTCTAGTTTGGTGGACGTTGGCGGGGATTCTGGTAATTTTACTCGCGTACCATTATTCCCAGGGCAGAGGCACTTCGAATATTTTCCGGGTAACTTTTGTTGTCTTGCTTGTATCGCTTGTCATGCTATTTTCCGGAAAACTCATAACCGATATCGGAGACCAGCTTAAAATACAATTTATTGAAGTTCGCCCAAATCTTGAGTTCACCCTTAAGACCGCGTCTGGCGCCTTATCGGAAAACGCGGCTTTCGGTTATGGCCCGAATGCTTTCGCATATTCTTGGGCTAAACACCGTCCGCTCGAAATCCTATCAACTCCTTTTTGGCAGGCAAGATTTAACGCCGGATATGGGTTTGTCCCGACGCTCCTTGTCACAACAGGACTTGTCGGCGCGCTTTCGCTTTTGGTTTTTCTCGCGTTCCTCCTATATTACGGCTTTAAGGGGTTGGTAAAATCTACTCCCTCTTCTTCCTTTCTGATTTTGGCGACTTTCGGAGGGGCGCTATATATGTGGGTTTTCGCGTTCCTTTATTCCGGCGGGTTTGCGCTTATTTTCCCAACCTTTCTTTTGACCGGATTATTTTTCGGGCTTGCCATGCAAAAAGGGATTATGGAGGAATTTGAAATATCTCTTTTTGAGAGGTCAATTGCGGGTTTCGTAGGAGCCCTCCTTATAATTCTCCTCATTGTTCTAGGCGCTTCTTGGGTATCGATATTAGCCCAGAAATATTACGCTTCGATTTTGTATGGGGATGGATCTGTATATGCGAATGCGGGAAATCTGGATAGCGCCGGGGACGCATTTACGAGGGCAATTAAGTTCGATAAGCGCGATATCTATTTAAGAAGTTACACCGACCTCGGACTGCTAAAACTTCAAAGAGTTGTAAATTCTTCGGCGACGGATGATGAAAAAAGAACGCAATTCCAAAGTGTTCTCGCGGACACGATTGATAAAGCCCAGGAAGCAAGCAATATCAATCCAATAGATTCATTGAATTGGATGAATTTAGGCAAGGTTTACGAAGCTGTGATTCCTTTTCAGATCCAGGGAGTAGTTGAGTTGGCCCAAAGCTCTTACGCTAAAGCTTCGGAAGTCGCTCCGACAAGCCCGGAGGCATATCTTGCTTCGGCTCGCGTCGAAATTCTTAAGAATGATTTGCCGAAGGCCAAGGACTTTTTGGATAAAGCAATCGGCATAAAGAAAGATTATGCGGAAGCGCATTTCTTGTTGGCGCAAATAGAGGCGACTAGAGGAAATATCGCAGGTGCCATTAAGAGCGCCGAAAATACCGCTTACCTTGCGCCGAATGATGTAGGCGTCTTGTTCCAGCTCGGGTTGCTTTATTACCAGAATAATCAGATAGCTGAATCCCAAATTGTTTTAGAGCGGGCGGTCAGCATTATTCCGAGCTATTCAAATGCCCGTTATTTCCTCGGGCTTGCTTATGCCAGACAGGGGAATAGAGACAAGGCCCTCGAACAATTTCGCAACATAGAAGTGTTAAACCCGACTAATGCTGAAGTAAAAAAAATAATCGCAAACTTATCCGCCGGCAAGGACCCGCTTTTCGAAATCGCGCCTCCGGCCCCTGAAAAGAGACCGAGCGTTCCCGTCAATCAATAATGGTGAATTATCTCCTCTCCATCTTTGGAAGTGAGCTAAGGAGCGTCACTCGGAGCGCTGCCGTTTTAGCAGCTGCGGGAATATTGGCCGATATCCTTTCCCTTTTTAGGGACCGCTTGCTCGCCGCAGATTTCGGCGCCTCCAGAGCCCTCGACATCTATTACGCGTCATTTCGGATTCCCGACCTAATATATACGGTTTCACTTTTTTTTGCCGCATCCACTGCCCTTATCCCAACTCTCCTGGAAAAATTTTCCGAAAATAACAAAGAAGCGGAGAAATTTTTTGGAAATATTTTTTCGCTTTTTTTTGTTGGTACAGTTTTTATGGTAATCGCCGCCTACTTTTTAATGCCGGTGCTGATGCCGTATTTCACGCCGGGGTTTTCCGTGGCAGAGCAAGAAACGGCGATTAATTTGGCGCGCATACTCCTTTTGTCTCCGCTTCTCCTGGGCTTATCCAATCTTGTTTCATCCGTTGTCCAATCATTCCGGAGATTTTATGTATATGCCGCATCCCCTCTTTTTTATAATTTAGGAATCATAATCGGGATATTATTTTTAATGCCGAAATACGGCTTGTATGGGATAGTATGGGGGGTTATTTTGGGCGCTTTGATGCATCTTGCAATACAACTTCCCACGGTGTTTTCCCTTGGCTTCTCAATTACTCCGCGTCTTCCGAGAATTTCGGCTGATGTCATTGGATCTCTTAAGCTTTCTTTCCCAAGAACCCTTGGCCTTTCTTTAAATCAAATTGTCATAAGCGTGATAACAGCTATGGCAAGCACCATGGGGGCGGGAGCAGTGTCTGTTTTTAATTTCGCGGCCAACCTTCAGTCTGTGCCCCTCTCTGTCATCGGCCTTTCGTATTCTGTATCCGCTTTCCCGACCATGGCCGCCCTGTATGTTAAGAATGGAACGAAGGATTTTCTTGATCATTTCTCGCTCGCCTTGCGGCATATTATCTTTTGGTCTCTGCCAGCCACCGTCTTGTTCATAGTGCTCCGGGCGCAGATAGTAAGGGTGGTTTTGGGCGCTGGCGCCTTTTCATGGCTAGATACTCGCCTTACGGCCGCGGCCTTACTTCTTTTTTCTCTTTCGATTTTGTCGCAGGGCCTTCTGATGCTCTATATCAGGGCGTTTTATGCTTCCGGGCATACGTATTTGCCTGTCGTTATGAATTTATTTTCGTCCATTGTAAGCGTTGCTTCAGCATGGTGGCTATTGAATCTTTTTAAAAATTCTTTACAGTTCAGGGATTTATTTTTGACTTTGCTTCGCGTCGGGGATATTTCCGAAGGGGGAGTATTGGTATTGCCTTTAGCGCTTTCGCTAAGCAGTGTTATAAATTTATTCCTGCTTGCCATGTACTTCAGGAGAACTTTTGAAATACGCGATATTTCATCGAAAATAGGAAGGTCGTTGCGTGATTCCGTCGTTTCAAGCGCCGCTTTGGGCGTAGTGGTTTATTATTCCTTGAAGATTCTTGCGCGATTTTTTGACCTCGACACTTTTATGGGAATATTCGCGCAGGGATTTTTTGCTGGGATCTTCGGTATTATCTTCGGGGCAATAATTTTGGCGTTTCTCAAGAACCAGGAATTTTCTGAATTCTACGACGCGTTTCGCGACCGCTTTTGGAAGAGGCTATTTGTCGTCACGACAGAACCGGAGAAATTGCCGTAA
>MFIQ01000012.1:40198-64526 GCA_001778905.1 Candidatus Giovannonibacteria bacterium RIFCSPLOWO2_12_FULL_44_15 | reverse complement strand
CTTGCGGGCATGGCTATCCTTAAGCTTTGAAAGCATATTAGCAAGACAGGAAATTGGGGTTTCTCCTGCCCTACCCGGCATAGCATCCACGTTTGCAATCATGGCATCAATGATTCTTTTCCTCATACTTAGCGTATTTATTGTCATAGGAACTTCTCCTTTTGTTTCCATAAAAGCATAGCAAATTATTATTTCTCTTGCCAGAGCGAGAGATATAATTTTCGAGCGAATTTTATTTCTTGCCTTCTTTGATAAGCTCCGCAACGTTCGCGGGGACTTCTTCGTAGTGGGAAAATTCCATCGTGTATGAAGCGCGGCCTTCGGTGTTGGAGCGGAGTGTCGTCACATATCCAAACATTTCAGAGAGAGGAACTTTGGCATCGATAACTTTAAGATTTAACCTGTCTGCTATCTGCTCTATTCTCGCGCGCTTGGAATTAAGGTCTCCGGTAACGTCTCCCATAAATTTATCTGGAGTTACAACTTCAACTTTCATAATCGGCTCAAGCAGAACTGGTTTCGCCCTACGGCAAACTTCCTGCGTCGCCATGGATCCAGCAATTTTAAAAGCGATTTCAGATGAGTCTACTTCGTGGTACGAGCCATCGTAGAGAGTGATCCGTACATCCACCAGCGGGAATCCCGCGATAACTCCGCGATCAAGCCCTTCTTTAACCCCCTTCTCAACCGCGGGAATAAATTCTTGAGGGACAACTCCTCCACGTATTTCGTTTTCGAATTCATTTCCTTTTCCACGCTCGAGCGCTTCTGCCCGCAAGCGAACATGCCCGTATTGTCCGCGTCCCCCTGATTGCTTGATATATTTTCCCTCCGCCTCCGCGGTAGCACGAATGGTTTCTTTATACGCGACCTGCGGACGCCCGACATTCGCTTCAACTTTAAATTCCCTCTTCATCCGATCCACGATAATTTCCAGATGCAATTCTCCCATTCCAGAAATAATAGTTTCCATTGTTTCTTCGTCCGATTTAATCCGGAAGGTTGGGTCTTCTTCCGAAAGTCGGCGAAGTGCTATCCCCATCCGTTCCTGGTCTTGTTTTGTTTTCGGCTCAATTCGCATGGATACCACAGGCTCCGGGAAAGTAATCGTCTCGAGGCGGATCGGGTGGTCTGGATCGCAGAGTGTATCGCCTGTCCTCGTATTTTTAAGGCCGACGATAGCGCCGATTTCCCCCGCGTAAATATCTTTGATTTCTTCCCTATGGTTCGCGTGCATCCGCAAGATGCGGCCAACCCGCTCTTTGTCTCCATTATTCGCATTAAGGACATAGGAACCCGCCTTAAGCACTCCTGAATAAACGCGAAAATAAGTCAGCTGGCCGACAAAAGGATCAGTCTGCAATTTAAAAGCGAGCGCAGCAAAGGGCGCTGAGTCAGACGCTTCGCGGGAAATCTCTTCTTCGGTTTTTATATCGTGCCCTTTTATCGGCGGCTTCTCGAGCGGGCTTGGCAGATAATCTATGACTCCGTCCAGCATCAACTGCACTGCTTTATTCTTTAAGGCAGACCCGCAAAATACCGGGACCAGTTCGTAAGCGATGGTTGCCTTCCTAAGCGCCTTTTTTAATTCTGCGTCTGAAATTTCCTTGCCTTCCAGATATTTCTCTGTTAAAACTTCATCCGTCTCGGCGATTTTCTCAACCATCTTGTGGCGCCATTCTTCGGCTTCCTCTTTCATTTCAGTTGGAATATCTTCAAGAATAATTTTCTCGCCGTGCTCCCCCTCAAATCGAACGGCCTTCATCCGCATTAAATCAACAACCCCAACATGATTGGATTCGAGCCCAATCGGGATATTTAGGGCAACTGCGTTCGGAGTTAATCTCTCCCAAATTGATTTAAGCGAGTTTTCGAACGACGCCCCCATCCGGTCGAGCTTATTTATAAAACAAATTCGTGGCACCTTATATTTATCCGCCTGCCTCCAGACCGTCTCCGACTGCGGCTCAACTCCGGATACGCCGTCAAAAACGACGACTCCTCCGTCCAAAACGCGAAGTGATCTTTCAACCTCAACAGTAAAATCCACGTGCCCAGGAGTATCAATAATATTTATGCGGTGCTCGCTCGATTTATTTTCTTTGGCGTTGCCTAAATACGTCGGGGTCCAAAAACATGTGGTCGCGGCGGAGGTAATCGTGATTCCGCGTTCTCTCTCCTGCTCCATCCAATCCATCACCGCCTCGCCTTCGTGCACCTCACCGATTTTGTGCGAGACTCCCGTATAAAATAAAATTCGCTCGGAGACCGTAGTCTTCCCGGCGTCTATATGCGCAATAATTCCAATGTCGCGCGTCCTTTCTATGGGATATTCTCTGGGCATATAGGGCTACCAGGCAAAATGCGCGAATGCGCGGTTGGCCTCGGCCATCCTTCTTGTATCTTCTTTTTTCTTGATCGCTCCTCCCTCGTTTTTAGCGGCGAGCAAAAGTTCTTCCGATAATTTCTCCGCCATTGGTTTTCCTTTTTTGGCTCTCGCCGCCCCAATTAACCATCGAAGCGCTAGCGTCACTTTCCTAGATTCGCTTACTTCTCTTGGAACCTGGTAAGTCGCCCCACCGACTCTTCTTGAACGAACTTCGAGGAGCGGAGAGGCGTTCGCGACCGCTTCTTCCAAGACTTTCAATGGGTCGGGGTTTTTTGTTTTTTCTCCGATTATTTTGATCGCGTCATACATAACCTTTCTTGCGGTAGATTTTTTCCCGTCGAACATTATGTAGTTCGTGAACTTCTCAAGAAGCTCCGATTGGTAAACCGGATCCGGGATTCGCTCAAATTTTTTCTTGAATGGTCGTCTCATTTTTATTTAGACTCTTTGGGGCGTTTTGCTCCGTATTTAGACCTCTGCTGTTTTCGATTCTCAACTCCGGACGTATCCAATACTCCGCGGACAATATGGTATCTGACTCCCGGAAGATCTTTTACTCTCCCTCCTCGAATGACCACAACGGAATGCTCTTGTAAATTGTGCCCCTCCCCGGGAATATACGCAGTCACTTCCATTCCGTTTGTAAGCCGGACTCGGGCGACTTTCCTCAAGGCAGAGTTGGGCTTTTTAGGGGTTGTAGTGAAAACTTTTAGGCAAACCCCTCTTTTAAAAGGAGATGGGTAGTAAACGGGCCTATTTTTGACAAGATTAAACCCGCGGGCGAGCGCCACGGATTTAGATTTCTTTATGATGGGCTTCCTCCCCCGCCTCACTAACTGTTGAATTGTCGGCATAGATGAAGAAAAGTCTAACAAATCAACTCGATTGAGTCAATTCATGCCCCCACGAGCAATCGCAATATAATGGAAGCAAGTGCGCCAAGGGGAACAAATAATATTCCTGGAAGGATAAAAATTAGGATTATAAGAATGAAGAAACCGTACTGTTCCATGAATGCTTCGAGGTTATAGAATTTGGGCGGGAGGAGGGAGAAAAGAAGTTTTGAGCCATCCAAGGGCGGAATTGGGACAAGGTTAAACAGGGCGAGCCAGATATTTATTTGAACTATCGCAAAGACCAAATTTGAAAACGTTGAATATGATTCAGATAATCTAAAAATTATCGCAAAAAGAATTCCAATCAAAATATTCGCGGCAGGCCCAGCAACGCCGACGATCGCCGGCCCCCACCTTTGGTTTTTTAAATTATACGGGTTATAGGGCACGGGCTTCGCGTAGGCAAAGAAAAATGGGGCGCTTGTTATGATAAAAATAAGTGGTAGGATTACCGATCCGAATAAGTCCAGATGCTTAATTGGGTTAAGAGTAAGACGGTCGGCGTCCTTTGCGGTTGGGTCGCCTTGCATAAATGCCGCCATACCATGCGATACTTCATGAATCACCGCGGACATGATTAAAATCGCTATATAAAATATTATCATCGGATCGAACCCTTGCATATTTGTTCACTTTATCATATATTTTTTGAATGGCTAAGGAATGCCAAATCTGCAAGAAAGGTACTCAAATGGGGACGACTAGAGTGCTTTTGCGCGGGAAATACAACCCGACAAAGAAAGTAAGAAAATACCCCAACCTTCAGTGGGCAACTTTGCCTGCCCGCGCAGGCGGGACAAAAGGAGGAAGAATCAAAATTTGTACCGATTGCTTGAAAAAGGGAAAATATTTGAGTTTTCAAAAATGAAGCTCAGAAAAAAAGACTGGAGCGCGATTACAGATTTCGTATATGAATTAGGTATTTTAGAAAAAACTCCGCGTTCGGGTTTGTGGTTCCTGGGAACTGGCGAGCAATCCGTTGCGGAACATTTGTTCAGGACGGCGGTCATTGGATATATTTTGGCGAAGCTTACTCCAAAAGCTAATGTTGATCGCGTTATCTTTCTTTGCTTAATGCACGATCTCGGCGAAGCGAGAACTTCCGACCTGAATTACGTCCACCAGCGCTACGGCCGCCTCGCCGAACGAGATGCGGTCCGAGATATTGCGGCTACCCTACCCTTTGGAAAAGAAATTCAAGATGCGTACAACGAAGAGCAAGCGCGAGAAACACCTGAAGGAAAAATTGCAAAAGATGCCGATGTCATTGAATGGATCGCTACACTCCGCCAAGAAGAGGAGAAAGGAAATAAAAAAGCCGCAAGTTGGATTAAAGGAATCCCGAAGCGCCTAAAAACTCCCACTGGCAAAAAATTGGCTGCGCGAATTATCAAGACTCACCCGGACGATTGGTGGTTTGATAATAAAGACAAATGGTTCATGACCCAGGACCCAAAGTTCCGTTCCTGGAAAAAGAAATAAATCCCGCCCACCAGCCAACAGTCCGATGAGTTCTGTATTAAACATCCTCCCATAGCTTAGTGGCAAAGCACCCGCCTCTTAAGCGGTGTACCTAGGTCCGATTCCTAGTGGGAGGACAATCTAGTAAAATGGCAAGCACTCGATACTTTTGCGATTCTTGATCGCTATATGCTATATTTTGTAATATGGCTACGAAATTAAAAGTAGAACCTTACTTCACTGTTGAATTTGAATAAAAATGGTTTTGCGCCGATTGCAATAATTATCCTTGCCATCCTCGTTCTCGGAGGTGCGTGGTTTGGGTATTTGATTGTTTATCAAAAGAGTTCTCAGCCGATTACCAATTCGGTTCAAATTTTCCCTACGGCGACGCCATCGCCAACCAACGAGATGGCAAATTGGAAAACATTCAAAAGCAAAATTCAGGGCTGGGAAATAAAATATCCGCCGGAATGGATAGCCGCGGAAGAAGGCAGGGCGGGTCAAATGTTCGGACTATATTCTAATTCCGAGGGAGGACCAAAATACGAAGAGTTCAGTATTGGGTTGCGCTTTGATTTTGATATCACAAAAGCTCAAACTGCTTATTTTCCCTTTCTTAAATCTTCTGATGTTGCCGGATATCCGGGCTTGCAGGGAGAGCGTTTCGATCCCGAAGAGTGTGGTTTAGTTGCTTACGCGCAAGTTGGTAAGGACGCTTACGAATTCCGGAGGAAAAAATCAGGTTCAGAAATTTGTAAACATCCAGACAAAGAAAGGAAACTTTTTAATGCTATTTTATCCACGGCCAAGCTTGTGCCACTTAAATCCGATGCTGCAATAGAAGCAAAGTTAATACAGACTTCTCCGAAAGCACGCGATACTGAAAGGGGAAAGAATATAAATACACTTAGAATAGGGTTAGAATTTTATTTTGATTTAGAAAACGGTTACCCTAGCAAATTGTCGGATATGATTGAGGTCAAGATCCTGCCGAAATTGCCGGATGATCCATTACCAAAGCGGGCCTACCATTACTCGGCGAGCCCGGATAAAAAGGGCTATCATTTAGGTATCGGCTTGGAAACAACGGACCACGATATGTTAAAAGGAGATGCGGATTTTAATTCTTTGAGCGCCGGATGGAACAGCGGCTTCAACGGCAGAGATGGCTTCCCATGCGCCACAGGGGATATCGGAGTTTCTTGCTACGACGTAAAAGTACAATAATCTTTCGCGCATCGTTCAATAAGCGGGATCAACAAAAAATCCTCTCTTGCTATATAATATGTAGATGGGGATAGCGGTTCTTTTTTTTGAATATATTGGCTGGCACTATAGCCGGGCAATTTCGGAAATGATTGGGCTTTTCGGAAATCTTGCCTGGTTTTTTTATCACTTTTTTTCGATCGGCATTCTTTCGCGCACCTTCGTCTCTCCCATCTGGCGGCTTGAAGAAAGATATAGCGGCAGAGGTTTTAACCCTCAAGCGCTTTTTGAATCGCTTGTTGTAAACTTAATTTCTCGAATTGTCGGCGTGCTCCTGCGCTCCGCTTTAATAATATCCGGGGCTCTAACGGAATTACTTCTCGCAGCTTTATTCATATTATCTTTCGTCGCTTGGCTAATTCTCCCCGTGTTAATCCCTATTCTCTTTATCGGCGGCCTTACTCTTTTCCTTCTATGATGAATAAATTCACAGGGGCGCTTGCGCTTGAGAAAATATTTCCTTCCCGCTCAAGACGCGGGCTCGGGATGATTTTCAACATAGGGATTCTGGTTTTTCTTCTACCCGTAACTTATTCGGCGGTTTTAAGATTCGGCGGAAGGACATTTATTGCGGAATACGCGCTGGCTTTCCCGTCTTCGGATTTCTGGCTCGGGTTATTGTATATGTTCGCGTCATGCCGATTGGCTATTCTGGCTCTTGACTCGTTTTTCAATTCAAAAACCGGCGATATAAAAGGCTACCTGGCTTCGCTGGATCCGAGTGAAAATCCGATTCAGAAAAAACTTGATGTGCGTCTCGGAATCAATAAAGAAACGCTCCGAAAAGAGAGCATCGAGCGAGCAGCCAAATGGGCGGAGCGGGAAGTAATAGAAGAAATTGAGCACAAAAGATGGTGGAAGCGCGATCACTTGGCGCGGCTTCCCGGACTGGGAAAAAATTTCGCGTACGGGGAGACATATTTTCTGGAAAAGTTCGCCTATGACCTTGGCCCGCAAGCCGAGGCTTTGAAAGAGGAGATTATAGGCAAGGATCGCGAAATGGAATTAATCGAGAAGGCCTTACTAAAAGGGTCGGGCGCGAATGTTTTAATAGTCGGGACCGCCGGCGTCGGGAAACATACTCTCCTTCTGGGTCTAGCCTGCGCGATTTATGAGGGTAAAATTTTCCCAGACCTTGAACATAAGCAAGTTTTTAAGCTTTATGCGGAATCGATAATTGCCTCCGGAAAAACCAAGGGGGACGCGGAGGCAATACTCATAAAACTCTTGAGTGTTGCCGCGCATGCCGGGAACATAATACTCGCGATAGACAATTTCCCGGAATTCGTGGAATCGCTCGCGAACTCAGGCATAAATGCCCTTGAACTTTTGTCCCCATATTTCATGAATCCGGCTATTCATATAATTGCGCTCGCAGATAAGACGAGCGCCAGGAAAATTCTGGAGTCAAACCAAGCTTTCATGAAATTCTTCGAGAGAATAGATGTTGAGGAGCCAAGCCGAGAATACGTCATTGAAATTTTGGAAAATGAAGCTATGGCGATCGAAAAATCTATGCGGGGCAAAATTATGATTTCCTATGCAGCGCTCGAAAAAACCGCCGAGGTCGCGGAGCAAAATTTAGTCGAGGGATCCATGCCTAAGCGCGCCGTAGGCCTGCTTAAAGATGTTTTTAGCGAAGGGATTTCAAGGAGGCAAGATATAATTAGTCCTGAAATTGTTTTGGATATAGTCCATGAAAAAACAAAAATGCCCCTAGGGGAAATATCCGAAGGAGAAAGAGGGAAGTTGCTCAATCTGGAGAAAATTTTAGCCGAGCGCATAGTCGGGCAGACTGAGGCAACGAATGCAGTCGCAAACGCGGTCAGAAGAGCAAGGACTGGAATCGAAAGCAGGGCGAAGCCATTAGCAAGCTTTCTCTTTCTCGGCCCGACAGGAGTCGGAAAGACAGAAACGGCAAAGGCACTCGCATTCATTTATTTTGAAAGTGAGGAATCAATGCTCCGCTTTGATATGTCCGAATACCAAGCTGAGGATAGCATAGACCGCCTGATCGGTTCATTTGAAAAAAATGAACCGGGCTTGCTCGCGTCAAGAATTTCCGCCCAGCCTTATGCAGTCCTTTTACTGGACGAGTTCGAAAAATCAAACCCAAAAGTCAGAAATTTGTTTCTTCAGGTTTTAGATGAGGGATTTTTCACGGACTTTCAGGGGAAGAAAATGAATATGCGAAATACGATAATAATCGCAACCTCGAACGCGGGCTCGGAATTGATCTGGCAGATGATTAAGGAAAATACTAACCCTTCGGCAATTCAGGAAAAAATAATTTCGAAAATCCAGCAGGATAAGATAATAAGCCCGGAGCTCTTAAACCGCTTTGATTCGGTCGTAATTTTCCGCCCGCTTGGGATGGAAATTTTAACTAAGATTGCGAAGATCTCGCTCGGCAAATTAAAACAAAGGCTCGGGCGCGAAAATTATATTCTCAAAATAAACGACGCGCTCGTCGACGCAGTTGCCAAAGGCGGATATAATCCCGCCATGGGGGCGCGGCCAATGCAAAGATTCATTCAGGATAAAATCGAGAAAATAATTTCGGAGAAAATAATCAGAGGCCAGATAAAAAACGGAAGGGAATTTGATATACCCCCTCAAGAACTCGCGAATTTATAAGTGCTTGCACTGAGCGAGCGAAGCGAGTCGAAGTGTCGGGCTGCGGGGAATCGGACCCCGGCTACAAGACCCCCAGCCTTGTGTACTACCTCTATACTACAGCCCGGATTTATTTTTTCTCCCCCAAAAGATTTCGCGCTTTTTGGACGACTTCGTTTACCGTGACGAAGCCGTAATAAATAAACTCCTGGACGCCAAGTTCTTTGGCTGTAATCTGGTCTGCTTTCCGGTTCATGTGCGAGCTGATCATAATCGGAATTTTGGAGAGTTCCGGGTTTTTTTTAAGTTCGCGGATCATGGCCCATCCGTCCATCGTCGGCATATCGATCCCTGTAAAAATCAAATCCGGTTTTTTCGCCTTAATCGCTTCCAGTCCTTTTTTGCCGTCTATCGCCTCGAGCACCTCAAACCCCTCGGATTTAAATTTATCCAAATAGGTTGCGCGCTTTTGGTCGCTATCGTCAACTAATATTATTTTGAGTTTCGTTGTCATGGCTTCATCATACTGTGTCCCCACGGGGAATTGAACCTCGATCCCAGCCTTCGGAGGGCTGTGCTTTATCCGTTAAGCTATGGGGACGGTGAAATTTCATGTGTGCCGGTCCGCAAGCACGAAAGCTCCATAAGAATCCGGCTTGATAACGGCCTCGAATCCATAACCCTTAACCATCCCGACGACGGCATCAACGAGATCCTTAGTCGGGCCTTTTTGCCCGACGTCGAGATGAACGGAGATTTTTTTGTCCCAGAAATATTCGTCTCCCAGCTTGTCTTTTAGCCTCGATTTTAATTCCTGAGTGAATGCAATCGAGTACATAACTTCCTTAAATATGCGGTCGCGCATAGTCGGTGCGTGAACGACTCCGGACTTCGTCCAAAAATATCTCCCGCCATTCCTGACCCTAACTATCGAGACCGCCGTTATCAAATGGACTTCTTTATCCGCCCTTGAATCGGTTCCGACAACTATTTTATATTCCCGCTCTGGTTTTTCATTTATGAAATCCAAAAGTTTCCCGACAAGTTCGTCGAAAGTTATCAATATCCCCTCGCAATTAAATTTAGCGTTCTCTGTCATATTATTTAAAACCTCAAATCAACCGATAAAATCCCTGGGCCGAGGAAAATCAAAGACACGGCTACAATCAGGAGTGTAAAATCCAATTCGCAGTTTTGAAATTTATTTTTCCAAAGCGCGCCGAATCTGTCGAGCGCGATAACTATCGCTCCGATCTGGGTCAGAAATCCCACGAGGAGCAAAATTCCCGCGCCAAGCTCTATGGCAATAATAACCTTGGTCCGCGCGCTTTTGTCTTCTCCTTTAAGTTTTCTGTATCCGCGCGTAACAAAAATAGCGCCCAAAGCAAGGCGCAATATAAACGGGGCTATTTGCTCAAGAAAGAATAATTGCGGAAAGACACTCAACATAGGGCTATATTACACCAATTTCCCAAAAAAAAGAAGGGGTCGCATTTCTGCATACCCCTCCTGTTGCCGTTATTTTTTTCTTTCACCGTTCACTGTTTCGCCAATCCAGTCAGCCCGCCCCCTATCGTTATGAGTACTGTGCCGGCTATTGCGTAGGGAATGGAGACTTTTTGGTATTCGTTGAAGTAAATCAACCCCGCAAGCATAGCCCAGATTGTATTGATATTGTAAATCGGGGCGATCAAGGAAAGATGCCCGTCTTCGCTTTTGAGCGCAAGCAATGCACAGACCAGGCCAGCTGTATAAATAATCCCACCAAATGTGGAGTTCCAGATCAGCGACCAGGAGTAGCTAAGCGATCCTCCTTCAAAAAACTTCCAGACGCATCCACCTATTGTTATGCCAGTCCCAACCCAGATCACAACGTCAGGCGCTGGCCCGCTACTTATCGCAAGCTTGAGAGGTATAGGCCAGATTCCAAAAAACAATGAAGCAATAAAAGCTAATACTAACGGATTTTTAAGCATGCTCCCTCCTAACAAATTTTCATAACATTACCTTATTTCTTACTAATTGTCAAATTAATGATTTTGGCTTAAAATATCTTTATATGGCGGAGAGAAGAGGTGAGAGTGGAGGTGGAGGCGGTTCCGATATGGGAATTTTGCTTTTTGCGGTTGTGCTAATCGCGGCACTTTTTTTTGCGCGCGGAGATTCGAGCGGCCTTCTCGGAAATAATAGCGGCGTTAAATTCGGCTCGCCTTCCGGGAGCGATTCAGTTGAGGGAGGGAACAGGGATTCCCAGTTGCCGCCGCCAGCTCCGCCATTTTTCGTTCCCCCTCCCGCTCCGATTGGAGAAACGATCTCGGGAACGGTTTCAACCCAAGCGAACAAAGATAACATTTCTATGCAGGGCTTCGGTTCAACGCGGCTCGGCTACGCCGATGAGTACGTCCAACTCTCAGCCCCCTATGCAAACAGGGGGAAAGTGATAATAACAGGCTTAATCCTAAAAAATAGGAATAACGAAAGCGTTAAAATCGGAGCTGATGAATTCGGGAACCCAATAGCTCTTAACCCCGGCGAGCGAGCCGTAATCGCGACGGCGCCTTCCCCAAGAGGATTCAATTTCAAATTAAATAAATGTTCGGGATACTTGGCTCAATCTAAAAACTATTCCCCTTCTATTTCCGGATTCTGCCCGCATATTTCGGATCTCCCGGAAGTCCGCAACCTTTCGGAGAAATGCGAAACGTATCTAGATTCGCTTCCCTATTGCACGACACCAATCATAAATTTCCAAACCGGGATTGATAATAAATGCGCTTCTTTTATTGCCGAGCATGCCGGCTATCCCGCGTGCGTGAACGATTTTAAAAACGATTCTAACTTTGATAATAAAGAGTGGAGAATATATCTCGGCCTTTCGCAGGAATTCTGGGATAATCGGCACGAAAATGTGCTTCTTTTATCGCAAGCGAGAGAATTAATTTGGGAGAGCTCGTATTAGTTCGAATAGAGCAATCCCCGCCGCGACGGATACATTCAAAGATTCTTTTTTCCCGCGCATCGGAATTTTAATTATTTTGTCGCACTTTTTTAGAGTCGAGGGGGAAAGGCCGCGAACCTCATTGCCTAAAATCAGTGCCAAGGATCCGCCAGCCGGCGAATTCGGCCTAAATTTTCTGTAATCAATAGCATCCCCCGTTTGCTCAAGCGCGATTATTTTGATTTTTGATTTCTTTAAATCGCGAAATAACCTCGACATATCGAGGTATCTCTCCCGCGGAATATAATTTTGGGCGCCCAATGCGGTTTTTGAAGCAGGGTCTGGAGTATATCCGGTCAAATAAATTTTCGAAACCCCGGCCGCGTCAGCCGTGCGGAAAATAGAGCCTACATTATATACGCTCCGGATATTGTGGAGAATTAGGTATATTATAGGTTTTTGTTGAGCGGCGGAAATAGTTGCGGGTCAATTGTCCTCTGGAAGCATACTTGCCCGGCCTCGTGATCCCAATATCCGGAGATATCGTAGGGCTGGCCGACCGGCATTGGCTTTTCAAATGTGGTTCTATCCAATCCGCTTCGGCTCGCTCGGGCAAAGTTAGCGCAAAGATCGAAACTTAAATTTCCCGTTTTCCTGTAAATATAATCAGAGGGATTTTCCGGGTCCATCGGAACACGAAATCCCCTAACGCTGTCGTTCAATTCCGATAGATCTTGCGGTAATTTTTGTTTTGATTGCCAGAAATAAACTATTTCGCTTTGAATCATCTGCAAGTCGGAAATTCTTTCTTCGTCAAAACGATACGCCCTCTCTTCTTTTGGAGAGCCGACGATGAAAAATCCGCCGACGATCGAAATCGCGACAATAGCGATTGTAGAGTAGGATACTGCCTTAACGAGAGAATTTTTGTCTTCCCCTGCTTGTCTCTTTATCTCCTTGAGGTAGTAAATAAAAACTGCGCCAGCAACCAGTATGATGGTAAGTACCTTAAGAAGGAAGCTTGAAGTAAATTCCCCGCGCAAGAGCTGATAAACTAGGGCAACAAAATCCCCGATCATCAAGAGCGCGGCGACAAATATAGTCAAATAGACAAGCCACTTTCGGGACTTCATCGCCATTCTTTCCGGAACTTCCTTATATCCCTTATCCATAAACCAGAGCGTCCAGGCATAGACCGGGAAAATCACTATCAAAATCGAAATAGACCAGCGGATTGAATCAAAAACTGAAGTTATATATCCGTAGCCCGCCTGAAGGGGGTCGGGAATCCAATAATTTATATATTGGAAGATAAGCGCGATGAAACTCCCTGCGGCAACATAAAGGGATATTACCGAGAGAAATTGAAGAAAAATATCGCGCGGTCCGGTTTTCTGTTCCATATTTTTTACCTAATTTGGTATGTTACGCTAACGTTGACCACAACCTCATTTTCGCCAACTGGAATTTCAGGCGCCGGAGCGGGAATGCCCTCTCCTCCGCCTTTGCCAAACGCGTAATCGCGGTAAATCGGGTACGGTCCGCCGGATTCGTAGAAGCCGATGATCTTACCGAGCTTGATTCCTAATTTATTTTCAAGCTCTTTTCCTTTTTTGTTGGCATCCTCAATTGCTTTTGCCCGAGCTTCCGCTTGAACCACGGAGGGATCTTCAGTTGTAAAAGTGATTCCGCTCACTTGATTCGCGCCAGACGCCGCCGCTTTCGATAAAATGTCTCCTGCTTTCTCAAGATTTCTTATCTTCACTTCCAAACTTTGCGAAACTGTGTACCCGACGATTTTCGGCGCGCTTGGATTTGTGGTTCCATCCGGATAATATATCGGGACTGGCGCCGGGTAGCTCGAGTATTTAGGGTTTATGGAATAATTAGTCGTTTTGATATCTTTCTCCTCAACTCCGCTTTCTTTAAGCGATGTAAAAACTTTATTAATCGCGTCTGTTGCTTTTTTCTGCGCGTCAGCAACGGTTACGGCCTCTGAAATTACAGAAAGGCTAACCTGCCCGATATCCGGTTTTATAAAAATTTTGCCCTCGCCCAAAATCGTCAACGAAGGGCGGTCCAGTTTTGGCGCCGAGAGATCTTGTATAACCTCCCACGATTTAACCGCGAGAAAAATCGTCAAAAACGCCCCAACAGCTAATATAATTCCCTTTATTTTTTGGCTTTGTAGGTAATCCATAGTATTAAGACTCTATCATAAAAATGGAGGCCCGAAAAGATCAGGCCCCCGAAACTAAAATTTGGCAAACGCTACTTTACACTGAGCGATATACGCTCACGAGAACAAAATCTTTGTACGGCGCCCCGCGATCGCTTGCAGCTAGCATAGCCGAATCATGATCAGGCTGATTTTTGATAGTCACTTTCACTGATTTTGGCTGCCTAGGGCTTCCCGCCTGATTTTCCCACTCTGCTACCCATGTATCACCAATCCTATCTTCCGCCATAATTTGCCTCCTTAAAAACTATTTTCAATTTAACCTTAAAACTTTTGAAAAACTTTGTAAAGGAAAAAAATGAAGCGCCCAAGTCTTGTTTTTTGGGGGCGAGTACGCTAGAGTTGAGAAAAACCGAGGAGGGATTTATGGACCACCTTGAAAATCAGGAGACGCCGTATTTCACGGAATCAGAGGGTGTAGAAAAACTAGGGGTAAGGGTGAGAATTAGCTGGAAGATTCGAGGACACGTTGTCGGCTCCGAGGGCATGGTTATCCGTATGTTCCGAGTAACTGACGCGGGATTCTCAGTTCTCATTAAATGCGTGACTGCTGAAGGCGAAACCGTTTCCCAACTGTTCAATAAAAGAGGGTATGAAAGTTGGGTAAACGAGTTACCAGGCACCGCGGCCGATGTTCGCCCAGGTGCCAATAACACCCCATTATACAAACTGTTAACTCGCTGGCCGTTCATAAAATAGATTCTGGGAAAGGAGAGGTGGTCATGATTTTTTTCACGGAGGCAGAAGCTAAGGAGAAAATCGGCAATAAAGGACACGTTATAAAAACAGTTGGAACTCTCGCGGAGGGAATGGCTATAAAGGTGTCTGGCTCAAAATCCAAAGGCAATTCGCGGTTCGCCCTGAAGATTAGAGGCATCAAAAACTGCGAGACGATCGAGGAAGAGCTCAATAAAAAACAGTACAGAAATCACGTCGTTGAAATCGCCGTTGCTAACACCTTCAGCACCGAGAATCCGTCAACGCCGGAGGCCGCTGCTTTTCCCAATCTCGGGCTGAGACGGATGAAATAACTGTTCCTTTTGATTCAATGCATTTCAAAAAAGCTCGGGGCAGACATCTGCGCCGGGCTTTTTTATTTTATTTTCTCCCATTCTTCGCGGACGACTCGGCGGTCGTCCCATGGAATTTTAGAACCATCCGGCCCCATGATCCATGGCTCCGCGCCTTTTCCCGTGATCACAAGCGTCTCCCCAGGCCCTATCGCCTCAAGCGCAAGACGTATCGCCTGCCTCCGGTCCAAAATTATTTCGAATTTATGGTCGCCCGCGACCTCGCCCATTAACTCTACCGGGTCATCGTCGTAAGGATCTTCGTTGGTTATAAAAACTTTCCGGCAAAATTCCGAAGCGATATCTCCCAGAAGCGGGCGCTTCCATTTGTCCCGCCCTCCCCCCGCCGTCCCCAAAACGCAGACGAGCCCGGAACTCTCCGATCTTGCCTGCGCATAGACTTTAATCAATGTCTGTGGCAGAAATGCGTAGTCAACCAAAACCCTGAAATCTTTTTTTACCCGTGCGGGAGGATTTACATATTCCATTCTTCCCGGAATTCCGGGAATTTTTGCCAATGCTTCCTTGGCCACGCTCGGGAGCACCCCTTCCCTCTTCGCGAAAGCGAGCGCGGCAACCGCATTCATTTTATTGAATTCTCCTGAAAGGTTTAATTTAAGATCAGGCGGATAGTCGGAAGCGATATAAATAATTTTTTCTTTAGGAGATATTTTCTGGAAGTATTCTAAATTCGGGTCTTCGCCATTGAGAAAAACAATAGGGGCTATCCTAAAAATCTCCCCCTTAGCCCGCCGATAATTCTCGAAGCCGCCGTGCGCCTCCAAGTGCTCCTCGGAAAGGTTGGTCAAAATCGCAGCGTAGAATTTTATAAATTTATGCCGGTATTGTTTAATCCCCTCGGAAGTGACTTCGATAAAAACATATTCCGCCCCTGCTTTTTTCGCTTCATATAAAAATCTATGAACACGAAATCTCCCTGGCATAGTCATTTTAAGGAGATTCGGCTCGGATTTATCCGAAATTCGAAACCAAAGACCGGAGAGGGATGCCGTCTTGAATCCCGCATCTGTAAAAATTCTGTATAAAAATTCGACGGTTGTGGTTTTCCCAGAAGTTCCTGTAACGCCAATGACTTTCATCCTGCCTCGGCGTGACGGAAACCAATAAATAACCGCTGCAAGCAAAGAAAGAATCCAGTGATAAACGGGCGAGAAAAAATCAAAAATCGGCTCGGGAATAATTTTTTTTATCGCGCGCAAAATCTTGCCCATTTCAATTTACGTTTCCGCCCAAAATCTTTAATGCCTCTTTAACCCGTTTTGATGTTCCTTTTATCTCGTCTGGGATCTTTCTAAGTGCTTCGCGAACGTCTCTCGCTGAATACCCCAAAGATTCAAGGGCTTCGAGCACGTCTTGTTCCTCCTTGAGCTCCACTCCTTCCATGGTCGCCTTCCCGAATTTCTCCCGAAGTTCGATCATAATTTTCTCCGCGGTTTTGCGCCCTATCCCGGAAACTTTTGTGAGATAGGCAAGCTCCCCTGAAGATATCGCGCGCTTAAGAGTTTCTGCTGGAGCAACATTCAAAATTCCCAAGGCGGTCCTCGGCCCAACCCCGGAGACGCCGATTAGAGTTTCAAAAAATTCAAGCTCGTCCGGAGTTAAAAATCCGTATAATTCGATGGTGTCTTCTCGCTGTTGTAAATGTGTCCATAATTTAGCGTCAGACCCATCGGAAAATTTATGGAGCGTCTCTGTGTTTAACATAACTTTATACCCGACCCCGCCCACATCCAAAACCAAATGCTTCTCGCCCATTAAAATAATCTTGCCCTCGAGATATCCGATCATTAATATATCGTAGCTTAACTCTTAAATAGTTTGTAGGGCTTGATTTTTTGGCTAATCTTTGCTACAAACAAGACAAAGCTCAGATTTGTAAAATATAAGGAGGTATATCATGGCAAAAGCACTGCGTTTGATTGGTGAGGTAAATTTCGAAAAGGTTGATGGGCTCGTGAAAGATATAATCGACCTAGAAGAGGCAGGAATCGGAGCCAAACTCGAACTCTATCTCGCTTCACATGGCGGAGGCGTTGGGGCGGGAATCAGCTTCTACGAGTTCATTAAGTACAGAGGGGTTCCGCTCAAAACGATAGGCGTTGGAGTGGTTGATTCAGTCGCTTTCCCGCTCTGGTTTGCGGGGCAAACAGAGCAAAGAAAAATTACAAAACGAACGACACTCCTCGTGCATCGAATATTGCATCATTATGACAAAGAGTCATTTAACCCCGATCAAATTTTAAGCAACGCGATGGAAGCGCAAAAACTCGAGGATCATCTTTTCCAAATCGTCGCAGATGAGACAGGAAAAAAACTTTCGGACATCATTAGCCTTGCGACGCAAAATGTCCGCCTTGATGTGAGAGAAGCACTCAATTTAGGGTTAATAAAAGAGTGGGAGATTGCTTAAATATTGATGGCGCGGCGTACCTTCTGTGTTTCTAACCAAACGTCCCCGCACCGAAAGCCAAGTAGGCATAGGTGCAGGGCGTTTTCTTTTTGTGATATAATGTTAAGTTATTCTTATGCAATTTTCGGATAAAAATTTATTGAAGCCCATGGGCGATCAACCTCAAGCAATCGAAAAACTGGTTCACGGAATTCGCGATGATAAGAAATTCCAGACTCTGCTCGGAGTAACCGGCTCGGGAAAAACTTTGACCGTGGCGCACACGATTGCCGAAATTGGCCGGCCAGCTTTGATAATTTCGCATAATAAAACCCTTGCCGCCCAACTATACCAGGAATTCAAAGAATTCTTCCCTGAAAACGCCGTGCATTATTTCGTCTCCTATTACGATTACTATCAGCCGGAGGCGTACATGCCTGTCACGGATACGTATATTGAAAAGGACGCCAAGATAAACGAATTCATTGACCGCTTGCGGCATTCCGCAACGCAGTCCGCGCTAACGCGCAGAGACTTTATAATCGTAGCTTCAGTTTCCTGCATCTACGGCGTAGGCGACCCGGAAGAATACGCAGCGATGTCGCTTGATTTAAAGCTCGGGATGAAAATGAAGCGCCAGAAATTTCTAGAAGCTCTGACAGACGTGCAATACGAGCGGGGTGATTTCTGCCTTCGCCCGGGGACATATTCCGTCCGCGGGGACGTTGTTGATATCGCTTCCCCGGATGGAGAAATTCTCACGCGTGTTGAATTTTTCGGAGACGAAATCGAAAAAATTTCCCTGCTTTCTCCAACACTCGGTGTTGAATCCCAAAAAACGCCGAGTGTTTTCCCGAGCGAGGTAAAAATATTCCCGGCAAAGCATTTCGTAACTCCTCGTGAAAAAATTAAACTGGCGATGAAAAATATAAAAAAAGAATTGGAAGCGCGGACCCGCGAGTTAAAAAAAGCAGGCAAGTTACTTGAGGCCGAAAGAATCAAGCAAAGAACGCGATTCGATATGGAAATGCTAAAAAACGTCGGATATTGCGCCGGGATCGAAAATTATTCTCGCCATCTTTCGCAGAGAAAGCCGGGTTCTCCTCCTTATACGCTGATTGACTATCTTCCGAAAGACACTTTGTTTTTTATCGACGAATCCCATATGTCGATCCCGCAGATAAAAGGCATGTATTTTGGCGACCAGGCGCGCAAAAAGACTTTGGTCGAATACGGATTCCGTCTTCCTTCCGCCCTCGATAATCGTCCGCTAAAATTCGAGGAGTTCGAAAAAAAAATCGGGCAGGCTATTTTTGTCTCGGCAACGCCGGGGCCGTATGAAATTTTAAAATCCAAAGAAAATATAGTCGAACAGCTTGTCCGTCCGACGGGGTTATTGGATCCGATAATCGAAGTCAGGCCCGCGAGTCCACCAGCTGGCGGACAGATCAAAAACGTGGAGGAAGAAATTCTGAAAGCCGTAAAAAACAAAGAGCGCGTTTTGCTTTTAACGCTGACGAAGAGAATGGCTGAAGAAGTGTCCGATTATCTCAAAGAAAAAAATATCCGCGCCGAGTACTTGCATTCGGATATAAAAACTTTGGTGCGAACGGATATTTTAAGGAAACTCCGCGAGGGAGAGTTCGATGTTTTGGTTGGGATAAATCTCTTGAGGGAAGGGCTCGATTTGCCGGAGGTAGCACTCATTTTAATTTTGGATGCGGATAAAGAAGGGTTTTTGCGAAACAAAACGAGCTTGATCCAGACAGTCGGGCGCGCAGCGCGTCACATCAACGGCCGCGCGATTTTATACGGAGACGTTATGACAGAATCCATGAAATTTACGATTGATGAAACCAAGCGCCGCCGGGAATATCAGGAGAAATTCAATCGCGAGCACGGGGTCACACCGAAACAAATTAAAAAAGAAATTCGCCCGTCTATCTTTGAGGAAATTAAAAAAACAGCGGATATTTCTAAAGAAATGGAAAAACTTTCCAAAAAAGACCGCCTTTCCGCCAAAAAAGATTTGGAAAAAATGATGCTTGAAGCCGCCTCGAACTTAGAATTCGAAAAAGCGGCTAAGTACAGAGACGTTCTAAAGACCCTTGCTTAGATAAATAAATTATAATAAGATTATCCAATGCCAATAACGAAATCAGCAAAAAAGGCGCACAGGAAATCGCTTCGGAATAAAGAGCGGAATTTGGGACGCAAGGCCTCGCTCACGAAAGCACTCAAAACATTCTCAAGGCTACTCAAGGATAAGAAGCTTGATGAAGCGAGAAATTATTTCCCGACAGTGCAGAAAGCATTGGATAAAGCAGTCAAGCAGAGAATTCTAAACGCCAATACCGCCTCCAGGAAAAAATCCCGCCTTTCAAAAAGAATCAAAGCCTAATAATTACTTTCTCCAGCCCTTCCTCAAAATTTTCCTCCCCGCGTCTGACATTCGAAAACAAATCGAGAAGCTCGCTGGAGATTTTTTTTAATTCCCCCGAAGAGAAGTTTTGGAGATCCTGAATCGCCTTTTTTTGGACAAAGGGGTGCAAGTTTGCCGTTTTCTTCCCCGAATCAACCTGGCGCAAAGTTTTAATCTTCCACCAAATCCTCCAAAACGCTTCTTCCGCCCCGAACCCGTCTTTTATATAAGAGCGCAGCATGGATACCGCCTGATTTTTTCTTTTCCCAAAAACCGCGTCTGCAAAATTAAAATAATTGGGCTCGCTTTTTTCTTTCTCTCTGGTTATTTTTGTTTTCTCTAAAGAAATCCTTTCAAGCGCGTTTAAAATCGCGAACGAATCAGACGCCTCACGCGAAATTAGAATATCCATGTCTTCTCTGCTTAAAATAACGCCTGCTTCTTTGGCTTTTGCGCCTGCCCACGCCAAAAACTTTGAGGCCGAAGGCTTCCTAAACTCTTTTATATTGGCTCCGGCTTTCTCCAAAATTTTCGCCCACGCTTCCGAAATATCCTTCTCAACAAGGGCGACGATGTTTTCGGAGCGGGAAAGATCTTGGGCAAGTTTTTTGACTTCTTCCGCGCGTTCCGGCGCTCCGAGAATATTATCCAATATCAAGAAGGTTTTCTTGCCGAAAAGATTACGGGATAAAAATGAATTTAGAGGGACTTGGGAATCTTCTACAAGCTTAGAAATTTCGTAATCTTTTTCACGAGCTTTTTTCTCTAGTTCCGCGAGCTTCTCTCTGATCCAAAAAGTCTCGCCATGGAATGCGTATAGCATGGCTAAACGTATTTTTTCTTCAAAATTGTTTTTATCTTCTCGACAATTTCACCTAACGTAAAATTCGATTTGATCAGAAAATCTTGGGCCCCCATAGACAAAGCCCGCTGGACATCCTCCTTTTGCCCAAGGTTGGAGAGAATTAAGACCGGGAGATGTGAGAGTTTTGGCTCTTTTTTAATCTGCTCCAAAACGCTGAACCCGTCTATCCTCGGCAACATCAAATCCAGTAAAATAAGGTCTGGGGGATTTTCGAGAGCTATTTTAAGCCCCTCTTCCCCGTCGAGCGCCTCCTTGACGCTAAACCCTTCTTTCGTAAGCTTCTGCGACATTAAATCGCGCAAAAATTTATCGTCTTCGATGATTAAAATTTTCATACCTTTTCTTTTAGAATAGCATATTTCTTCATCTCCCCCCAATTCTTCCCTATTTTTGCGTCGACTTTCAAAACAACTTCACTCCTATATATTTCCTCCAAGATTTTCTTAACTTCTTTTATAAAAAACTCGGCATCGCTTTTTTTCACCTCGAATAAAAGTTCGTCGTGTATCTGCAGAAGTTGGAATGCTTTGCCCTCGAAATTTTTATCAATAAAATCCTGCGCTAGGACCATGCCTATTTTAACTATATCCGCCTCTGTTCCCTGTATCGGCGCGTTGGTTGCCATGCGCTCGGCCTCTTTTCTTATGTATTCCGCTTGCGAATATATTTCCGGTAGATAGCGCCTGCGCCCAAAAAGCGTCTCGACGTAGCCTTGCTTGTGCGCTTTTTTCTTAGTTTCCTCGAGAAATCTGTAGACCCCGTCGAAATCGCGGAAATATTCTTCCCAAAATTCCTGTGCCTTATCTCTCGGAACCTCAAGCGCTTGCGAAAGCGCATTAACGCCCATGCCGTATAAAATTCCGAAATTAATGACTTTGGCCTTCCTCCTCATATCGTCCGTAACCTCGGGTTCCTTGACGTTGAAAATTTCCGCCGCTGTTATGGCGTGGATATCCCTGCCCTCTTGGAAAGCTTTGATCATTTTTTTATCTCCGGAAAGGATTGCCGCTATACGGAGTTCAAGCTGCGAATAATCAAACGCAACCAACTCGAACCCTGGACGCGCCAAAAAAGCTTTTCTAACTTCCCTTCCCGCCTCGGAGCGTATTGGGATATTCTGCAAATTCGGCTCGGACGATGAAATGCGCCCGGTGGCTGCTCCTGCTTGATCATAAGTCGTATGAACCCTCCCCCCTATGTCTACCATTTCCGGAAGTGTGTCGAGATAGGTAGACTTAAGCTTTGACAATTCGCGGAAAGAAAGCAGTTCTTGAATAACCGGATGAATTCCTTTCAATTTAAGAAGTTCCGACTCGCGGGTGGACTTGGCCCCAGTCCCGGTTTTCTTTAGTCCTTTGGCCGAAAGCCCCAACTCGCCAAAAAGCACTTCGGATAATTGCTTGGGAGAATTTATATTAAATTCCGCGCCGCATATTTCCCAAATTTTTTTCTCGAGCAATATCAGTTTTTTTTCGGTTTCGGCCGAGAGTTTTTTAAGAAATACGGAATCGATTAAAATTCCGGTTTTTTCCATATTATATATTACGGGGATAAGCGGCAGTTCGATTTCCTCCCAAACGCGCATTAGTTTTTTTTCTCGAATCTCTTTTTCTAAAACAGCCGCCAGCTTAGGCAGCAATGAAACGGCTTTTAATATCTCCCCTTCTCGTAATGATTCTTTCGGCAGGAAGCTGTGAATCGCCGAATAAATCCCAGTGCTTTGCGCGGCCGGGCGAGTAAGCCATGCCGCGATTTTCAAATCAAGCTTTATTGGAGGAATTTTTGGCGGAGAGGCTATGTGCGCCGTTTTTTTTGCATCAAAGAAGTAGTGTTCTTTTTTTGATTCAAGGAGGCTCTTTATTTTTTTATCGCCCGCGTCGAAAGAAAATACTTTACCGTCGTTTGCTGCCGCATATATTTTCCCTTCTGATTCGTGCCAGAAAATTTTGTTTTCCTTCTCCAAAAAATCCAAGTCTTTTTCAACATCTATTTCGGCGGGCTTGTCCTCCGAAACTCCTACCTCGCCGGCAGGCAGGTCAGTGAAGGAGGGAAGTTTTGCCAAAAGAGACATGAAGCCGAGTTCTTTAAAAAGATCGGTTACTTTTTTGTCATCGTATCCGTTTTTCCACTTCAATTTTTCGAGATCGAAATCTATCTGGACATCCCTCCTTATCGTGCCTAACTCGCGCGAAAATAGAGCCTCTTCCTCATGTTCCTCGAGCAATTTGACCGTTCGCTCTTTAATTCCTTTTTTTATCAACTCTCCCCTATCTTTTTTTATCGCTTTAAAAATTTTCTCAAGATTCCCGAATTTTAAAATAAGCTCCGAAGCTCCTTTCTCACCGATGCCGGGGATTCCGGGAATATTATCCGAGGGATCTCCGCGAAGCCCTTTATAGTCCGCTAGGAGTTCCGGCCCGAACCCAAATCTCTCGCGAACTTTCTCTTCATTATAAATAATAGTGTCATTGATTCCTTTTTTTAAAGTAAAAACTCTTATTTTAGTTCCCTTAACCAACTGCAAGGTGTCCATATCTCCAGAGGCAACTATTATTTCCAAGTCTTTGATCGATTTCGCTTTCTCGGCCAGAGTGCCTATGACATCATCCGCTTCGAATTTAGCGTGCTCAAAATATTTAATCCCGAGGGCGTTTAAAATATCGTAAGATCTTTTTATCTGCATTACTAAATCCGAAACAGGCTCCGGTCTCTGCTCTTTATATTTATCATACGCGGCATGCCTAAAGGTCGGCTCCGGAAGATCGTATCCCGCCGCGATATAATCCGGCTTCAGCTCCCGGATCGCTTTAAAAAGAAAAGTTACTAATCCGTATAGAGCTCCTGTCGGTTCACCTTTTTGCGACGAAAATGCCGGGAGCGCATGGAAAGAGCGGTGCAGGATCGCATGCATGTCGAGCAGGACCAAAATTTTATTTTTATCTTTAGGCATAAAATTTTATCTCTCTCGAAGTCCGACTTCGGGGCGTCCTTGAAGTCGGACTTCTTAAAACAAACTTGAAATAATTTTTTGGCAGAAATTTTTCTACCTTATCCGACCACTCAACAAGCAAAATATTTTTATTGCTTTTTAGAAATTCTCTAAAATCAAGTTCGGCGCGGTAGGCGTCGATATGGAAAAAATTCCTGTTCTTCCTTCTAAAAACGCGCATTAAAATAAATGTCGGGCTTTTCATCTCTTCTTTGATGCCAAGCCCGCGCGCAAATCCTTTTGCAAAAGTTGTCTTCCCAACCCCGAGCTCGCCCTCAAGCCCGATTAAAATCGCGCGCTTAGTTTTTAATCTTAAAACTTCCCTTGCAAACGCTTCCGCAAATTTCTCGGTTTCTCTGGCGTTTTTTGTTACGGCCTTAAGAACCTCTTTCATATTGAAAGTTTAGCATAATAAAAAACAGCGCCCAGATGAGGAATCTGAGCGCCGAAGTTTTGCACGAATGTGCGAATTTGGTTGGATAAAGTGCGATTATTAGTAGCGGCTACGGCCTAACTCTTCCCCGAGGCGCTCGGCATTGCGGAGGCGTTCTCGGAGAATCCGTTGGCGCTCGCGGTCGGCGGCTCGCTGTTGAGCCTGCTCGCACCGCTCTTGCTCGACATCCGTAGGGAGGTCGGCACACGAGAGACCGTAGCCATAGCCGTATGCCGGCTGCGGGTATGCTGGGTAGGGATAACTCGGCCCGGGGCGCAAAACAGTGCGATCGAGGATTACTCCTCCAGCAACTCCTAGACCCAAAATTCCG
>MFIQ01000012.1:0-40145 GCA_001778905.1 Candidatus Giovannonibacteria bacterium RIFCSPLOWO2_12_FULL_44_15 | reverse complement strand
TTCCGAGATCCCGCAAGCCACTGTTGCCTCCTCGTCGCTGAACCACAACCACACGGCGATGTCCTCCACCACGATTCCAGCTCTGGCCACCGTGATGTCCGCCACCGGCAAACGCCTCCGAAAAAACAGAAACCAATAACGCCACCAACATTCCAACGAACGCTAAACTTTTCTTCATGGGTCCTCCTTACTGTCAAATTTTCTATATTATATCATAGGTAAATTAAAAAAGCAAGCTCCTTGGGAAATGCCTAGAATAGCCCTTAAATTAGGGGTAAAATTAGGCGATATGGCTGACTTTGAAGAATCAAAAAGCAAGAGCAGATTCGCCGAACTTAGGGACAAGGAGGAGGAGGAATTGGCCGAAATTATGGCCAAAAAACGGGGTCTCCCTTATTTGGACCTAACCTCGATTACGATAGACCTCGATTCCCTGAAATTAATTTCCGAAAGGGATGCCAGGGACGGAAAAATCGTCGCATTCCAATCCGTCGGCAAAAAAGTGTCCGTCGCCCTCGTCAATCCAGAAATCCTGAAAGCAAAACAAATAATCGAAGATCTTAAAGGTAAGAGATTTATAGTTGAACTTTTTCTCGTCTCGCCCAAAAGCCTCGAGAAAGCTTTCTCCAGATACGCGGAGCTCCCGGCCTTCGAGGAAATTAAATCCGCAATGGTCGCCGTCTCGCAGAAGCGGCTCGACGAATTTCAGACTAAGGTAAAAAAAATTTCCGATCTTAAAACACTGCTTCTAGGAATAGGGGAGACCGAGGAAACAAGGAAAGTTTCGGAAGTATTGGAGATGATAATCGCGGGGGCACTGGCGCTCGACGCATCCGACATACATGTCGAGCCGGCAGAAGTTAATGTTGTAGTCCGGTACCGAATGGATGGCGTCCTGCAAGAAGCGGTTTCTTTCCCTCAAAAAATATATAAACTTCTTCTCTCTAGAGTAAAACTAATATCGGAATTGAAATTGAATGTTAAGGATAAAGCGCAAGACGGGAGGTTTACTATAAGGACCAAAGATACGGATATCGAGGTCCGAACCGCGACCTTGCCTGGGCCCAACGGCGAGGCGGTTACTTTGAGAATACTCCACCCCAAAACAATCGCGCTCAAACTCGAGGATTTGGGGATGAACCCGCAATTCTACGCAATAATACAAAAACAGCTTGATAAGCCTAACGGGATGATTTTAACGACGGGGCCGACTGGATCTGGCAAAACAACGACGCTTTATGCTTTCGTAAAAACTGTAAACGAGCCGGGGCTTGAAATAATAACAATAGAAGACCCGATTGAATATCACCTTCCTTCCGTAACGCAGACGCAAGTCGATCCGGAAAAAGGATATGATTTTTCGAACGGACTTCGCGCTATTTTGCGCCAAGACCCAGACATTATACTCGTAGGCGAGATCCGCGACTTCGAGACGGCTGAAATCGCCATGCATGCCGCACTGACCGGACACCTTGTCTTCTCAACTCTGCACACGAATGACGCGCCTGGAACCGTTCCCCGTCTAATCGATATGGGAGTTAAGCCGAATATAATCGCACCCGCGATAAATATTGCGATGGCGCAGCGCCTAGTCCGAAAGCTCTGCAAGGCCTGCAAAAAAAAGACCGAGGCGAGCCCGGAAGACATCAAAAAAATAAAAGCAGAGATGGAAAAATTTCCCAAGGGTATCGAAAAGCCGGATTTGGGGAAAGCTGAATTTTTTGCCGTCGTCGGATGCGATGCCTGCGGAGGGACAGGATATAAGGGGCGGATCGGAGTTTTTGAAGGCTTTGAAATTGACGATGCTATAGAAAGATTAATCTTGACCGAGCCCTCCGAGTCCGCGCTTCGCGAAGCCGCGATAAAACAAGGGATGCTGACTATGAAGCAGGATGGAATTATAAAGTTACTCTCTGGCGTAACAACGCTGGAAGAGTTAGAAAGAGTTATAGGATCCTGACCACGAGCCTCTAGGCAAGTCTCATACTATGGGTAGGATGAGTAAAGAGAATTTCTGAGGAGTGGCGCCAGTAAATCCCGCCAAGGCGGGGAACCAAGCCGTCCTTCTGAAAAAACTCCGGATATGCCTAGAGACTCAAGGTCAAAACCTGTGCATAAGTTTAGCAGATAATCAATAAAAAGTCAATAGTGGCTATAACGGACACAAAATTTCGTGAAGACGACCGCTCGCTCGACCAAACCTTGCGGCCCAAAAGCTGGGATGAATATATCGGGCAAGAACTGATTAAAAAGAACTTGAAAATACTGATCCAGGCTGCCCAAGAGCGGGGCGAACCGATTGAACACCTTCTTTTCTACGGTCCTCCGGGACTTGGGAAAACTACGCTCGCTCATTTGATCTCTAGGGAGCTAAATGCTCAAGTTAAAGTAACTTCGGGGCCGGCAATTGAGAAAGTTGGCGACCTTGCTTCTATTTTAACCAATCTTTCCGCAGGAGATATTTTATTCATCGATGAAGCCCATAGGTTAAATAAATTAATCGAAGAAATTTTATACCCGGCGCTTGAATCGCGCTCGCTCGACATAATTATCGGCAAAGGCCCCTCTGCCCGCACCATACAACTCGAACTCCCCCCCTTCACGCTTATTGCGGCGACAACAAGAATAGCGCTTCTTTCCTCTCCCTTGCGTTCAAGATTTTCGGGAGGAACTTACCGGCTCGATTTCTATACTGAAGATGAAATTAAGAGAATTATCGCCAGATCCGCAAAGATTCTCGGAATAAATATCGACGAAGGGGCCATGTCGGAGATTGCGAAAAGATCGCGTTTCACTCCCAGGGTCGCAAATAGGTTGCTTAAACGCTGCAGGGATTTTGCCCAAGTCGAAAAATCAAACTCCATTACCGGAGACTTGGCTCTAAAAACGCTCGACCTTCTTGAAATAGACCCGGTCGGGCTTTAATCTACGGACCGGATGATTCTTGAGACTATAATTTCCAAATTTGGGGGCGGCCCTGTGGGTCTTCAGACTCTCGCCGCAGCGACTTCCGAGGAAAAAGAAACCATTGAAGAAGTATACGAGCCGTATTTAATGCGTTCCGGTTTCGTCGAGAGGACGCCTCGCGGCAGAATCGCGACAAGGCGCGCTTACGAACACCTCGGGCGCAATTTCGCGGAGCAAAGCACGTTTCTAGCATGACAATTGGGTTTGCATTACTAATTTTATTTTTGCTGGGATACGCGGCGTTATCCTCGGCGGTAGTATGGCACCTCAACGTTTATTCGTTCTCCAGAAAAGCCAATATCGCGAGCGCTGTATTTATAATCGCGGCCGTCTTCTTAGGAGCTTTATCCGTTTTCTCTTACCTGCAAATAGATTGGGCAAGCGCATTTAAAGCCTTTGAATTCACTTCCCCTTCTAATACTTTAATCTAATATGCTCAACCTCGATCCCGAAGAAAAAGTCCTCTTAATAATGCATCATCACTGGATAACGCTTGTTGGCCCTGCTTTTATAGTACTTTTTTCTTTACTGGTCCCGTGGATTTTCATATCGATCCTAAAGCCATTTTTTTCTTTCGCCATCTCGCTTTGGTATTTAATTACTTTGATGATAGCTTTCGGCTTTTGGATAGACTATTACCTGGACGCGCTCGTTATTACGGATAAAAGGATTCTGGACATAGACCAAATTGGGCTTTTTAGACACACTGTGTCCGAATTCAGAATGGAAAGAGTTCAAGACGTTACTATAGAAATCCCAAATTTCGCGGCGACATTTTTCCACTATGGCAATATCAAGATCCAGACAGCGGGCGAAGTGAGTTTTTCGATAGGAGAGGTCCCCTCTCCGCATATAGCGCGAGATTTGATATTGAAACATGCCAAGCAAACAACTAACCCTTAAAAATGTCGGGGCATTCGCGCTGGGCGCAAATAAAACATAAAAAAGCAGCCTCGGATGCAAAGAAGGGAAAACTGTTCTCTAGGCTTTCCAAAATGCTGACCATCGCGGCCAAAGAAAAAGGCCCTGACCCCAAAACTAATTCGCGCCTGCAAGCTGCGATCGAGGAAGCTAAAAAAGAAAATCTGCCGAAGGAAAATATTGACCGCGCGATAAAAAGGGCATCGGAAAAAGAAGGGCTGGATCTAAAAGAAGTCGTATATGAAGCTTTTGGGCCCGGTGGTTCGGCGCTTATCATTACCGCAATCACAGATAACTCAAACAGGACAACCAATGAAATAAAACATATCCTTTCGCTTTCGGACGGGAAGCTTGGAGTTGAAGGATCTGCAATGTGGGCGTTTGACCGCGCCGGCGAGGAATATAAAGCCAAATTTCCTCAAACTATCTCCCCCAAAGACCAAAAAAATTTCGAAAATCTTCTTGAAGCTCTTTCAGACCAAGATGAGGTTGAGAATGTTTATTCGAATACAGAACAATTATAGATAATAGGCTGAAAAGCAAGGGTTTAATCATCTATTGACAGAATGCTTAAATTCATGGTATATATAACTTAAAGGGGGTGTTAAAATGGATTGTATCTTTTGCAAAATAATCAGGGGTGAGGAGCCGGCAAGCATGGTTTATGAAGACGAGATGGTTTTGGGGTTTATGACCCCCCATCAGTTCCACGAAGGAATGTGTTTGGTCACGAGCAAACAACACATTGACCATTTCATGGATCTGCCCGAAGATGTTGCGGTGCGGATAATACAGACCGCCCAAAAAATAGCCAAGAACATCATGCGGGAATTTCAGCCACAACGGGTTGGCTACGTTGTTGCAGGCTTCGGCGTCTTACATGCTCATCTCAACATAGTGTCGATGAAGTGCCGACACGACATCACGTCCAAGCACTTCGCGTACATGGGGGATAACGGCGAGTTCCAGTTCTCCGAAAGCCATCTTCCAACAGCCGCTCGCGCCGAACTTGATCAGTTAGCGGCGCGGATAAAAGTTTAGTCGCCTAGGGAACAACCAGCCCGACAAAAGCAAAGAGCCTGCAGGCAGATGTCCGCAGGCTCTTTTCATTTTCCATAGTAATTTCGAATTTAAATAATTAAGATTACCGTATGAAAGTGCTGGGAATTGATCCGGGGATTGAGAGGCTGGGATGGGCGTTGGTTGAGGGCAAGCATAAAAAATCCAAATATATAACCTCCGGAGTAAAGAAAACTCTGAAATCAAAGCCCACAAGAGAGCGCCTTTTAGACATAAACAACTTTCTGGAAGAGCTCATTAAAAAAGAAAGGCCCGATATACTTTCCATTGAGAAAGTATTTTTTTCCAAAAACGTCAAGACGGCGCTGATAATTGGCGAGGTTAGGGGGGTGGCACTTATGTTGTCGGCTAAATATGCCCTCACATTGCTTGAATTCGGGCCTGCGGAGATTAAACTCGCTATCGCGGGATACGGGAGTGCTGACAAAAAAAGCGTCTACGATATGCTGAAATTGACTGTGGCTCTCCCGAATAAAAAATTTTTGGACGATGAGACTGATGCGATAGCAATTGCTTGCTCCGGCGTTATCCACAGCGGCACTTTGCAAATCAGGTAAGACCGGTTATTTTCAAAGGAGATTATTATAAAGACCTTAAAGGTCGCATAAAAAATCGTAAAATTTCATGAAAAAGAGGAATGACGATTTCTCCGATTCCTATGACGACGAAAATGACGGTGCAGTCGCTGATGGGGATGATACGGAGGAATCTTGGGAAGATCTAGATAAAGAAGAGGAAGACGAAGAAGAGTAAATAAAAACAACTCCGGCACACGGCCGGAGTTGTTTTTATTTCGCTCTTATTTTTATGAATTTTTTCTTCCCTATTTTTATAATAGAGCCCGGATGCGGTTTGAAATTTGGGTCGCCAATAACCTTTGAATTGACCTCAATCGCCCCATCGCGGATAAGCCGCCTATATTCGGAGTTTGATCCCACCATCCCCGCTTTTAGTAAGATATCTGAAAGTTTGACGTCCTCATATTTAACCGCCGGCATACTCGTTGGAAGTTTCTTCTCTTGAAATGTTTCTTTGAAATACTTTCTCGCGCCAAGAGCTTTTTTTTCTCCGTGATATAGTTTGGTTATTTCAAACGCAAGCTCTTCTTTCGCTTCAAGGGGACGCTTTTTCATAATTTGCGCGATTTCTCCATCCGTTAAATCGGTGGCAAGCTTATAATACTTTTCGATTAAGTTATCCCGTATGGACATGATTTTCCCAAACATATCATTTGACTCATCGGCAATATTAATTACATTTCCCCATGAAGAAGACATTTTCCGCCCATCAGTTCCTTCGAGCGGAAATACTGTCATTAAAATATCCTGCGGGCTCTGTCTGAAATTTTGCTGAATTACGCGCCCGGAGAGAAGATTAAATCTTTGATCTGTGCCGCCCAATTCAACGTCGGCCTTAACTGCGACGCTGTCGTATCCTTGCATTAACGGGTAGAGCACTTCGCGAAGAGAAACTCTTTTACCCTCTTTCAGTCGCCGGGCGATTACCTCTCTCGCTTCGAATTCGTGAAGGCCAAACATATTGGCGATGGCGGCTATTTCTTTAAATCCCAATTTCTTCAGCCACTCAGAATTATAATGCGTCTCGGTTTTATTTTTATCCAAAATTTTAAATGCCTGCTTGAAATAAGTTTTCATATTCGCCCTAACCTGTTTTTCGGTCAGCATTGGTCTCTCTGAATCCTTATCGGAGGTATCTCCGACAAGCCCGGTAAAATCGCCGACTATAAAAATCACCGTGTGGCCTAATTTTTGGAAGTCTCGGAGTTTTCGTAAAACCACCGCCCGGCCGATATGGATATTCGGACTTGTCGGATCTATGCCTAACTTAATTCGGAGCTTACGCCCAGATAAAAGTTTTTTCTCCAAACTCGCGCGATCAATAATTTCAGCGACGTTTTTCTCGAGAATATCTTTAATGTCCTTATTTGAAATCTTTTTCATATCGTATAATAATAGGATACCTCAAAGAGCGTATTATGGTAAGAACAAAACGAAAACATAAATTGGCTATCCGCCTTTCAATATCTGCGGCGGCGGCGTTTTTTATAGTTGGCGTTGTTTTTGCGACAATAACCGTCCCAAATTTTGAGGCCTTGGATTCAAAAAATATCGTCCAGTCGACAAAAATATACGACCGCACAGGGGAAGTGCTTCTATACGACGTCCATGGGGATATAAAGCGCACCGTCATACCTTTTGACAAAATTCCCGCGCACCTGAAAGAAGCCGTGATTTCAATGGAAGACCAAAATTTCTACAGACATTTTGGGATAAGCCCGACCTCAATAGTACGCGCTATTTTTGTTAATGTCTTCTCTGGAAAATTCAGCCAAGGCGGCTCGACCATAACGCAACAACTTGTAAAAAACACTTTTTTAACTCCGGAAAAGACTATCACTAGAAAAATAAAGGAATGGGTGTTGGCGATTAAAGTCGAATCGAAATATACAAAAAACGAAATTCTCGGGTTTTACCTTAACCAAGTCCCGTTCGGATCAAATGCGTATGGAATTGAAGCGGCGAGTCAAAATTATTTCGACAAGCATGCCGAGAATCTCGATATTGCGGAGGCGGCTTACCTTGCCGGGATGCTCCAGGCGCCAACGCGATATTCCCCATACGGATCCCACCGCGACGAACTTGAGGTGCGCAAAAATATAGTCCTCTCGAGGCTTTTTGACAAAAATCAAATTACGAAAGAGGAGTTTGATAGCGCAAAAAACGAACAGGTTAAATTCGCAGTAAAAGCCGTTGGGGGAATAAAGGCCCCTCATTTCTCTCTTTTCGTTAAAGAGTATCTTGTTGAAAAATATGGGGAAGACGTTGTCGAGCGGGGCGGGCTCAAGGTTACAACAACTGTAAATTGGCAGTGGCAAGAGAAATTCGAAGAGTTGTTGCGGACAAGGTCCGCCGAAAATGAAAAAAACTTTAGCGCCTATAACGCTGGGCTTGTCGCGATCGACCCCAAAACCGGGCAAATTATGGCCATGGTTGGGTCCAGAGATTATTTTTCAAATCCGCTCCCGGAAGGGTGCACGCCGGGAGTTAATTGCAAATTCGATCCCCAGGTAAATATGACCCTGCGCTCAAGACAGCCCGGCTCCTCATTTAAGCCTGTGGTTTATGCGACGGCATTTTCCAAGGGATACGCCCCAAGCACGTCGCTATTTGACCTAAAAACTGAATTCAGCGCATATTGCTCTCCGTATAGCGTCCCTGACCCCGGGGTTGATCCGGAAAAATGCTACCACCCGGAAAATTTTGACAATAAATTTCGCGGTCCGGTTTCTTTAAGGGACGCCTTGGCACAATCCGTCAACGTTGTCGCGGTAAAAGTTCTCTACCTCGCCGGATTGGCCGATTCGCTGAAGATGGCTCGGAATTTGGGCATTACAACGCTGACTGACCCGGACCGTTATGGGCTGACCTTGGTCCTGGGAGGAGGAGAGGTTAAACCCCTTGAACTTACAAATGCATATTCGGCTTTTGCGAATGGGGGCTACTATATTCCCTATGCCCCGATACTGAAAGTTGAATCCCCCGATGGGAGCGTGCTTGAGGAATATTCAGAAAACAAAACGCAGGCGCTGGATCCGAGTATCGCGAGAGAAATATCGGATATCCTTTCGGATAATGCCGCGCGAACCCCGGCCTTCACGGAAAATTCGGCTCTTTATATCCCGGAGCGTCCGGTTGCCGTAAAAACCGGTACGACGGAGGATACCAGAGACACGTGGGTAATCGGGTACACCCCGAATATTGTAATCGGAGTTTGGGCGGGCAATAACGATAATTCGAAAATGGAAAGAAAGGTAGCAGGTTTGATCGTAGCCCCGATTTGGAATTCCGCAATGCATTTGATATTTGATGAACTGCCAACAGAAAATTTCGAAAAGCCGGCCGTTCCGGAACCGGAGAAGGCTGTTCTTCGAGGAGAGTGGCGCGGCGGACGGATTTATAAAATCGACAAGATGTCCGGAAAGCTTGCCACAGAGTTCACGCCAGAGGAACTTATAGAAAAAAGGGTTGTTCCGGAAGTCCATAGCATCCTTTACTGGGTCAATAAAAGCGATCCCTTGGGCCCTCCCCCGCAAAATCCGTCATCCGATCCTCAATTTAAAAATTGGGAAACAACTGTTAGGGATTGGGCGGCTGCGCGCGGATTATTTGACCGCGGCGACGATGTAATCCCAAGGGAGAGCGATGATATTCACCTTCCGGAATATTCTCCCAAGGGCGAAATAATAATAGACCCTCCGGGAGACAGTTTCCCGAATGGTGCGCGGATAACGGCCTTAGTCAACGCAGAGGCGCGCTTTCAGATTGAACAAGTGGATGTTTTTATAAACTCCGAATACGGCGGCTCTTATAAAGCGGCTCCTTATGAATTCCCTGTCGATGTCTTGGGCTCACCCGGGCAAGAAATAAAAATAACGGCCGTTATTTACGACTACGCCAAAAATAAAACAGAAGTTGAAAAAATAATTAGGGTTTCCGGAAACTGATTTCGTTCGGGGCAGCGCTTTTCATAACTTCTTTTAGTTTTTTTAATATCACCTCTTTTTTTAAAAAAAGTTCGCTTTTGGCCGCTGGGGAAAGATCATAAAAATAAATAGTTTTTTTCCGGACAGCTACTTTAGCTTTTCCGATCAGAAAACTGTTTTTTAAAATTTCGTAAATTTTATTCTCGCGCTCCTCGTTCGCCCCCAGTCCCTTAAATTTGCTCAGAAAATTTTCCACCCTAATGAGGACCATTTAATTTCCCCTCATAGGCATGACCAGATGCAGGTACCCCGCATCGTCGGCGCCCCTGATTAGAACTGCCTTTTGGGGGCCGTTAAATCCCATAAACACTTTTTGATTCGAGATTGTTTGGAGAGCCTCGAGCAGATAGTGATAATTGAAATTGGCCTCGACGGAAGCCCCGGATATTTTAGTTTGGTAGTTTGATTCGTACTCTCCCGTCTCTGCGTTTGAAGATTTTATGCCTAAAATTCCCTTATCCCCGTCCACGGCGATTGTGACTTCCGAAAGTTTGGAAGAAAAAATTCCCGCCGCCCGCACGGCATTTAATATTTGATTTTTGTCCGTGAAAACTTGGGTATCGAAAGACTTCGGGATTATTGTTTGGTATTCTGGAAATTTTCCTTCGGTAAGCCTGGATAAAAAAGAGATTTTTTTATTTTGAAAAAGTATTTGGTTTTTATTGAATGTGATGTCGATATCGTCTCCTGAATCTTCAAAAATCCTAATTACTTCTTGGCATGTTTTTTGTGGTAAAAGCAGGGCGAGCGAGGGATGGGTAATGTTTGTTTTCTGCTCGGCTAACCTGAATGAATCTGTGGCCACAAGCGTTAGTGGTAATTTCCCTTGAGAAAACATATAAACGCTCGCTAATTCCGGTTTTGTGTAGTTTGTGGCGGTGGCAATTATTGTATTTTTTAAAGCCTCAATTAGGGAAGAGTATGATATTTGGAAGTGGTTTTCTTTTTTTATTTTTGGGATTGTTGGAAATTCTTCCATATTAAGGCATTTTAAATTTACTGATGATGTTTTTGAAACTATTTTTAGGTTCCCGCCAGCACTATTTAAATCAACTTCCTCGTCCGGCATTGCGTAGAGTACAGAAAGGAGGGTTTTTCCTGGAGATAATATTTCCCCATCCTCATCAACAGACGCGGCGAGGCTTCCCTCAAAAGCAACTTCTAAATTTGTACTTATTATAAAAAGTTGGTTTTTCCCAGTCCGTAAAAGGATCGACGAAAGCGCAATTAGGGTTGGATTTTTATTAGTACTCCTCTCAGCCAGACTAACTAATTTATATAATTCATTTTTATTACAACTTAATTTCATAATTATTATCAGATATTGTTAAATGTGTGTGGATATCACTTTTAATCTTTTTTAGATAGCATTTTAAAGAATTTATTTTTTAATAATGTGTGAATAATTTGGGTTAGTTGGGAATTATTTTTTTTACGACGAAGAACTATAATCATATAACTCACGGATTCTCTTCATCTCTTCCACAAGTTGAGAATTCTTTTTCAACTCTTTTGATATCTTGTCAAAAGCGTGTATTGCGGTCGTATGATCCCTCCCTCCAAAGCGCTGGCCTATATAAGGATATGAGCCGCTGTAGTCTTCCCTTAATAAATACATTGCTACTTGCCTCGGCTTAACAATCTCTTTTTTTCTAGTTTTTTCAAATAAAGTCCTTTCATTTACATCATAAAATTCCGCAACGCATTTTATAATGTGGTTTGCGGTTACTATTCTCTTAGGCTGAGTATTCTTATCCAGTATTTCCTTAATTTCCGGGACGGAAAGCGTTTTTCCCGAAAGTTTAGACTTCGCGACAACTGCATTTAAGGCACCCTCCAGTTCCCGGACATTTTTCTGAACATTCGAAGCTATATATTCCAAAATCTCCTGATTTAGATAAGCGTCTTTCCCTTGGGATTTAGATTTTAAGATCGCGAGACGGCTCTCGTATTCCGGCTGTCCGATATCAGCCACCATCCCCCCCTCAAATCTGCTTTTAAGGCGCTCTTCCAGATCGTTTATTGCATGCGGTGGTTTGTCGGAAGAGAAAATTATCTGCTTGCTAGCTTCGTAAAGATGATTAAAAACATGGAAAAGTTCTTCTTGTGTCTTTACTTTCCCGGCGATAAATTGGATGTCGTCTATTATAAGCAAATCATAAGACCGATATTTTTCCTTAAAAGCTGCGGCTTCATTCGACTGCATGAAATTCACAAGGTCGCTTGTAAAGCGTTCCGATGTCGTATATAAAACTTTAAAACGAGGAGATGTTTTTTTAATCTCATTCCCAACAGCTTGCAATAAATGAGTCTTCCCCAAACCAACGCCGCCATATAAGAAAAGCGGGTTATACGCCTGACCCAGGTTTTTGCTCACGGCAATCGACGCTGCGTGCGCGAGCTCATTAAACGGGCCAACTATGAATGAGTCAAAAGTATAACGAGGATTTAGGTTTGTTTCACGATCGACTAAAAGTTCCTTGAATTCAAGTTGGTTTTCTTGAGGCAAAATACTGCGCTCGCGTTTTCGCTTTTGAAGAAGCGGGGTAATTTCAGAGGAGATTACGTATTCTACATTGCGCACGTCCGGAGAAAGATTTCGGAGAGCCTTGAGGATAAATTTATGATATTTATACTCAAGCCACTCTTTCGCGAAAGCATTCGGCACATTCAGAACAACCATTCCACCCTGGTGATCGGCTACGGAGGTATTTTGAAACCAAGTGATAAAATTAGCTTTCGAAACAGCTAATTCCAACTCATTCAGCGCCGTCTGCCACAATTCTTCGTTAGTCATGCATATAATGTTAACTTGGGTTATAGAAGTAATTTTATTGTTTTAATGGAAAATTTACTACTAAGGCCAAACATTACTAGAATGTTAATAAACTATGAATTTCTTGTTAATATTGAAAGTCTGCTGATTTGTGTTACAATGTTTCAATGTCACAAACTTACCAGCCCAAAAAAAGAAAAAGGAAGAGAAGCCACGGCTTTTTAAAACGAAAAAGCACGACATCGGGGAAAAATGTCCTGCGCCGCAGGCGCAGGAAAAAGAGGGCGCGGCTCGCCATATAGCAAGATGAGTTTCGAAGATTTCATCAGCCTAAGAATTTCTAAGAACAATATCGGCGAAAAGCGATTCACTTTCATTATCCCGAGCAAAGAAGTAAAAAAAGCCGTATTGCGTAATAAAATCAGGAGAAGAGCAAGAGAAATATTAAGAAGGAAAGGAGACGGCATCAAAAAAGGGATCAGCCTCGCTTTTATTTTTAAAAAAGGTGCTGAAGAGCAAAGCTACAAAGAACTAGAAAAAGGAATTTCTCGCGCCTTAGACGAAAGACAGCTTATAAAATGAAAAAAATTTTTGTTGCTCTTATAAATTTTTACCAAATCATAATTTCTCCCGACCAGGGGGCTTTTTCTTCGCGAAGAAAATATTGTGTTTTTGAACCCTCTTGCTCCGAGTATATAAAAGAAGCCATCAATTTCGGAGGCGTTTTCTACGGCCTAAGAAAAGGAGCTTTCAGGATCGCAAAATGCCATCCGTGGCAGAAAAGAATAATAGATCCGTTTAAACCATGAGTTTTTCTTTAATATATAACGAGGCTCTCTACCGACCCCTCTATAACGCCTTAGTATTTTTGACCGGGCTTGCCCCGGGGCATGATATCGGAATCGCGATCGTGCTCCTAACTATATTGGTAAGGATCGTTATTTTTCCTTTCACGCATCGCGGGCTCATCACTCAGATAAAAATGAAAGAGCTCGAGCCGGCAATAAGGAAGATAAAGGAAACTTATAAAAACAACACCGAGGAGCAAAATAAAAAAATGATGGAACTCTATAAGGAGCACGGGGTAAACCCACTTTCGGGCTGTTTTTTGCTCTTAGTCCAACTCCCAATTCTAATAACGCTCTATCAGCTTTTCTTGAAGGGGCTTCTGACTGGGAATGTTGCACTTTATTCTTTTGTATCAATGCCGGAAGTTATTAGGACCAGCTTTCTCGGATTGGTTAATTTAAGCGCCCCGAATTATATTTTGGCGTTCCTCGCGGGCTTTTCACAATTTTTACAGATGAAGCTTTCGAATCCAAAAATTCCGCAAAAGGGCCCCAATATGAAGGACGAGATGGCAAGAGCCATGGCGATACAGGCCACGTACGTCCTGCCCCTGGTCATCTTCTACATTTCAACCCGCTTCCCAGCCGCGCTTGCCCTTTATTGGACATCCTCCAACGTTTTTGCTACTTTACATGAAGCTATAGTGCGCTCTCGCGCTAAGCTTCTCTATGGACGAGGAGAAAATAAAAATAAAGGAAATAGTTGAAGAAGTTTTGACTAAAATAGGAATTTTTGGCGATGTTTCTATTTTTGAAACGGCAGACAACACACAATTTCAAATAAGAACCCAAGAAGCTGGGTTGCTGATCGGCGAAGGAGGAGAAAATTTGATTGCACTAAACCATCTTGTAAAAAGACTGGCGGAGGCTAAATTGGGGAAAATCCCAGCGCCTTTTTCAGTCGATGTGAACGATTACCAAAAACAAAAAGCAGAGGAGATAAAAGATTTAGCCAGGCTTTCCGCCCAGCGAGTCAGATATTTCAAAAAAGAAATACAACTAAGGCCGATGAGTTCATACGAAAGAAGAATAGTTCATGCGATCCTGACTGAATATCCGGATATCATAACCCAATCGGTCGGCGATGAGCCGAATAGGAAAGTCGTGATAAAGCCCTTCAACGAAAGCTAAGGAATTCTTAATCTCCACAAAGATTCATCATCTTTGTTTATGAAAAACAAGTTTGTTTCATCGGCGGATAGAAAAAGCTTTATTGCGTCAGTTGATTCTGGCAACAAGAAAGAATTTATCGCGCGGGAGGCTATATTTATTTTTACGGCGGCGTCTCCAAATGAAACCTTGCCCATATACCAATTATCCGGATAGGTAGCGCCGGGGATTATCAAAGGAGCCGCGCAAAAAACAATATCTTTTACCTTTTTTGACCAAGTGCATTTTTCCGGAAGCGCTTTTATTGGCAGAGGACCTATGTTCCCACCGGAGGAATTCGAAAGAAATGTATCGATGGTTTTTTCTTTTTGATTTGCCTCGGAAAATATTAGGCTGGGGGCGTTGACGGATGCAAGAAGGCCTGGATATGGGCCGAGTATTTTGGAGAAAGTTCCGGAAGACAAAGTAATTTTATATAGAAATCCATCCAGATACGCTGACGGAGATGACAGAAGATAAATGCCGTTATCTTCTGTCCAAAGAATTTTCCAGGAAGAGTACTTCAGCTTGAGGCGAGTTACCGGACTTTTATTCTCCGGGGTTGCGGTTATAACGGAAGCGACATCTCCTGAAACGAGCACATATGCAATGCGATCTCCTTTGGGCGAGAATGCGACATCCTTAACGCCTGCCGGCAAAATCACAGTCTTTGTGCTCGAGCCGGTGATTGTGGCGGACACCGCGGTTACTTTATCTCCGGACGCGTATTTAATTATTAACCGCGTCCCCTGCCGTGACCACATTGCGTCAAAAACGCCCGAAATTTTATTATTGGAAAGGTTGGTTTTATTTTTCCCATCTAAGTCTACTTCAAAAATATTCCCCGATGATTTTTCAACATAGCGAATTTTATTATTATAAAAAACTGCGCCCGTAACGGCATCCGGAACAATCTGGAAAACATCTCCTTTAGACGCGTTTAGGTTTTGGGGAACTGATCCGATGTCCGACGAACCTCCCGCCGGGTTGCTTGCTCCCCCTGCGGAATTCCTCCCCTCCCCCTCTGGAAATGGATTTTCGGGAGGTGGTTCTGCTTGAGTATTATTCTCTGCCGAACCGCCATCGCGCAGGAAGTAATACCAAGCCGCCGCCACCACAAAAAATAGGACGAATAAAATTGCGAGGGCGATTATAATTCTTTTGGTTGTAAGCAGTTCCTGCATGTTATTTATTTCGCATTATTAAGGCATGCTGCAAGCGCCTCTTGAACAAATAAGTGGAGATGTGCAAGCCGGTCTGCACCTTTTTTCGCCACCCGCATCGACTTTCAATCCATCCGTATTAATTTTTAAATTTAATAAGTCCGGGTTTATTGTATGCAAAATTAGGTAGACCCCCACCAAAAGTAGAAGGCCCAACAAAGCATTTTGTATTCGTTCTTTCGCCGCAGTGCGCTGTCCCTCGGAAGCCGTCATCATCTGCAACCCAGCTATTATAAGCATTATTACGGCCAGTATCGCGCCGACGGATATTACAAAGGGATATATAAATTTTGCGTAGCCGGTAAAATCCGTGTTTGATGTCGCCGTAGGCGCAGGGTCGATCGCCGCGCTTGCAATAGAAAAAAACAGAGAAGACGCGAACAGAAATAGAAGCAGTGTTTTACCTAACCTCAACATAAAGAGAGTTTTCAATTTTCTCTAAAAGACTTTTAATATTGGTAACAATAACTTTAAATGTCGCGCTCTGCCCTTCGGATCCTGGTTTAGCTTCGACCATGTAAGCATCCGACTCGCCTTCTATTGAGCTTTGCGGCTGACTATCCTGGAACCAAATAAATTGTAAATCAGATTTTGAGGCAAAGGTCATGAAAAACGGCACAGCCTTAACCGTAAATTGGGTTCCTGGGCCAATGGTTTTTCTGGAAATAGCGCGGGACGTTATCGGGCCAGAAGAATTTTTTTCATAAATCAGCACTTCGGAAAGTTTTGGATCAATTACGATTTCAGCTTTTCCACGGCGCTTATTTTTATTGTCCAAAACTTCGAGTTGAATTATACTCTTTGACCCTTTGCTTTTCGGAAAAGAATAAGAGATACCGTCTTTCCCTTTGCCGGAGACCACCCTATCCAAATTACCATCTATCGTCCAATTGTAGATAAAATTTGCGGGCAGAAGTTTTTTACCGTTTAAAAAGATAAAAGCGGAAATTTTAGTTTTTGATTCGAGAGTCGGCAAGGAAGCGCCCCTATACCAACCCGGCGCGTAACTCCCCGGCTCCATAAGAAGATTAACCTCCACTGGTTTAAAATTTCCCACTTGTGCGGAGGCGAGAGGTGCTATTCCCAAAAAAATTATTAAAAGAAATATTTTCATAATTTAGCTTTCTTTGTCCAAAATAGAAATATCTTGATCCAAATCCTCAATCTCATTTTGCGTCAATTTTTCGATATCCGCAAGTTTTTTCTCGGCGGCCCTCGCGCGTTTTTTTACATGCCTCCAGGCGTATAAAACCGAAATAGTTGTTAGCGGAAGTATGCTTACCATCGGGAGGTTGTCAATAAAGAATCCCAACCCCCACCAAGTTAATTTTAATCTGGTCTTTATCATCCAACCTTTATTTAGCATCAATAGAAAGATGCCGCCCGAAACCAATAAAGAAATGCACATGAATGCGAGATCTACTGCTTGAATGGCGGCTTTGGACTGCGCTTCGCCGATCGCGCTTGCTATATACGAACCGCCCATCACCGCGCCTTGTATCAACCAGCTTACCGGGCCAGAGCCAATGCGAGCAGGGAGGGGAATGTAGTTGATCAAATCCAACCCCGAACTTATCAGACGCGCCGTGCCACCCGCTGTTGCGCCTACTGTCCCTTTGACGAGGATTCTCATCCCATCCAGGCCGAATTCTTTTAGGAGTCCAAAAGAAAGAATAATTATGAAGGAAACGGTTGCGTGTCCCCTTGCGACCTCTTCTTTCAGTTTCCGCATAACGCTTTCCACTGCTTCCGGAGATGATTTTCTGACTTTCGCCAAAGGAGAATTCCGTCTGCTTGAAACCCTAGCCCCGTGCAGAGCCATAAAGCGTTCGTTTTCAATTGTGCTTGCGACTCCGTTCGCCACTTTATTTCAAATTAGATTCCTTATAATCTTCTTTCGCCTTTTTGATCGCGAGAAGCTGGGACGGGTCGGAGGTGATGATTTGATCTTCCGTGTATGAAGCGAGAATTTTTATCGCAACGTGCTTCATCCCAGCGAAGAAAATTCCCTCCCCGACGTCCGACTCGAGCAGAAGAAATTTTTCCTCCTCCGTAAGGTTAAAAGTTTGTTTCAATAAATCTATCGCCGCCGGGGCTTGTTTCAAGAGAAGTTGGATGGAGGAATTTGTAATGATGGCTTTCCCATATTCTGAATTTAAGAAATCGCCGACATCCTGCGTTATTGTCGTAATCCCCAAAAAATATTTGCGCGCCCGTTTGGCAATTCCGAACAAAAACGAAGCTCCGTCTTCGGTTTTCATAATCCACCAGGCCTCGTCCACGATTAAGAGTCTCTTTTTTATCTCTGTCCGGACGGCGTTCCAAACGTGATGCACGATCAAATAAATCGCGATCGGGCGCAGCTCGTCCTCCATATCGCGGACGGAAAATACAACAAGCTTTTTGTTAATATCGACATTCGAAGGCTGGTTGATAAACCCAGCCCATGTTCCTTGCGTGTATTTCCTTAATTTCTGTGCGAGTGATTCCCCTCCTTCCATGTTGGCGAGCACCAACTCTAGGTCCGAGAGAATAGGCATAGTCGCTTTAGAGAAATCGGCATCCGGCGTGATGTCGCGCGACGCGTAAGTTTCCGTAATCGCGCGGTCCAAAATAGAATCGTCTTCCGGAGTAAGCCCGCCGAACATTATGCGAAAAAGCCCGATAAGATTAATGATATTTGATCTAAGCAAATCCGCCGGAGATTCGTCTTCCCTTGGCGGAGGCAGGTCAAAGGGATTTATATGGTGGTGCGAAGAGAGGGAAATATTGAAATATCTTCCGTCCACAGTCTCCGCCAAATATTCGTATTCTCGCTCCGGGTCGATAACGATGACTTCGGTGCCGAACATCAGCGATCTTAAAATCTCGAGTTTGGTCGCGTAAGATTTTCCGGAACCGGATTTCGCGAAAACAACGGAGTTATAGTTCTCAAGACTGAAACGATCAAAAAGGACCAAGCTTGAGTTGTGCCGATTTATGCCGTAGAGAATACCTTTATTTGAAGTCAGATCGAAGGAGGTAAAAGGGAAAAGGGAGGATACCGGGGATGAATTCAGCTTTGTATTGACCTCAAGTTGGTCGGTCGCGAGCGGAAAAGTCGTTTGCAACCCCTCGCCTTGCTGGAAAAGCGCCGGCTTCGCGTATACGAGCTTGGATTCCAAAATGGAACGTATTTCGCTTTCGTTTTTATTTAATTCCTGGACATTCTCGGCGTAGATCGTTATATATAGGCCGAAAGAAAATAATCTTTCTTGCGCCTGCTGGAGATTATTTCTTAATTCTTCAAGGTCTTGGTGGGCGGTGTCGAGCATGGGGTCTCGCACCAATCCCTTTTTCTCGCGATCATGAATCTGCGACTGGACCTCTGCAACTTTTTTTTCGAGCTGGCGCAGGACCGTATTAGTATCCTGCGGATGGATAAAAATCGAGATATCAAAAACCTTGTCTAGATTTATTACGGGGGCGAACCAATTTATTGCGAGAAATCTCGGGTACGTAAAAACAAAAAGAGTCCGGGCAACTTTCTCGCCAAGCTTTACGTAGTTCGACTCTATTTCAAGGGCGGCGGGCGCGACTGCGTCTTCAACTTCAAAACTCCCCGCTCCTTTGATATTTTCGGGCAGCATAGACGGCATTTCCGTTACCGTAATATTCTCTTCCTTTTTATTTTTTCCGAATCCAAACATGTTTTTAGCTTGTAACGGTCGGTGCCCCCCCCTTTTCCAGCTCCCCAGGGTTAAACAGGCCGAAATAAAGCTCAATTAATTCCTCTGTGTTAAGGGGAGCGACCCGGACCCCGGCCGACATCAATCCCTGCGCGACCGTATCCACTCGCTGGAAAAGCTGTATCTTATATTCCTCGAATTTTGTATCAGGAATTTTTTTAATTTCATTTTTTTTGCTTGCGAATATTTCCAAAATAGAGTCGGCAGCCCCTTTCGGCGTTTCAAAAACTGGCGGTTCATAGGGAACCACGACGTAAAAAGCCTTCGAAACTATATTTGTCGTCTCAACGAAATTTTTTATGAATTCAATATATTCGCGGGTCTGTATTTTTAAAAGCTCGTTGGTTTGCCCATTCTCAACCTTTTTTAGCGTATCAAGATACGGATTGATGTTTAATTTTCTGGATTGAATAAAAAACTGAACCGAGAAATCGAGCGAATTCAGGAAATTTTGGTATTGGAATATTGTTGCCTCCTGCTCCTCAACGGATTTGAGCGCGAAGTTGAGAGAAGATGCCATCAAAACCATTCTTAGTGCGCCATTTTTTAGGACGGCAATCCCCTCTCGTATTTCCTGGATCGGGACGAATTCCTGCGCGCTTGCCGATTTTAGTTTTTTATTTGCCATAGCCTAAGTTTGGGGATTTATATTTTTACTGCCGCGCACCTCGATCGACCACGCCAAGTCCTGCAACTTAGCCCCTTGATTGGTTGATGGAGCCCTTTTTTTAAGCAGGGAAAAATTATTTCTGTGCAAGAATTCGCTCTTCTCCTCAGTTATTGTTATAGGCCTGTCTATTTTCTTCCATATATATAGGCGGGAGTTTGTATAATGAGCGAAAGCATTTTCCAAAATTTTCATGAACGGCTGGCCGTTTATTTTATAGAACGCCAACGCGAAAAAAAAAGAGACAATTGGCGCCGCTACAGTGAGGATTATAAATAAGGGCAAAAACGGGCTCAAAAAGGCGTATAGAATATAAGCCATACCAGCGCCCCCTACTATATATAAGAACTGCTTTAAGGTTAACGGCCCGAAAATTTTGTCTTCGACTTCGATAAATTGTGGGACTTGAAACTGCCTCATATTCGCTCTCTATATTGATCATAACTCGGCCTGCCTGCCGGCGAGGCAGGCTTTGGCGGCGCCGGTGGTTCTAATTTTTTTTCTGCAATGAACGCCATTCCCGGGGGCGGGGAGGGTGGTTTGGGAGACGAGAGCGGCTTGACTGGTTTAATTTCCTCTGGCGAATGAGGCATAATTTTTAATCCCATGTCACGCTCCGGTTCTTGGGATCGGCGAGGCGGGAAATCTAGCTGCGGGCGCGGGGATATTTTCTCCGGTTCAGGAAGCATGCCTGCCGGCCTGTCTGCCGACAAGGCAGGCGAGGCAGGTTTTTTCCCCGTAGATTCATTATCGCCAAGTGGCCCTCCTTTGATCGGCCGTATCTCAAGAGGCTTTAACTCTTCCTTCGGAGCTTCTTTTGGGATCTCAACATTTTCTCTAATTATTATTTTAGGCGGTTGAGGCTGCGGTTTAGGAATTGGCGGCGGAGGCGGCGCTTTTTGGATTGGTGCCGGCGCCGGGACCGGAACATTTTCCGTAATTTCGTCCGTTATTCCATAGAGCTTTCTCAAGCTTACCCGGACTTTCTGAAAAATCTCGCGATTAACATCCTCCGCGATTTTCTTCGCCGTTTCTTTGTCTACCCCAAGCTTTTCCGATAAATCCGGAATAAAATCTTTAGGATGCAGAACACCAAATAAAACCAAACCGGTTTCGTCTGCAAGGATCCCGATGTTTGATGAACTGAGATCATTTTTCTTTCCAACCGCCCCTATTTTAGTGGCGGATTCTTGGCTAAACAAAACAACCTTAAGATCCTCTGGAAGTTTTTTGAATTTTTCTAGTAATTTTTGAGGGTCAACCTTCATATTTTATTATGTAAATCCATAAGCACGCATCACTGATTGTCCGGCTGGAGTGCGAGTCCATGCTGATAAACGCCTGTTTCCTCGCGTTTCTAAAAATGTTTGCAAATCAGCGATTGTTCTTGGAATTCCGGCAGCCGCCATATCGTCTCCGAGATTATTAAAGAAGTCATTTGCAGAATTGTCGTCCCTCTCCATCATGTTATGAATATGACTTTCATTGAAATTGTTATACATAGCATCTCTAACTGGTTGATTTGCCGCCCCAGTGGCAAAATATTGAGCGCTGAAATCATTTTTCTTTATATCCGTTGGTTTAACCGTTCCGCGATTTAGCGCATCCGCTCTCTCGGTTTCATTTCTCGCATATTGCCATTCGAGGCTTCTAATCGTTCGCGCATTGACGCCCATTCCTTGTGCCTCGTAGAGACGAGCCGCCGCATCGATATGGGACCTGTCGAAGTTGCCTTGCGGAGTTAGATTATCTTTTTTGGCAAGCATATTTACAATTGCGGCCTTTTCTTCGGCTCCGACCGTCGAAAGAGCAGCTCTATTTTTAAGAGTGGAGGCGCTCAAATTCATTGCCTCCAGGTCTTTCTCTCTTTGTTCAATGCCCTTTCTAGATGTTGCCTCCATCCTGCCAAGCCCTCTCTGAACTCCAGGAATTGCTTTGAAAAGCCGTGCTCCGGCGCTGTCGCTGCGTTGTATACTGCCAGCAGTTCTTCCAGCGGCTCTAATTGGAGCCATTGCTCTTCTTGCAGCGCCCCTTCCAACATATTTCCCAAACGCCGCCCCGCTCTTTTTGGCCATACCGATCGCCCCGTCCGCGCCGTAGGTGCCGAGCTGTTTTGCGACCATAAGCGAGGCGAAGAGGAGAATAAAAGCTATAGTTATCTGCAATAGGATGAGAGCCAAATATTCGTTTGTGCTTTTTATGTCGTTTGCCTTACCCATAAAATCCCCGAGTTTATCGAGCACCTTAAGCGCTATAAAAAAAAGGAACAAAAATGCCGGAGCAAAAACGGCTTGGTCGATTAATTTTTTCCACCACTGCTGGGCATAGGATCTCGTCGCAGGCAATATTAAAAATACAAATCCAAAGGGAGCCAGGATCATCAAGAGCCAAAGGACGGCCATCCTGGTTATGAATAAAAATGATGCAACAAAAAGCAAGAAAGCGGCCAGAAGAGCAACGACGATGGCGCCCAATTCTATGGTTCCAAAGCCAAGTAGTTCATTGGCCAATGCGCTAGCAGAATCCGGTTTTGGAGCTTTCTCATACAATTGTTTTAAATAGAATCGATTCATAACTTGCTCTCCCAAATTCTTCTTAAACTTTAAGTTCAAGAAACCCGAGAGGGCCCCTGCTGTCCCGGCGGTATCCCCGATATTAACTTGTGAGTTATATATTTGAACGGCAAGCGAATTTGAAACATAAATTATCCCCCGCGTTGCCAATAGGCTGAAATTCACAAGAAGGGCGACGACGATCAACCGCGCCAAAAGAGATTTGGCGCCGTATGATTCGATTCCCAGAATGGTGGCGATTGCGATGAAAAGCAGGATAAAAATGAAAAATATATTTACGACATCTCGGGAGAATGTCCAGCCAGCATCAATCGCATCTATTTTTGAGGAAGAATAGTTTTCATTATCGAGAGTAAGTCCCAGCGACATATTAAAAATCAAGCCGGCTAGTTCTACGATAACCCCGCTTAGAAATTTTAAAAGCATTGCTGTTCCGATAATTCCCGCGCCGACTTTGGCTGCACCCCATAAGAAACCGGGCGCGGCTTTGGCGACTTTCCCGGCACCAGTCAGAAAAGTTTTTCCCAATTCTTTAGCACCGGCATGAGCCTGGTGAACTGGCAACATTAAACTCAAAATAGCTATAATCAGAAACCCAGCAAGAAATTTTCTAGAAACTATTACACCCATATCAGTTATTTATAGTTATCGCGAGCGGCGTAGTTTCGGTCGTATTCCCGGCCCTGTCGGTTGCCACCGCGATTAGCTGGTAAGTCCCATTAACGAATGAAGTGGAGTCCCAACCGATAAGGCGATGGAGGCCCATCTGAAGATTCCCGAAGCCGATGGAAATTCCATTCAGGAAAAATTCCACAGAAACCAATTTTTTATTTCCGTTGTCTGATGCATCCGCCGTGATATTTGTATTTCCTCGAATATTTGTTTCGCTATCAGATGTTCTTAAAGCACTTATCGCGGGAGGCGTGCGATCCACGAATATTGTGACCGGATTGCTTGTGCCAATTTGCGCGTTATTGCTATCAAGGGCTACCGCAGTAATTACGTGCGGGCCTTCCGTAAGAATGTCAGTGTCAATCGTTGTATTAAATGTTCCCGTTCCGGCAACCGGCAATCCATATGGGACGCCATCCACATAAAATTGCACAGCTACAGTTCCGGGAGCGGTCGAGGTTACGGAAACGGAGACGTCGCCATTTGCGTATGTCCCGTTTGCGGGAGAATCTATCATTACGGGCCTTTGAGCGGGAGTAGGAGTTGGAGATACCCTAGGAGTAGGAGTCGGAGCAGTTTTTGCGGTGCCGTTAAATATCGACGCAATGATTTTTGCCGCGAGATTGATAAGCTGGTCGACGTTATAAAGCGAGGAATTTTTCCTGGTTGCGTCATTTCCCGCGGTCATTATGCTTGGCCCGATGAATGTGTTCTCGCCTTCCCCCGGCTTGGACGCAACCTTTTGGATATCGCTTAATTCATCCGCATTGCTTGCCCTTTCGCGGTCGATGATTGGGATCTGACCAGCTGCCGCAACGTTCTGGCCGGCGGGATTTGTAATTATGCAGTTCCCTATTAGCTTCTTACCATTCACATCAGCATAGTCGCAATCCTTGGTTGGGATAATTCCCGGAGAATTTAACTCTTCTTGGGCGATTGCGAGCGCAGTTTGCTCTCTGAATTGCGCTTCGTCAAGAAAGCTAAGATAAACGCCTTCGGGGCTGTTTTGCGGGGAGATGAGAGCCTCCCAGGTCGCAAAAAAGTCGTCTTCATTTTCGGGCATCGTGCTTTTTACCCGATTTTCGAAGTCCTCTGACTTCAGAGATTTGCTCACTAATTGAGGGATAGTATCTTTAAGATAAGGCGCCAGATTTGCTTTTACCTGGAGCGGATCAGCGTCCCCAAGAGTACTTCCTAAAAAGATCTCGCGCTCGTTAGTGGCCACATTTGCATAGTATTGCCCATAATCTGGCACATAGAATTTGCCGTCCGTGAAAGTGTTTATCGGGTCGCCGTCGGGCTCCTTAGCTGCAGCGCCATTTTCATCTTCGCCTTCTAGCCTGGCTTGGTATTGAGCTGCGAGATTTACCATCGACTGCTCGGTGATCTTTGATGCTATGCAGTCCAAGGAGTTGCCTAGCGCTTCGCACGGGGTGGCGCTGCCCGATTGCACGGATGCAATAATCTCTTGAATTGCCGGATCCTCTTTCGCCCCCGATTTAGTGATGCCGATTTCTTTCCTGAAAATCCCGGCGATCATTTGGTTTAAAATTTCTGTTCTCTCATCGATTAACTGCTTGGTGTCCAGAAGAACTTTATTGTTTCTCGAATCAAATACCGGAACATCAGCGGAGGCCAAGTTAGGAGTTAAGAGTATAGATATAATGGCGAAAATCCAGATCATAATCATTTGAAAAATTTATATCCTCCTTCTTCCGGAGAAAACTTAATTCCCGCCGCGAGAAGATCTCCGGCAGTTTTTTTGTGAAAGCTTCGGGCCTCGCCCATCAATAAAAGCCGTTCCTTCAGAGCCAGAAGCGCCGCCAATGGATCCTTGTCTTCATTGCGAATAAGTTCGACGTATTTTTTGGAACGCAGAAGATAATTAAGCTCACCTACCGCAAAATTTTCCCACTCTCTGGGCACCGGAATTTTTTTCACTTCTTCAAAACTTTTATCGAAAGATTCGATAACGTTGTCGATTTGGGCAAGTTTGGAAGAATTATTTTCGGAAAGAGCTTCAGATAAAATCTTGATATCATCCTTCTCGATTGTTAGAAATGTTTTTTCGTATACTCCGTAGAGCGAATTGAAATAGTTTTTTACGGCCTCGGGGCGATTTTCATCGAGAATGGTGATGTCGCTTTTGGTTACTGTCGGGATTACCCCGACAATTTTTTCAAACGGGATAATTTCCTTAGAAGTTGCGCTTATCTCTTCCGGGGAGATTTTAGAGAGATCTTCCCCCTTTACGGCTTTTTCGCCAAATTTATCTATAAAAGCTTTCGAGAAATTTTCAGTGAGGTTGGCCTGTTGGCTGGAAACAGAGTCCGAAGTCTGCTCGTATTTAAGTGCGCCCTCTAAAGAAAAATACCAAAATAAAGCCAGGGCGCCCATAGCAGGCACTGCAAAAATGGTAATTATAAACCTTGGGCTAAATAATTTCGTCACCCTACTTTATTATAGTGGGTAATTTGTTAGGAATTTGTGCATAAACTCTAGGCAAATTGTGCAATAATTAGGGATATATGCCGGATTCGAGGAAGAAAGTGGTTTGGATGACGATTTTGGCTGTGCTGGGAGCCTTGTTATTCATCTTCTATGTAGTGATTTCTTCGTCAAAATCGGCTGAGCAGAGCGGGAATCAGCCTATCCAAAAGTTTTCCGGAGTTTTCGCGGAGAGGAAAGGCGCCCCTGGAGGAAACGGATCTCGCCTAAATGATTTAGGGCGGGATGATCTTATAACCCCTGCGATCGAAGCGTTTGGAGAAGCAGTTTCTTCAACTTTTGATCAAGGCGCCCAGAATTTTTCCAGCAAATTTGAATTTGCGCAAAATGAGCCTTCTTCATTTCAAATTTTTTCCAGCCAACCGACGTCGGCCGTAACCGTTACAGAGAAAGAAATTTTTATCTTCGGTTACTCGGAAGAATATAAAAGCGTTTTAAGGGAAATTAATCAAGGAATGATAGATATCGGATATTTGAAATCCGGGGAAGTTTACAAACTGGATACAATGGCCGATGCAATAGCACTTCAAGACAGATTCGCAGATTGGCTTGAGTATTTATCAGCGCATTCTGCCAGCGGAGGAGGATTTTCCGCGGACGAAATTGCTCAATATCGAAAATCATATCGGGAAATATTGCCAAAACTTTGGGAAGACGAAATAAAAGCAGAGAGGACTGTGGCCGGGGAAGATCCTCGTAATTTTATTTCTAAGTTTAAGGGCGCTCTGGCCAGAAAAAAATCAGAAGGCATAATTTCCTGGATAGGGAAAAGCATAATCTCTAGAATTATTCCCGAAGCCTATGCGCAGTTTTCCGTCTCGCCCGAATGCTATCGCGGAGGAACGCCGAATAACCAGAGAGGATCGCAAAGGTCTGCGCCGTGCTGCAACTGTGGATTTTTCTGCACAAACACTGGATGTACTTTCCGGCAAAATTGCGGGCCGTCAGGCGGGGCATGTAATATCCAGCTCGGGTGTTTGAATAAAGTTTGCGCTAACCTGCCCGCGATTTGGGATCCGCAAACCAGAATTTGCGGGTGCCATATCGGAGGCGGCGGAACGACCCCCCCTCCTTCCACAACCCCAACTCCTTCTCCGACCCCTTCAAATAAAAAATATACGTGCAATTCTAATAATCAGTGCGTGGAAGATGCGAGCGGGCAATATTCAACTTCAAATTGTGATAATAAATGCCCCACAGGACTTAAATGTTCTGCCGACAAGGTATCCGCTATCACAAACGCGATGGTAAGCTGCGTTATATCAAAAGCAGCCGCCGCCGGGCTATCAGTTCCTCAGCCGGCATCAAACCAGCTCAATCAAGGCTGCCATAGATGCCAATTTTCAGGCAATACGGATATCAGATGTTCATCATTTTCAAATAGGTCCCCCACGAAAATTTCCTGCCATTATGGCGGGCCTTCGTGCAACGGGACTGGCCATGCGGCTGATTTTACAGTAAGTCCGGCCTCGTCATCTAATTGGAATAAGCTTATGAAAATCGTCACGGATTTATCATCAACTTCCGGAGTGGACAACGGCTGTGGTAAATATGTAAGAGGGGCGCGCTGTGAGAATAATGCCGGTGAAAATGTCGGATGTGATGGCTCGCCAACACATATTCACGCCAATGATGCGGATCAATGCGGTTGCGATTAATTAATTTCTGAATAAATTTTTATCCAATCTTCGAGCGAAAGTTCTTCCGGCCGGTTTGTTTGATATTCTTCCGGAATTTTATTTCCGATTGTCCCTCGGAGCATTTTTCTTTTTTGCTGGAAGACTTTTCGCAGGATTTTAAAAAATTTCTTCTCCGAAATTTTATTTTTTCTGAAAAACTTATCTGATATCTCCGAGATTTTTATTATTGCGGAATCGACTTTCGGGGTTGGGCTAAAATTCCCGGCTGAAACTTTTCGGATAAATTCAACTTTTCCGTAGGCTTGGACGGATAAAGCAAGAAGGTTCATATCTGGAACTTTTGCGGAAATTCTTTTCGCGACCTCAAGTTGAACCATGAGGACGATGAGGGAGGGCTTATTTTTTTGAGCAAGCGTATTTCGGAGAAAATGCGAAGTTATGTAATAGGGGATATTTGCAATAATTTTATATTCGGATTTTAGGTTTAAAACTTTAGATTTAAGAATATCGCCTTCGCGAATTTCAACATTTTTATTATTTCTAAATTTTTCTCGAAGCATTGGAACTAAGTTTTTGTCTTTTTCGATCGCGATAACCGTTTTCGCCCCTTGAGCCAAAAAGCCAGTTAATTCCCCGTGCCCCGGGCCGACTTCCAAAACAATATCCTTTTTGGAAACCCCGCCGATTTTCACTATTTCCTCCAGAATTTTTTTATTCTTCAAAAAATTCTGCCCTAAGTGCTTCTTTATTCTTAAATCGTATATCATAAATCTCTATTCGAACACTATTACGGCTTCGTCCCCGCGTTCAAGCAAGTCCTCGGGGATGTCCGAAATAAATTTTGATGGCATATTTATTCTTCTCTCGCCGAAGATTGTCCGGAAAATTGCGTAAGAAAGGAAGATTTTTTCTTTCGCCCGCGTGAGTGCGACATAAAAAAGTCTTCTCTCTTCTTCCAGCCTCGACTCGTCGTCGGGGCGAGGCTCGCCTCCGAAGGAGGCGGCATGGGGAAATAATCCTTCCTCAAGCCCAGCGACAAAAACCACTTTAAATTCAAGCCCTTTTGCCGCATGTACCGTCATAAGCTTAATGGAATTTTCCTCCTTTTTCATCGTATCCTGGTCCGACATTAAAGCGGCGTCTTCCATGAGTTTTAATATTCCCTCGGGCGGATTTTGGATATCGTATCTTCGGGCAAGCGTGACGAGTTCGCGGATGTTTGAAAGACGAATTTCCCCTTCTTCTGTCCCGTCATTGAAATAATCTTCAAGCCCCGATTTTTTTATCGCGAATTTAATTGCCTCGCTTGCCTTCTCCTCCTCCAAATCTTTTTTTATCTCGTCTAAAATTTTAAAAAGCTCTTCTTTTTTTGCCCCTTCTTTTAAATTTAATTCCGCGCTCCCGAGAATTTTTGCCAAAAGCACCTTCCCTATGCCTCTTGGCGGAAAATTGACGACTCTCTTAAGAGACAACACGTCTTCCCGATTCAATGCTGCTTTTAAATACGCGAGGGCGTCTTTTATTTCTTTGCGCAAGTAGAATTTTACTCCGATAACCTGGTATGAAATATTTTCCCCGAGCATTTTTTCTTCGATGATTCTCGATTGGAAATTCGTTCGGTAAAGGACTGCGATGTCCCGAGGATTTATCCCTCCGCGGATCATCTCTCGCGACATTTCAGATATCAATCTCGCTTCCTCCTCCTCGTTCGCGGCTTCAAAAAGAGTTATTTTAGGACCGGCTATTTTTTTTGAGTACAAATTTTTCGGCAGGCGTGCTTTGTTTTTTACGATTACTGCGTTTGCCGCGTCCAGAATCAATTTTGTCGAACGGTAATTTTCTTCGAGCGTAATAATTTTCGCATCTGGCCAATCGCGCTCGAAATGCAAGATATTTCTAAAATCCGCTCCGCGCCAGGAGTATATTGCTTGATCTATATCGCCCACAACGCAAATATTCCTGTATTTTTCCGCGAGTAGCTTAACGAGGTGGTACTGGACTAAATTTGTATCCTGATATTCGTCAATGTGGATATACAGAAATCTTTCCTGCCACTCATGAAGGATATCCGGATGTTTTGTAAAGAGGACGACAGTTTTTAACAAAAGATCGTCGAAATCCAGAGCCTTCATTTCAAGAAGGCGTTCTTCGTACTTTCTCCAAACTTCGGGAAAAATCTTTCCAAAATAACTATCCCTTGTTTCCCAGCTATCCGCGCCCCGCATTTCATTTTTGTTCTTGGAAATGATATTTCGGATTTTTTTTGGCTCAAATTTTTTGGGATCGAGCAAAAATCCCTTCATTATCTCTTTTATCACAGAAAGGCTGTCTTCTTCGTCTAGGATCGAAAAATTCTTACCGATGCCAATCGCATGCCCGGAATGGCGCAACACATAAACGCAGAAGCTATGAAAAGTCCCAACCCATGGCCTCAAAGTCTGCCTTTCGGTTAGGCGGAATACTCTTTCTTTCATCTCCTCCGCGGCTTTATTCGTGAAAGTTATAGCCAAAATTGAATCAGGCTTGACTCCACCCGCAATTAAATGTGAAATACGATGCGTTAAAACCATCGTTTTACCGGACCCGGCTCCGGCAACTATCAATACTGGCCCGACTTGTGTCAATATTGCTTCTTCCTGAGCTCGATTTAAGAGAAAAGGGTCACTTTTTTTAGGCATCAATTCAGAATACCACGCAAGGAACAAGCCTCCAATTTCTGCCTATAGAATAAGGATTTTTGACATTTTTTCCCAAAATTGTTTTCATTTTCCCTGGGGATAAAATGGGGAAAAAATCATTGACCCCCGCCCCTTTAAATTGTAAAATATTAACAAGATAGTTTCAGAATTTTTATTCTAATTTTGATCCAGTCGGCGCTATCTTTTAATTAGACCTCGCTCCAAAACAATATTTTAACCAAAGCTAAGCGCGTCTTTTTCTCTTTGGCAGAAAAAAAGGAGAAGTTAATCCTTGCTTCTTTTTTGATTTCTTTTTTGGCGAGCTTTAACCAGGTGGACGCGAAGTTTTTTGATTTTTTTGAAAAAATTCTGGGCAAGACCAATGAATCCGCGTCCAGCATGGGGACTTCGCAGACGATCCCCTTGCTTACCGCCCCCTTTAATATCAACCTTCTAAATGGGATGGGGGGCGGGGACATTAACATAGTCCAAGATTCGGCTCTCCTTTCAGTAACGGGCCCCTTAGGGTCAATCGCGGATGTAGTTGAGTATAAATCGGACCAGATTAGCCTCTATTCCGTCCGGGAGGGGGATACTTTATCGGATATAGCCCAAGTATTTGGCGTATCCGCGAATACCATTCGCTGGGCAAATGAATTGAAAAGCGGGAGCGTTATAAGCCCCGGCCAGATTTTGGTTATCCTTCCAATAACCGGAGTCCAGTACACGGTAAAAAAAGGAGACACCATCCAAAGCATTTCTAAAAAATACGCAGGAGATTCGGATGAAATTTTAAGCTTCAACGGATTAAGCCGCTCTACTTCTTTGGAAATCGGTTCGACTCTAATAATTCCTAATGGAGAAGCATCGGAACTGGCCAAGCCCGCATTTTCACAAAGTTCCCTGTCTAAGGCGGCCAGGTCTTCGGGGCCTTCATATGTGGGCTACTACATCAGGCCGATATCAGGAGGAGTCAAAACGCAAGGAATACACGGTTATAACGGAGTTGACCTAGCCAATTCTTGCGGGACTCCGGTAATGGCCGCCGCGGGCGGAGATGTAATTATTTCCAAATCGCAAGGATGGAACAGCGGTTACGGGCAATATGTTGTGGTTTCGCACGCCAATGGAACGCAAACCCTCTACGCCCATTTGAGTTTGATAATAACTGCTTCCGGTTTTCACGTTGTTCAGGGGCAAGTCATCGGATATGTCGGTTCAACCGGCCTTTCTACCGGATGCCACGTGCACTTCGAAGTCCGGGGAGCGAGAAACCCGTTTTAATCACAACTTTCTTTTTAGATATTGCTATACTGAAAGTAAAAGTACTCTTGGTGAAAGGAGGGCTTGTCTATGACGCACTTGGGAGAAAGGGGTGCGATTGTGGTCACGACCGTTGCAATAGTGGCTGATTATCAAGGGAAATTCCCTCGAACAACCCTTGGGTATTATGAGAGCGATGACCCGGTGATCGGCGACCACATGCTATCTCTCCGTGGCTCCAGCGTGAGACTTAAGTATCCGGATGAATTTGTTTTTGTCCGCTATCTCCCGGAGTACGCTGTCGACTGAGAGGAGGTGATCCAACAATCTTCCGCTCGTTATCCCCTCCGAACCCCGCCTAAGCTAAAACGCCAGCTTACTCACTAAGCGCGGCGTTTTCTCATTATGTTTCATAGACAAAAAAGTTTTTGCGGGGGCGGTATTGGACGGCCTCGAGTATATGCTCTTTTTTAATATCGCGTGCGCCCTCAAAGTCCGCGATGGTGCGTGCGAGTTTTATAACTCGGTGGTAGGCGCGGGCAGAGAGATCCAATTTTTTGGCGGCCGTTTGCATTATATCCTGTGTTTCGGAAGACAAGGGTGCAAATTCTTCGAGATCTTTCGGGCGCATGTGGGCGTTTAGCGAGATATCGCATTTTTTGAATCTTTCTTTCTGAATTTCTCTTGCTTGAGTGACTTTTTCACGGATAGCGTCGCTTTCCCGCTTGGACTTAAGGCTCATTTTTTCATGCTCGAAATGAGGAACCTCGAGCCAGATGTCAATCCTGTCCGCTATCGGCCCCGAAACTTTTCTTTGGTAGCGGTAGAGCGTTTGCGTGGTGCATAGGCAAGGTTTCTTGTCCGATCCATAATTTCCGCAGGGGCATGGATTCATCGCGAAGACCACAAGGGATCTCGCCGGAAAAGTTAAGGTACCCTTTGCCCTGGACACGGTTATCTCCCCATCTTCCAAGGGCTGCCTCAACGCTTCAAGAACTCTCCTTTCAAATTCAGGAAATTCATCCAAAAATAAGACGCCTCGGTGCGCCAACGTAATTTCCCCAGGGCGCGGGATTTGTCCACCGCCGACAAGAGCTACGTAAGATGCGGTATGGTGAGGATTTCTGAAAGGTCGCTCTGAAACATAAGGCTTCCTTAAATTTCCGGAAACGGAGTGAATTTTTGTAACTTCCAAGATTTCTTCGAAGCTCATCGGCGGAAGTATAGACGGAAGAGCGCGCGCGAGCATTGTTTTTCCGGTTCCCGGAGGGCCGACCATTAAGACATGGTGTGCTGCGGCAGCAGCTAAAGCCAATCCGCGCTTCGCGGTTTCCTGCCCTTTTATTTCTCCGAAGTCTAGTGAATATAAATTTTCCGGCTCGATTTCAACCTTCGAGTGAGGTTCGATTACTTCCTCGCCCCTCAAGAATTTTAAAATTTGTGAGAGATTTTTCATTCCATAAACATTAATTCCCTCAACCAAACTTGCTTCCGGAGCATTTTCATGAGGCAAAATTATATTTTCAAACCCGGCTTCTTTTGCGGCCATCGCGAGAGAGAGCGCTCCTTTAATTTTTCGCAAAGATCCGTCGAGTGCGAGCTCGCCTAAAAATAATTTTTTGGACGAATCAAATTCGATTTGTTTCGAAGCCAGAAGGTATCCGATTGCTATCGCAAGATCAAAAAGCGGACCTTCTTTTTTAAGATCCGCGGGGGCGAGCGAAACAACAACTCTCTGGTTTTTTTTCTGGGGATGGCGGAGGCCCGTATTTTTTATCGCCGAGGAAACCCTCTCTTTGGATTCCTCAACCGCCTTATCGGGAAGGCCGACGATGGAGAAATGAAAAAGCCCCGGGGCAAGATCCACTTCGACATCTATAATTTCTCCCCCAAGGCCTAAAATTTCGGCCGAATGTGTTTTAGCCGCGCTCATATTAATCACTCCATATGTTCCATGCAGGTTTCGGCAAACGGATTTGCATCAAGCCTCTTTTCTTCGATTTCTTTGCCGCAAACCGAACATTTCCCAAATTTGTTTTCTTCGATTCTTTTTAGGGCGCCGTTTACATGTTTTAGCCTTTCCTCGAGTTGTGCCTCGAGTCCGGTTTGAGTTTCCAGTTCCTCAAACATATCCGCCAATTCGGATTGGTCCGAGACCATTGGGTTCATATCTGGCGCTTTGACATCCCATTCCCCGGGATGTTCCGGGTTTTTCGTCGCGATCAACGAAAGCTCTTTCTCTAATTTGGATTTTTCTTCAAGCAAAGATGTTTTATATTTATCCCAAGCCATTGCTATATGTTATGAAAATCCTAGCATTAAGGCAACAGCTAGTTTGGAGGAAAGACGGCGTATCTGGATATTATGGCATCAAAAGCTTCTTCGGATGAGGTTATTATCAATAATTTCTGATTATAAAAGGCATAAATAACCTTAGTGCTGCCGGATTCGAAGATCCTGGCGTTTTGATTTTTTATGACCTTATCCTGAAAAGAAATCTCCCCAACTGTTCCGGAATTTTCCGAGCCGCCAAAAATTCCGGGCAATTCCCCCGGCATATTTTTTTCCCATCCCATAATCCCCGCGCGGGCTTCATCGATTGAACCTATCTCAAATATCAAAAATGGATAATTTTTTGTCTCTCCGCCCGAAAAACCGAAATTATAATTAATAACTAATGAAAGTAATTTTTGCGGCGGATGCATGCTTCCAGCCAAAGAAAATTCCAATGGTGTGAGAAAATGGCGCGCCCCGCTTGCGTTTTCAGAAAAGTAAACTACTTCAAAGCTTCCCCTCGGCAGTTTCCCAATGTTGCGCACCGCTTTGGATAATTCCGAATTCGATTCGAGTTTGATTATTCTCTCCTGGGCATTAATCAATTTTTTGGGGACATCTTCGTCGACTGGCGCTGGGGGCTCGGGGAATAAAAAGTTTTTATAGACATACCATCCCCCGCCTGCCAGAACAACCAAAAGCAAAATTAGGAGAAATATTTTCATAACTTATCTCCTGAAGCGTCCCCCTCCTCGCTCCCTCCTTCCCCCAGGGCCTCTGGGGCGGTCTTCTCTAGGCGACCATCCAGGCTCTCTAACTTTCGGCTTTAATTCAGCCACGTCTTTGATTGAAAGATTAACCCTTCCAAGCTCGTCTATGCTTTTTATTTTAACCTTAACTTTATCTCCGACGTCCACCATATCCGTGACTCTCTCTACCCTAAACGGGGCTAACTCCGATATATGAACAAGCCCTTCCTGTTTTGGGGCGATTTCAACCATTGCGCCGAAATCAAAAATTCTGGACACAGTCCCTTCAAATACTTCGCCAACTTCAAATTCGTGCGTAACTTCTTTGACTCTGGCCAGAGCCTTCTCGCTCCCTTCAGCAGACCCGGTTATAAATACAGTCCCATCCTGTTCAACGTCGACCGTAGCTCCGGTCTCGTCGATTATTGAATTAATCATTTTCCCTCCGGGCCCGATCAGGTCGCGAATCCTATCCGGATTTATTTTTATCGTCAAAATTCTCGGCGCAAATTTGGAAAGTTCCGCCCTCGGCTTATCAATTGCACGCGCCATAACTTCCATAATTTTTATTCGCGCCGCCCTCGCGTCGAGGAGAGTTTCTTTTAACACCTCAAGCGTAACCCCGGAAATTTTAACATCCATCTGTACCGCCGTAACTCCTTCGCTCGTCCCGGCGGATTTGAAGTCCATATCCCCGTAGTGGTCTTCCGGACCCTGAATGTCAGTTAAAACTTTGAATTTTTTTCCATCGGGGGAAAGAATAAGCCCCATAGCAATCCCGGCAACCATGCGCTTTATCGGAACCCCAGCGTCCATCATCGAGAGTATCGAAGCACATGTAGATGCCATGGATGTCGAACCGTTTGAGGAAAGCACCTCGGATACGAGCCGGATTACATATGGAAATTCTGAAATGTCCGGCAATACCGGGATAAGCGCTCTTTCGGCAAGGGCGCCGTGTCCTATCTCTCTTCGCCCCGGGCCACCCATTCTTCCGGTTTCTCCCGGAGCAAAGGGCGGGAAGTTATAGTGGTGCATAAATCTTTTTTTGGTTGAAATAGACATTCCTTCAACAAGTTGCGTGTCTCCCGGGCCGCCAAGAGTTGCCGCAGAGAGCACATGCGTCTCTCCGCGGTAAAAAAGCCCGGAGCCGTGCGTTCTCGGCAGAATGCCAACGCCGGCCCAGAGGGATCTAAGTTCTTTTAAACCCCTGCCGTCCGGCCGCAGATCGCCCACAAGAATATTTTTGTGCACGATCTCGTCGATTTTCTCTTCGTAAAATCCATCCGCAACGCTGGAGTAATCTGCTCCGACATCATTTGCGATTATACTATCCCATTCCTCCTTCAATTTAAAAAGGTTAACATTCCTTTCTTTTTTATCTTTTATATAAATAGCTTTCTCGAGTTTTTCGCGGAAATCTTTCTCGAAAATTTCGGAAATTTTTTCGGGCTCGTCTTTTAGTGCAGGCATTATCTTTTCTCTGCCCATCTCGCCCGCAATTTTTTTTTGGAACTCCTCTATTTTATCGATTTCCTTTTGCGCGAAAGCTAGAGCTTCAAGCATTTCTTCTTCAGGAATTTCTTTAGCACCCGCCTCCACCATGTTTATTTTTCCATCCTTTCCGCAGACAACCATATCCAGATCAGATTTTTCGAGTTCGGAGCGAATCGGGTTTAAGACAAATTTTCCCCCAACTTTTCCGACGCGAACGGCGCCGATCGGCCCGTCCCACGGGATAGACGAAGTCCCGAGCGCCAGCGACGCCGCCAATATGGCGACAACATCCGGCTCGTTTTCTTGATCAACTGAAAGGGCGAGAGCCACGACGTGAACCTCATTCCTGATTTTATGGTTGAAAAGGGGGCGCAGTCCCCGGTCAATCAGGCGCGAAACCAAAACTCCTTCTTCGGAAGGCCTTCCTTCCCGCCTAACAAAGCGCGAACCGAGAATTTTTCCTGCGGCGTAAAACCTTTCTTCGTAATCAACCGATAATGGGAAATAATCTATTCCCTCACGCTTTCCTTGAGACATTACCGCCGTCGCTAAAATGACGGTATCGCCAAGGCGAACCATGGCGGAACCGTGAGCTTGCTCCGCTAAATCGTTAAATTCAACAGTAAGCTCTTTACCGCCGAAATCCGTAGTAAATTTTTTTGAGTTCATTTAGTTGTGTTTGACCTTCAGATTTTAGGCCGCTTTTTAGAACGGACTACCTATCTAAAGGCCAATATTAATAATAAAAAATTACCTTTTTAATATATACTTTCCCGGGTCTTCTGCCAAGTCGATAAATTCATCGACAGCTTCACGGAGCTTTCCGGAAGCGGAAGGTCCGAATGCCATTCCTTCGACTCTGCGCCCACGGTTTTGCAAATATTGTACAAGCGGAATAAAATCGCCGTCGCCTGACGCGAGCACGACTGTGTCCACTATATCTATGGTTCGGATCGCGTCAACCGCTATGCCGACGTCCCAGTCCGCCTTTTTCGCCCCGCCAAAAAATTCCTGTAGATCTTTTTCTCGGGATTCGATTCCAAGGCTCAAAAGCGCATCTATAAACGGTTTTTCTTCTCCGGTTTTCGTTCGGATTACATATCCGAAAGCGCGGATCAATTGCCTGCCGGCAACCGCGGTTTTTAAAAGTTCTTTGAAATTCACCCTTCCTCCAAAAAGGCTTTTCGCGGAATGATACATATTTTGCGCGTCGATAAAAACAGCGACGCGCTGATTTTTATGTTTAATTATATTCATCTAATATATTTTAAATTATTTAGCCTTGAGTCCCAATTTTTTAGTGACGTCCGCGTATGCGGCTTGGTTGCTTTTTGAAATATAGTCCAAAAGTTTTTTTCTTTTTGAGACCATCTGCAAAAGTCCTCGGCGCGAATGCTTGTCTTTGCGATGAGTCTTTAAGTGCTCGGTTAAGCGCTTAATTTCCTCCGTTAAGATGGCGGTCTGAACCGAGGCCGAGCCGGTATCTTTTTCGCTTGTCTTGAACTTTTCTATTATTTTCTCCTTATCTTTGCTTTTCAGCATTTTCAAAGCTTAGCATAATTTTGTAATTTTGACAATATGGGCGCATGTCGCACAATATCTATATGGGGGTAAAAGAGCTGCATAGAGAATATTTAGAATATCTAGAGATCGAACGCGGGCGGTCGCTTAAGACTGTCGAAAACTACGACCGCTATCTTAAAAAATTTTTTGAATTTGCGAAGATTTCTTCGACTTCCGGGATAGACGACGATTTGGTCCGGAGGTACCGCCTATTTTTAAATCGCGGAGGACTAAAAAAGCGCACGCAGAACTATCACCTTATTGCGCTTAGGAATTTTTTAAAATACCTTGCCTGGCGCGGTATTGAGTCGCTTTCGTCTGATAGAATTTTGCTCGCGAAAGCTCCCGAGCGCGATTTGGATTTAATTACCATTGAAGAGTTGGAGCGGCTGCTTAAAGCGCCCGACTTGGAAGACGGACTTCCAAGCGGAAGTCCGTCTTCCTTAAAACGTCTTCGCGACAGGGCGATTTTGGAACTTTTATTCTCGACTGGCCTTCGCGTCTCGGAATTGACTTCGCTCGATCAGGATTCAGTTGACCTTTCCAAGGATGAATTTTCTGTCCGCGGGAAAGGAGAGAAAGTCCGCGTTGTTTTTCTCTCGCTCTCCGCGAAGAAAGCTATAAAAGAATATTTAGACAAAAGACAGGATATGGCCGAGGCGATGTTTGTGAATTATGGGATAAATTCCAATGAACCATCCCGGTTAACTCCGCGTTCCGTCGAAAGAATATTGAAATATTACGCAATCAAAGCCGGAATTTCGAAAAAAGTAACTCCGCATGTCCTGCGCCATATGTTCGCGACCGATTTGCTTATAAACGGGGCCGATTTGCGCTCCGTCCAGGCGCTTTTGGGGCACTCAAGCATCTCGACAACCCAAGTCTACACGCACGTAACGGACAAGTCTCTACGCGAGATACATAAAGCCTTTCACGGCAAAAGGCGGAAATAGCCTTATTTTTAAAGGGTTTTTGATGCTTTTGGGGAGCTTTTTAAGCCATTGACTTTTCGGCCGTTTTGGAGTATAATTAAACCAAATTGACAACTAAATAAAGAAGAAAGGAAAAAGGGTGATTTATGGCAGTGTATTCTATAGGAGTCTTAAAGACTCCAAACGCAGTTCAGTTGGGAAAGGATACTTTTCATTCATCATTTCAGGCAATTCTTTCGCAGAGAATGGATCGCCGCAGACGCGAAAAATTACTCAGGGTAATTTTTTTCTTGAACGAGAAGGAGTTCCCTGAACCAGTTGATGAAATGGTGGCTTCGACGGAAATTACATTTCCTGCGCCCGGGCTTTATATCGCTGGCGCAGAAATTGAGGTTGAAGTAGAAGTCAGCGGCGAAAAGAAAATCGAGCGCGTCGGCCGTATAACTCGGACGATCACTGCACTCGAGGAGGAAGAAAAATCTCCAGAAGAGCAAGCTCGTGATAGGGCAAGAGTTAGGTCAGAAACCCGGAAGCATAATGCGGAAAACTTACCGACGCCTCAAAAGCTCGGCGAGCCGGCGATTTCATTTCCCGGCAGGCGTGGCAGGTATCGGCTGAATGTTTTCGTTCCAAACGAGGATGGACAGCCGGTTAGCGGTGTTCCTGTGAATGTCACGATCTCGGTTCCGGGCGAGCACGAGTACCCGCTCGAATTCTTGACCGACGCTTTTGGAAGAGTGAATGAATATATTCCAATAGCGATCGAGCATACGGCGGTTAATGTGCGAGTGCAAGGCAACGAGAAAAAGTTTGATTATCTCGAAACTTTGCCGCCCTCGCTGATGACTATTGATCAACGATGGGGGTTAGGAATTGGATTGAGTCTTGTTGGAACCGTAATCCTTGTTGGGTTTTGGCTATCAACAATGGCTCCATAGCCAAAAAGGAGAAAATCTATGATTTTCGGAATTATTGCGGGAGTTTGGGGTATTCTCGAGATTATTCTGGCAGTGACACAAACACCAAAGGAAGCCGGAGTTGCGATTCGCGAAGTTGTTTATTTCGTGACCTGGCTTGCGATCGTCTTCCTATCGTTTTCTCAAACGGTGCGTGAGCGGTACGATTATCGCCCATTTCGGACAAACGAACAGCGATGGGCTGCACTTGCGGCTCTGACATTTGTTTTCTTCGTCTGGTGTAGCATCACCGGCTGGGGACAGCCTATGTTGCGAGGCATCGAAGAAGGCTTGGTTGAAAGATTTAACCAGGCCGAACCTTCGAGTGCCATTGCCAAAGGGAAAGAGATTTCAACTGCGGCTGGCAAGAAGCTCTGGGATTATTTCAAACTCGAAAAACTTGAGAAAAATCTTGGCGTGGAGCCAACCACAGTGAAACCAGCATCGCAACAGCCGCCAAGACGTCAATTCTACGGGATTGCATCGTGGTTGCACTGGTTCGTCTTCGTCTTCGTATATCCGCCAGCTCTCTTGCTTTATGGTATTGTTGCCAGAAGAGAAGAGGTTATGGCATGGGCGGAGCGAAGGAGACAAACGCGCCAAGAGCGCGGAGGTCGCGATCAGCATGGGCCTGCCGAAGGAGCAGGAACTGTTCCCCATAGGCCAAGTTGGTGGTTGATAATGGAAGGTATCATCGACGCTGTAGCGGAGGTAGTCGGCAATATTATTTCGGCAAGATGGTTCAGGGTCTAATCCAAAGGAGGATATCATGACGATCTTAACTCTGTGGCAATTGTTCGGAATTTTCGGAGCATCCATTATGTTGGTTTTTTTCGCCAAGTTTTTCTTGGGCGGACCAGCCTTTGCGTGGGTGTTTATCTTTTTCTTCAGCATCTTGTATCTCCTCTACAGTGCGC
>MFIQ01000011.1 GCA_001778905.1 Candidatus Giovannonibacteria bacterium RIFCSPLOWO2_12_FULL_44_15 | reverse complement strand
AATTTATTCTCTTTTGCGACCTTGTTGTATTTCTCGGTAGCCGCGGTGATATAGTCCCAGTACTCTCTGTCTTTCCTTTCGATCTCTGCTTTGGCTTTTGCCAGTTGCGCTTGAGCCGATTCCTCGGCGACGTGCTCGATGGCGGCGGCTTCGAGCTCTTCGAGCTTAATATCTCCAGCGAGATATTTGCAGAGTTCAGTCACGTCGACCCTTCTCACGCCCGACGATAAAGACTTCCTCGAACTACTGAAAATCTCCTCCCCGACCTTAACTTGTAAGAAGTGTTCGTAGTCAATGTACAAAATTTGTGCAAGGCAATCACTCGGAGACACCCAGGGATTCTCAAGATCTACGAACGCACTTGCAAATCCTCGCGCCGCCGGAAGCAGAAATGAAACGTTTTCGGGGTACTCCTTTCCGTGGAAGCGCTTTGTCGACACAGCGAGTGCGACTAAACCATATTTGTTTTCACTGATGGAAAGTGAAAGCGAGTTCACAATCGCTCCTTGATCGACACTTGCAGAGAAATTTGATCCGACAAAAATAATTTTATCAGTCTTATTTCCTGTCAAAACGACGGTGCCATCTTTAGATGTTGCACACAATACATCTTCTGCTTTCATAAAATCCCTTTCTCTGGCGAACGCCAGACTTTTAAGGTACGTTAGTCGGGACTTGCGAACGCAAGCACCTGGCGGAATTAAACCCCCGCTCGATGGGTCTGCCTAAACTAGGCTCGGGCGCATTATACCATAAATAGCTCAAAAATACAATAGATAGATTGACCTTTATTTTAAGGCGTTATATAATAGATGTACGGCCTAAATGGCCAATTTTTTATGGCAATGGAGATAAGGAATATTGCGATAATCGCGCACGTAGACCACGGGAAAACGACTTTGACCGACGCCATAATGCGCCAGTGCGGGGCGATCAAAGAAGGAACTTCGATGGATTCAAACACGCTCGAAATTGAGCGCGGGATTACTATTTATTCAAAAAATGCATCGATAAATTATCGCGAGACGAAAATTAATATAGTGGACACTCCCGGACACGCGGATTTTGGATCGGAAGTGGAGCGAGTGCTTCGCTCGATAGATTCCGTGCTTCTTATAGTAGACGCGCAGGAAGGACCGATGCCGCAAACGCGTTTCGTATTAAAAAAGTCTTTGGAGCTTGGGTTAAAGCCGATTGTGGTCATAAATAAAATAGATAAGCAGGCAGCCGATCCGCACCGAGCAGAGGAACAAGTTTTGGAATTATTTTTGGAACTGGGTGCTACGGACGAGCAGGCGAATTTTCCCGTTGTCTACGCGAACGGGCGCGCGGGCATCGCGAAATTAAAACTCACGGATGATTCCAAAGACTTGACTCCCCTTTTGGACGCTATATTAAAACATGTCCCTGCCGCGTCTTCAGAGGAAAAATCTGCGGAGCCGCTTCGTTTTCAGCCGTTTAATTTGGGATACGATAATTTTTTGGGGCGCCTTGCAGTCGGCAGGGTATACGAAGGGATTCTGCATGTCGAAGAAAATATTTTCATAAAAAATATAGATAAAGAAACGAGAAAGGGGAAAATTTCGAAGATTTATACTTTCTCGGGCCTTGATAAAGTAGAAGCAAAAGAAGCCGTTGCCGGAGACATTGTAATGATCGCGGGATTGCCCGATATAGACATCGGCGAAACTATCGCGACGGATGAAAATGCCGAGCCGTTGCCCGCAATCAAGGTCGACGAGCCGACAATCTCGCTTACTTTTTTGGTAAATAATTCCCCGTTCGCCGGAAGAGACGGAAAATTTGTCACCTCGAGGCAGATTCGGGAATTCTTGGAACGTGAACTTGAGGTTAACGTTGGGCTTAAAATAGATTTTTCTGCAATGGACAGCTTCAAAGTTTTCGGCCGCGGAGAATTTCATATCGCGATTCTATTAGAAAATATGCGCCGCGCCGGATACGAAGTGCAAGTTTCCCAGCCACAGGTAATTTTCCGGGAGGCCGAAGGTGGAAAAAAACTTGAGCCGTTCGAAGAGATCATTGTGGATATTCCTTCGGAATTCCAAGGAGCGATTATTGAGAAGCTGGGAGGGCGCGGGATTACTCTTAAAAATATCGCGCACTACGCCGAGACTATCCGCCTATTTTTTGAAGGGCCGACGAGGGGGCTTTTGGGATATAGATCGCAATTTGTAATTGATACGAAGGGCGAAGGAATTTTATCTTCGCGCTTTATCGGGTTTAGGCCATACGTCGGAGAAATAAGAAAGCGCCCGCAGGGATCTATGATATCCATGGCCAACGGAAAAACGTCCGCCTTTTCCTTGTGGGGGCTTCAAGAGCGCGGGACCTTATACGTAGGCCCCGTCATTGAAGTCTATGCGGGAATGGTTCTTGGAAATACTTCAAAAGGCGAGGAAATGTATGTAAATCCGACTAAAGGCAAAGAACTGTCAAATACCCGCTCGAAATTATCCGACGAAGCGATTGATTTGGTCCCTCCGTATGAGCTTACAATCGAGCGCGGACTTGAAATTATGACAGACGATGAATATCTCGAAGTAACCCCGAAATCCGTCCGATTGCGGAAGCAATTTTTGACCGAACAGGATAAAGCTAGGGCAAAAAAGAACCTATAACTGTGTTAAAATTTCTAAATGGATATAATTTCCCACGGACTTTGGGGAGGGGTTGCTTTCGGAAGAGAAAATAAAAAGAGTTTTTGGACTTCGTTTATCTTCGGCATTGCGCCTGACTTTTTCGCCTTCGCTCCGTTTTTCGCGAGCGTATTTTTGGGGCTCGCCGAATTCCCGAAATTTTCAACCGAGCCGCCGGTGCCCGACGGCATCCCTCAATACATCCACAGCATATACAGCTTCACCCATAGTTTAATAATTTTCGCGATATTTTTTATCATTTTCTGGATAATCAGAAGAAAACCCTTTTGGGAAATGGCCGCGTGGGGAATTCATATTCTTTTCGATATCCCTACGCACTCGAATAGTTTTTTTCCGACTCCTTTTCTCTGGCCATTCTCAAGTGCGCATGTTGACGGCATCCCATGGGCGCATCCGGTGATCTTTTTTCCCAATGTGATTCTTCTAGTAATCCTCTATGTTTATTTTTTCTGGTTCCGCAAACGTTCTTCGATTCTCTGAACAACTCCTTCGATGGACGTAGCCGTCGTATCTATAACCAAATCGAATTTGTCATCGTTGAAATCTTTGATGCCGTAATATTTTTCGTAGCGCTCGGCTATTTTTTTATCGCGAAATTCATTATGCTCTCCGGCTTCTTTGGAAGAAATTTTATCGCGCGTGGCGACGCGCTTAATCCTCTCGCCAAAGTCGCAAACTAATTTCACTTTTATCGAGTCCGGGATAAAGTGCCAGGCAAGACGCGATTCGACGATAAAATTATTGTTCTTCTCCCCGAATTCCTTTATTCTCTGATCTAATTGGTTATCGTATTTCGGGTTCTTATTCGTTGCTTCTTCAAACTTATTTAAAGTCATGCCATTTTCCTTGGCCATATCTCGAAAAATATACCCAGTCGAGAGGAATTGATATCCGAGTTTACCCGCAAGCATTTTCCCCGCGGACGTCGTCCCCGTTCCTGCGAGCCCGAATATTGTAATCTTGGCCATAGTTTATTGTAGAAAATTTTTTGGGAAAATAAAAAGAGGAATCTGCCGAAGCAAATCCCTCTCTTTTGTCGCTGAAGGTTTCGACCTTCAACTTTTTGTCGCAACCGAGGCCGCGCTCCGCCCGTCTTTCTGCGTGTGGGCAGACACGTGCGCGGCCTCGGTCCTCGCGGCATGCGGCTATATGCGGAAAATCTTTCCGTCGTATTTTCCGCTCTATAACCGCGGCGACCGGGCGCGGGTCAGGACGTCTCGTGGCGCCGTCGATTAGTGACGTCGTGAAGACTGGCGATGTTTGTCAAATTGCAATCTACGCCCACGTGGCCGGGGGCAGCGGCGATTCCGTTTTGCCCAGACAATCCGGGCGGGCCGATGTTTTTGTGCCTCATTTGGCACCTCCTCTTGGTTTTAAATTCCCCATTTCTAGGGTTTGGCCATTATAGCGAGTGACCATCCGTTTGTCAAATGGGCCTTCAAAATCTCTTATTTTTAAGCTAAAATAAGCATATGATTATCAACTGCCCGTTTTGCAATATAGATCGCGAGAGAACAAGAATACTGTCTATGGGCGAGAAAGTCTTTGCGGTGCTTTCCAACCCACGGTTGCTTCCCGGACATACTTTAGTAATCCCAAAAAGACACGTGGAAAAAATTGCTGATTTGATGCAGGACGAGCGAAAGGAATTATTTAATACGGTAATCGCGCTTCAGAAAAAAATTATCGGAAAAATCGCGACCGGATGCGATATGCGCCATATGTACCGCCCGTTTGCATCGGAATCAAAAGCCCGCGTCGATCACCTGCAAATCCATCTCTTGCCGCGAGAGGTAAACGACTTCCTGAAAGACATTATGCGCCTTGAGAAAAAAATGTGGACGGCTCTTGTGCCTTCCGAACGCGAAAGATTTACAAAATTATTTTCAAAAAAATGAACCGCGCAATTATTGTGCATTGCTGGGAGGGAACGCCTGAATACTGCTGGTATCCGTGGGTGAAATCAGAACTCGAAAAAAAGGGGTTTGAGGTTAAAATTCCGGCGTTTCCGGACACAAATAATCCAGATAAAGACACTTGGGTCGCGCGCCTGGAAAAAGAAATTGGCATCCCGGACGAAAACCTTTACTTAATTGGGCACTCAATCGGGTGCGCGACTATTTTAAGATATTTGGAAAATATCGACGAGGCTGAAAAAATCGGTGGGGCAGTATTTGTCGCCGGATTTACCGAAAACCCCGGGTACGATGAGATCCGAACTTTTTTTGACGAACCGTTTGATTTTGAGAAAATAAAAAAGAGCGTTAAAAATGGCGTCACCGCTATTTTCTCCGACAATGATCCTCATGTTGATTTGAAATTCGCTGAAATTTTCAGAGAAAAACTCGGAGCAAAAATTATCATAAAACATAAAATGGGTCATTTTTCGGGCTCAATTGAAAATGAAAAGGCCTGCCACGAACTCCCGGATGTCGTCGAAAAAATTTTAGAAATGGTAAAATAAGATAAAATGCAAACTAAAATTGATGCAAAGCTCGGCAAAACTCTCGTCTTAGACGAGCTTTTTGATTTGACGCTCTACAAGCGGATGCTCGCTTTCGCCGGTACAGGGGAGAAAGAAATTCTCAATAAGCTGATCCCGATCGAAACAAAACATCTCGCCGCTTGGCAGAATTTTTTTAAGATCTCTTCGGCTCGACTGGGGTTTGGGCGAGAAATAAAATTATTCGTTTTGCTTTCGCTCGCAAGGTTATCTGGAAGCGCCGGAATTCATCTTATTTTGCAGGCGATCGAAATTCACGGGATAAAAAAATATCTCTCTGTTTGGGAAATATATAAAAACGACCCGTTGGGCAAAGAGATAAAAAACATACTCGAAGATGAATTTAAGCATGAGGATGAAATAGTATCTTCCGCAAAAAGGACAAAAATATATCCGGAGCGCGTCAGGGATATATTTCTCGGGTTCAATGATGGGCTTGTAGAGATCCTCGGGGCCGTCTCCGGATTTTTCGCGGCATTCGAAAATAACATATCCGTCTTGATTGCGGCGCTCACTGTCGCCGTCGCGGGATCAATTTCCATGGCTGCATCCGCTTTCGCGTCGCAAAGTTCACAGAAAGAAGTTGAGGACACAGAAACCGGAAAAAAAATATTTCTCGGGGAAAAAATATTGGAAGTCAGAGGAGCGAGCCCCCTCAGGTCCGCTACGATTGTCGGCATATTTTATTTTTTCGGCTCCTTAGTCCCAATCCTGCCTGTAATTTTTGGGGCGACAAGCCCGCTCTATTCCGTAATTGTCGCGGGAATCATTATAATCGCAGTCTCTTACATAGTCGCTTTTCTTTCGGGGATGGATGCCTTAAAAAGAATAGAGACCAATCTCATAATTATTGCGCTCGCAGTCGGAATTACTTACGGCCTGGCCTCTTTTGCCAAATCATTCTTCGGTATTGCAATATAGTTCAGAAAATGCTATAATGGACTTTAGATAATTAACTCTAGTCAAGTAATTATTTTTTATTCGGTAGTTCGCTAATAAATGGCAACTAAATTGTTTATCGGGAGTTTATCCTGGGATACCACGGACGAAAAACTTCGGGACTTCTTCGCGCAAGCGGGAACCGTAACTTCGGCAAATGTGATCACTGATAAATTCACCGGTAGGTCCAAAGGATTTGGATTCGTTGAAATGTCATCCGACGCGGAAGCACAAGCTGCCACAGAGCAGTTAAACGGGCAGATGCTGGATGGACGCAAAATCGTTGTAAACGAAGCCCGCCCAATGCAGCCCAGAGAAAACCGCCCAAGAGGCGGTGGATTCTCGAGAGGTAACGAGCGCGGTTACGGAAGACGAGAATAACTAACCAAGCCTATAAAAACAAAACAACCCCGACGTTACGTCGGGGTTGTTTTGTTTAAACTTTCAAGTATCGCCTGGTTGCGATTAAGCTCGAGATAACCCCGAGAACTATTCCTAAAACTAATAGAAGTAGAAATATTACGATAAAATTGGAAATATAGTAATGAAATAAATCCGGCCCGCCGTAAAATTCTGCCGTACTTACTCCTGAAACGTCTGGGATAGGAGAAAACGGCAAAAAGAGGAGAATTATGTTATCACGGCCGAGCGATAGAGGAAGCCAGAAAACAGCCATAGTGATTATGGTAGCCAGTACCCCGTGTATAGCCCCCTCGACTACAAACGGCCCCCTGATATAAGCGTTTGTAGCACCGACTAGACGCATTATTGAAATCTCGTCCTTGGCCGTGTATATCGCGAGGCGGATAGTGTTGAAAGCTACCAGTATGGCGATGATCCCTAGAACAATGGTGGACGTAAGTCCAGATGTTCTGGAAGATTTTATCATTAAGTTTAACCCTTCTATCACTTTTTTATTTTCGTGATAATTCACTTTATCAATAATTGCTTCGTAATTTTGAGATTCTAGAAATTTTGATATTGATTCGTATTGATTTGGATCCTTCGCGGTAACATTCAGGCTTGCGCCCAGAGGATTTTCGCCCAATTCATCTAGCGATTGGGTAATCAAAGCGTTTTCGCTATGCTTTTCTTGGAAATTTTTAAGAGCTTGTTCCCGAGAAATATAAGCTATCTGCTTTACTTCCGCGAGTTTTTCCAAAGAAGATTTTAGATCAGTTATATCGTTCTCGTTGGCCGTAACTTTAAAATATACGTTGATATCAACTTTGTCAGCCAATTTTTCCAGCGAGGATGTCAGAATGACGTTCGAGAAAAAAAGGCTCCCAAACACAAAAAGAGTTACCACCATTATCAAAACCGTGGCCAATGAAACCCAGCCATTTCTCCAAAAATTTACAAAGCCCTGAACAATATTCCTTTTTATTTGAGTAAGCATAGTTTACAAAATATATCTCCCTCTTTTCTCATCGCGGACTACTTTCCCCTTCTCTAATGTTATCACTCTTCGCTTAAGAGAGTTAATGACTTCTTTATCGTGCGTGGCTAAAACGACCGTGGTTCCCAACTCGTTAATTTTTTCAAGCAGATTAATAATCTCCCATGTGTTAATCGGGTCTAGGTTTCCAGTCGGCTCGTCCGCTATTATCACATCCGGCCTATTCACAATCGCGCGCGCGATCGCGACTCGCTGTAGTTCTCCGCCGGAAAGCTCGGACGGAAAATGCCAAGCCTTATCCATCAAGCCGACTAATTCCAAAACTTGCGGGACATCTTGCTGTATTTCTTCTTCATTTTTATCCGCCGCCTCCATCGCGAATGCAATATTTTCATAAGCGGTCTTGGTCGGAAGCAATTTATAATCCTGAAAAACTACCCCCATGCGCCTTCGCACCTTAGGCAAGTCACTGTTGCTCACTTTATGCATATCCAACGATTCAAAAAAAACTTTTCCGGAACTTGGGTGTTCTTCCGCAAGCAAAAGTTTCAGCAAAGTTGATTTGCCAGCTCCGGATTGCCCAACAAGCGAAACAAATTCTTGAGGTTCGATAGTGAAGGAAACTTCTTCAAGCGCGATGGATGTTGGAGAATATACTTTCGATACGCGATCAAAATAAATCATAAACGAATACTACAATGTTATCTCCGATTCAATGAAAGAATCAAGCTTTCCGTCAAAAATGCTTTCAATATCGGAAGTTTCGATTCCGGTTCTTGCGTCTTTGACCATTTTATACGGATGGAGAACATAAGAACGAATTTGGTGCCCCCATTCAATTTCGACTGCTTTTGATTTTTTCAAGGACTCCCTTTTTTCCTTTCGACTCTTAATTTTTAAGGCGTAGAGATGCGCGCGGACAAGTTCTATGGCTTTCTTGCGGTTCTGCTCCTGCGAACGCTCGGACGATACGTGCACCTGGACACCAGTCGGTCTGTGCGTAACCCTGACTGCAGTCTCGCGCTTGTTTACGTTCTGCCCTCCCGGGCCTCCAGCACGTTGAAAAATCACATCCAAATCTTCATCATTAAGCTCGACCTCTCCAGGATCGACAAATTTAGGCATCACCTGAATTAAGGCAAAAGAAGTGTGCCGGCGTTTATTCGCGTCAAAAGGAGAAATCCGAACAAGGCGATGGACACCCGTTTCGTTTTTCAAATATCCATAAGCGTATTTCCCGGATATCTCGATTACAGCGTTTTTTATCCCGTTCAGCTCATTAAAATGCGTATGAATATTTTTGACTCCCCATTTATGCCTCGCCGAATATTTCTGATACATTTCAAAAAGTATTCTCGCCCAATCTTCGGCGTCATCCCCTCCTGCTCCGGAGACAACCGTTAAAACCGCGTCGCCTTTGTCGTATTCTCCCGACAAAAATGCTTCTTTTTTTGATTTTTCAAATTTTCGCGAGAGTTCGAGAAAACGAGAATAAATTTCTTTTTGGTCTTCCTCTAATTTTGATATCAAGGAAAGTTCTTTTAAAGAAGAAATGTCAGACGATAAATTTTCCCAAAAAGAAACCATCTCCTTTAATTCAGAAATTTTCTGCGTTATCTCAGACGCACGCTTGTTATTATCCCAAAAATTAGGGCGGCTTGTTTCCGATTCTAATTTAATCAGTTCTTCTTTTCTCCTGGCTAAGTCAAAGACGGTCCGTTAAGCGACGGACATCACTCTCAAGTTTTTCTATCTTTTCTCGTGGAATTTCCATTTGAAAATCTTAACACAAAAATAATTTTTGAGCCACCTCCCGGATTCGAACCGGGGACCTCTGCTTTACGAAAGCATTGCTCTACCAGCTGAGCTAAGGTGGCAATTGAACCCAATCAAAGCCAGTGCGAGTGGCGGGAATCGGACCCGCGTCCCTTGCTTGGGAAGCAAGAATTCTACCACTGAACCACACTCGCAAAATTTGAAATCTTTCCTTAAAAGATATATTGCCACATTTTTTTTATTTATGGTAGCCTGAAAAAATTTTTTATTGATTCCCATATGTTCGCAGGCTTCGCTTCTATATTTAGTCCGGAGGAGTCGTGCTCGACGATAATTAAGACTTTCTCCCCTGGCAAAGTCGCGTTAAACCGGCTTTTTGCTTCTTTCTCCAACGCATCTTTATCGCCTAAATCTTTTATCTTTTCGTCCAAGCGCGCTTTTTGATTCGTAAGCGCCTGATATTCCGTCTGGGCGGATTTTCTCGCCTCCGACGCACGATAAGCATTAATGCCCACCCTAACCGAGTTTACAAGCAAAAATAGGACGAAAAAAGACAGTAGAAATAGTACGGCGCGCGAGCGCAGAAAATTTCGTAAACGCCTTCTATCTTGATAAATTTGCATCCTTTATATAAAATTTAGAATATAATGGCGACGTTAAGGCAAAAGAAGCGCAATCAGACTATATGGACGATTATTACAATTATAGCCGTTTTATCGATGGTTGCTTATCTTTTTGTTCCGGTACTCTAATCATTTCCTTATCATTTTTACGAAAACATCGGCGGGTATCGTAAAGCGCGCTTCTTCCTGAAGGCGCTTCTTCCCTTCCTTTTGTTTTTTCCAAAGTTTCATTTTGCGGGTCCTGTCCCCGCCGTATAAATACCCCGTGACGTCCTTACGCAAGGCTTTGAGCGTACGTGAAGCTAAAATCCTTCCTCCAGCCTTGGCTTGGATCTTCAGAGAAAAAAGCGCCTGCGGAATAATTTTGTATAATTTCTCCACCGAGCGAAACGCCTCCTCCTCGACTTTAATCCGCGGGACTATCTTGGAAAAAGCGGGAACAATCTCCTCGGCAACAAGCAAATCGAGACGTAACAGATCCCCATGGCGGTTTTCCAGAAATTCATAATTCATGGATGCGTATCCCTGCGAGGCGCTCTTAAGCTCGTCGAAAAAATCGCGCATCAGCTCGCGTAACGGCATCAGAACCGCAAGGCCGATCCTGGATTCAGAAAATTTCTTGGTCTCGCCTAAAACCGCTTCGTGATCCTGCAAGAGTTTCATGACCGAGGAAAGTTTTTCGGGGGGCATTAGGATTTCAACCTTGAGCCACGGCTCTTCAATGCTAATTATTTCTCCGGCTTCCGGAAATTTGTGCGGGGAGTATATTTCCATAATTCCTTTCTTTGTTTTCACTATATATTTAACCGTAGGCGTCGCGACTATGGTGCTTACATTATAATCACGTTTTAGGCGCTCAACGACAATTTCTAGATGAAGCATCCCCAAAAAGCCGCAGCGAAAACCCCTTCCCAAAACCCCGGAAGATTCTTCCTCGAAAGACAAAGAGGCGTCCGATAGCCTTAATCTTTCCAATGAGCGCCGTAATTCTTCGAAATCATCCTGCCTTTCGGGAAAGAGCGAAGAGAAAACAACCGGCTTGACCTCTTTATATCCCGGCAATGGTTTCTGCGTCGGGTCGAGAATAGTATCCCCCACGCGGACAACTTTGGCCTCTTTTATGTTGGTTACAATATAACCAATTTCCCCAGCTGAAATTTTTTCCGATATTTTCAACTCCGGCCTGAAAAATCCGACTTCGCCGACAATGAAATTCTCTTTTGAAGCAAATAAGCGCAGCCGGTCTCCTTTTTTAATCTCGCCGTCAAAAACCCTAACGTGAGAAATTATCCCGCGATGCAAAGAATAATCAAAATCAAAAATCAGGGCTCTGGGATTTTTCCCCGGCGAAATATTCGGTGGAGAAACTTTTTCAATTATTTTATCCAAAAGGTCCGAAACGCCATCCCCCGTCCGCGCGGAAACCTGAAATATTTGAATATCGCCGAGAATATTTTTAATCTCGTCCGCCGTCTCGTCGATTCTGGCGTGAGGCAAATCAATTTTATTGATAACGGGGATAATTTTCAAATTGAGCGATCGCGCAAGTTCCACGTTTGATATTGTCTGCGCCTGTACACCTTGCGTGGCATCCACTAGCAAAATCGCCCCTTCGACAGCCGCTAAGGCGCGAGAAACTTCGTATGAAAAATCTATATGCCCGGGGGTATCGATGAGATTCAAAATATAGCCCTTCCATTCCATCCGAACCGGCTGCATTTTGATCGTTATCCCTCGCTCGCGCTCAAGCGGCATCTGGTCCAAATATTGCTCGCGCATCTTCCTATCTTCCACTGTTTTTGTTATCTCAAGCATCCGGTCCGCAAGTGTGGACTTCCCATGGTCAATATGGGCGATGATGCTGAAATTGCGGATATTAGACATAGGAAATATCACTCACAGCGTCCGACACTCGGTGTCGGACATTCGAAGATGACAAAAAACTTATAATTTCCTCTTCCCAATCTCCGGGAGAATATAAATCAGATATAATTCTCATATCGAGATATGGCACCGTTGAACAATTAATATAATTCCTTAGACTCGACCATTTATATTCTTTTACAAAATTGATCCCCTTTTGTAAATCTTTTATGCCTTTTTCCTTCCATTCATTCTCTAATAAATCTAGGGGGTTCATGTGGATGTATAAAGGAATATATTTGAACTGGTTATCTTTTTTTATTGGAACAGCCTTATAAGATCCCTGAAAAAGATTTCCAGATCGATCATAGAGAGTATTAAAATATTTTGAATACCCCATTTGTAATTTATGCATGAATTTAGAAATCCCGTTTTGAGTTCTTTGACGAATTAGCATGTGGTAATGATTTGGCATGAGGCAGTAGCACAATATTTCAACTAGAGGCTTGGATTTAAATTTAATTACATTTGGATTTTCCAGATCAAAACGACTCAAATGACGTGGAGTGCTTTCCGAATCGTTTAAAATACTCGAGTTTAGAAGAAATCTTTCGTAATCAGATTTAGAAAGAAAAATTTTTCTTTTGTCTGTGCCGCGATTGAAAATATGATAGATTTGGTTATTCGCAAAAAAAATCTTGCGCATACTTACATTTTATACTTCGCTACAAAATGGTCAACACTGAGTGTCAGACATCTCGTTCAAACAAATTTAATTAAATTTAGCCATTTAAGTCTTGCGGGGTAAACAAATAAGGTTCTATTTGCGAGCAACCAAATCCCCAAAGGTAACAATTATAGTAAAAAAGAGTAAAAGCGAGAACAGATAAAATAATTCCAATCATAGCCATTGTTTTTTGCGAGTTCCAGTCTTTCTCATAAATTAAACTAAACATACCGGAAATAATGCTTAATACAAATAAAATCGATAGAATTATAAATGGCAATAGTGAATACGATCCTGACGGTGATATGAAGGGAATTACAAAAACATATAGCGAAGAGCCTAGAATATAAGCAATGATCGATAATAAAATTGATGTTATAGAAAGAACTAAAGAAAATAAACCAAAAGTGGACTTTTGCATAATTATATTATAGTAAAAATTTGCTGGTGTAACAAACCAGGCCTTTTTTATGCCGTAAATTGCTAGCGAGCGGAATCTTATGGCAATTTTTCCGGCTCTGAGGTAACGACGAAAAGTCTTTTCCAAAAACGGCCGCGAAATGCATCATAAAATTCCGAAAACTCCTAACATGTTCGACACCGAGTGTCGAACAGTCGAACAAAAGAAACTGAGTGTCGGGCACTCGCGTATTAATTAATAGCGATTTCTTTTGACTCTTTCGTATATCCAAGCAACGAAGACCCCGAACAAAAAATAAATAATGCCAGGTATTATATACAGCAAAAAAATGTAGGACATTGTTCCAACCTTTTGAGAGAATAATCCTTCTGTGACAATTGAAAAAATATTTAATAAAGCAACGCCCAATGCAGATGGATAAAGAAAATACGACATCCCCTGTGTACCAGGAACATCTCCAAAGGGAATTAAAATTAACGTTATCAAAATATAGATAATAACTGCTATAACGCCTCCCTTTAACCTAGAATTAATACTCATCAGTTCAATTATTGCACCTCAATTTAATAGCTGCAAGCGCGCTTATCTTACGGCAATTTCTCCGGTTCTGTCGTGACGACAAATAGCCTCTTCCAAAAGCGGTCGCGAAACGCGTCGT
>MFIQ01000010.1 GCA_001778905.1 Candidatus Giovannonibacteria bacterium RIFCSPLOWO2_12_FULL_44_15 | reverse complement strand
TTAATAGCGGTGGTGGAAATACTCAAGTCGCAGGTTCAGGTAATCTCGGTGCAAGGTTTAATATCAGCACACTTAATACCGGCGGATCTGCTGCTCTCGCCATTACGGGAGTCGCGAATCCTACTTCTCTGCAAAATCTCATCGAAGTTAACAGCATTGGTGATTTGAGCGGTAATCTTTTTGTCATTACTCCAACCGGTCTCGTTGGGATCGGAACGACATCACCATTTGCTAGGTTGGCAGTTACCGGTACCTCAACAGATGCTACAAATGCCTTTCTTGTTGCTAACTCAAATAACTTGCCTCTATTCAATATTTTAAATAATGGCCTCGTCGGCATCGGTACCACCACCCCCGGTTCAATCCTCTCCGTCCAAGGCGTTGGCAACTTCCAAGCAGGAACTTCAACTTTATATACAGGCTTGGTTGCTCCTGGATTCTTGGCAACTTCATCCGGATTAACCATCTCCGGGGGGAGTATTTTGCAGACCAATAACGCCACCAACACATTCGGAGGAGGCATTAACATAAACGGATTAACATTCACAAACCTCGGAGCTTCAGGATGTTCAGGTCTCGGCAATGACGGCAAACTTACCACCGATACAAATGGGGGAGTCATTTGCGCTGCTGATGTTTCAGGGGGATCGTCCTTCTCATATCCATTCACATCTCAAACCATCGGAGGAACGATACACCAAGCAACATCTTCTCCTATGTATTTCTCACAAGGCCTTCTTGCAGCATCTTCCACACTCGGTTATCTGAATGTCGGCTACATTGACGCCACTTCAACGACTGCAACTTCAACATTTAGCGGAGGATTAACTGTCGACGGAAATACTTTGGTTGTTGATTGGTTCAATAACAGAGTCGGCATAGGCACCTCCACTCCCTCATACACACTCTCAGTTCAAGGACCCACTCTCTTAGGAGGCAGTGCAACTTCAACGGGCTTCATATATTCCCAAGGCCTTATCGGAACATCAACTTTCTTAGGCGGTCTTTCAGTCTCCGCGCTCAATGTTGGAACCACCACTGCAACTTCAACATTCGCATCTGGAATTAACATAAACGGACTCACATTCACAAACCTCGGAGGCGGAGGATGTTCCGGTCTCGGCAATGACGGCAAACTTACCACCGATACAAATGGGGGAGTCATTTGCGCTGCCGATGTTTCTGGAGCAGGCTCTTCATACCCCTTCACCCCCCTCGTAATCAATAACCAAAACATTTCAGCAACCACAACCTTAATGCGCTTCGAATCAGGCCTTATCTCATACGGTTCATCTACGGCTAACCATCTCGCCCTGGGATCGCTCACTTCAACCTCGACTGTCGGAGTTGGGACGACCACTCCTTGGGGACTTCTATCGGTTGAAGTTTTGAACGGAGTGACCAATAACGACAGGCCTGCATTTGTAGTCTCCGGCAACGGGACTGGAACCCCTTCATTCTTAGTCCACGCTAACGGGAATGTAGGCATAGGGACAACCTCTCCATTCGCCAAATTCTCCGTTGTCGGGAACACAGTTCTTGATTCAAACCTAATCACATTTGCTTCATCTTCAGCTTCAACCCTAACTCTCGATTATAGAGCTGCTTCCACCTCGACAATTCCAAATAATCTCATCAACGCGTTTTCAATAGCGACTTCGACTACGGGTACTCCGATCTTTTCGATTAGTACCGCGAACGGAGGAAGAGTTGGAATCGGAACAACGACTCCATCAAATACTCTGAGCGTTATCAATAATTCAGCCGCTTCCAAGCTTGTTATCGGAGGCACCGGAGACGAGTCACAATTTTCAAACTTATACCTGGCTGACGATGGAGAGCCTACAACGGCAGGTAATCACGTTTGGTCTTTTTCTCATCGCAGTAACGTCAATAATTTGAATAATTTTATGATATGGAATTACAACGGCACCAGTTTTCGCAACTTATTAAATATGAAAGAAAATGGCGATGTGGCTTTAGGCGGCAATTACAACGAAACAACCGGATTGGGATCCTCTCTTTATATTGTTAGTAACAACCTCGGCATTGGGACGACGACACCTGGTTCTATTCTCTCCGTGCAATCGGTAGGGAATTTCATGTCCGGCACTTCTACTTTGTATTCAGGCTTAACCGCTTCGGGATTTCTGGCGACTTCATCAGGCGTGACAGTCAGCGGAGGCTCTTTTCTCCAGACAAATAATGCCACAAACACATTTGGGGGAGGGATAACCATCTCCACAGGCGGCCTCACTAATTCCCAAATCACATCAGCACAATGCGCAACATGGACTGCGGCAGGAGATTTGATAGGTTCTGGTTCTGCATGCGGTAGCTCTGGTGCTTCATATCCATTCACCTCTCAAACCATCGGAGGGACCGTACACCAGGCCACCTCTTCTCCGATGTATTTCTCTCAAGGCCTTCTTGCAGCATCTTCCACACTCGGTTATCTGAATGTTGGCTACATTGATGCGACTTCAACGACTGCAACTTCAACATTTAGCGGAGGATTAACTGTCGACGGAAATACTTTGGTTGTTGATTGGTTCAATAATCGACTTGGAATCGGAACAACCTCACCCTCCTCCTTGTTAAGCGTCCATGGCAACGCACTTATTGCAGGAACGACAACTGTTAGCGGATTGATTGCAACTTCGACTGCGCAAATTGCAAAAGGTTTGATGATAGGTACGACGACGTTAGCCAGCGGACTAACATTAGATGGATCAGTGACGTCCGCAAACGGCATTGCGGGAATTTATGAAATCGCCAACCTGAATCATGCTTCAGGCGCGGCATTCGCGAACAGGATGATTGTGGGCGTGAATAATTCCGCTGCGGCGACGAGCGAAGGATTGTTCCTAAGGATGTTAGACAATACTTCCGGGTTTGGAAACAGCCAGCTTGTCCGCGCGGTGGAAATTCAGGCGGATCGCGGGTCGAATACGCAGGGAGTTAATACGGGAATTATTTCCTTCGGCAGGACCTTTGGCGTTCAGGGTGTTACTTCTGGAACGGCTGCCGGATTTTTGGTTCCGGCAGGGGTGTATGCGGAGAACCAAGGAACTTCTACTGGCTCTGCGTTCCGCGCGTATAGTGCGACATCGACAACAGCGGATCTCGTCTCATTTTTCCAAGAATTATCCGCGTTCACTGGGACTGGACTCAAGATGAATTTCGGGAAGGGGACTGGAGGCTCGTTTACAGGCAACTTCTTGGATATGCAAGTCAATGACGCCTCAAGATTCTTAATTACTTCCGGAGGAACGACTACGGTTGGAAATGGAGTAATGCAGGCGGGCTTGCAGATAGGCCGCGGCGGCCTTTGTGTAGATAACGATGGATCGTGTGAAGCTTCGACAACCGGCAGAATAAGTTCCGTGACCTCTACTCTTGGGGCGTCCGACGTGGCAGAAAATTATTTCTCGGATGAGGCGCTCGAGCCGGGAGATGTTGTTATAACCAAAAAGGGGACAACTACCAGCTACGCATTTGTTGGAAAAAGTTCATCGCCGGACGAACCTTTATTCGGAGTCGTATCAACAAAACCGGGAATAACTTTGGGAACGAATTACGAAAATGCTTCCGGAACGACAAGCGGGAAAGTATACCCAGTAGCATTATCAGGAAGAATCCCGGTAAAAATTTCTCTAGAAAATGGAAATATAAAGGCAGGAGATACTTTAACAGCCGCGAGCGAAGCGGGGTACGCGATGAAAGCTAGGCCGAGCGACAGGGTGATTGGACTTGCCCTTGAGGATTATACTGGGGCAGCCGGAGAATCGAATATGGTTACGGAAGAAATTAAGAATATAACCAAAGAGTCAACGCCTGTTATTTCCGCAGACGACGGTCTTGACTACAGCGGGGGATTGCTCCAAAGGCCTCCCGATTCAGATACCGAAGAGATATTGCCCGGGCTCGTTATCGAATCGACTCCAACTCCAGCGTATGGATCCGCGCGGATAATGATGTTTGTGAATGTTGGTACCGGAAGCCATCTCGACATAACCAATTACACATACTTTATGGATCGGGGAACAACAACGCCGTTCTGGGCAATTGACCAGCAGACGGGGGAAATTAAAACCGGGCACTTTACTGATTTTCGCGATGCGGATATCGCGAACGTTCGTTCCATAATTTCTTCATCAGGAAATTGGTCGATTGACGAAAATGGAAAGCTCACAGCCGACGAAGTTCACGCTAAAAAACTCTGTCTGGAGGACGTTTGTATAACAAAGGATGAACTGCAAAAACTTTTGGATAACGCGAATACGGCTTCGGCGCCAGGGGGAACAACCGACACAGCAACAACCGCAGCGACGCCACCATCCGACACTTCCTCGACAACACCAACTACCTCAACAGATACCTCGGCTCCAGTGACATCAACGACAGAGTCGGATACCACGGCAGCTGCCCCGGAGCCTGCCCCGACCCCAGTGGATTCGCCCGCCGACTTAACAGTACCCGCGGAGACTACCGTTATAGCGCCGCCCGCCTCGACGAGCGAGAGCGAGGCTCCGGAGCCAACTCTGCCGATTCCGTCCGAGCAAAGCTCGGGTACGGAATCGAGCATCCTCGATTTGACAACTGAATCGGAAGATTCAGGTCAAATCGGGACAATACCCGAACCGACTCCGGCGCCTCTACCGGAACCGACGCCTGAACAGCAGCTATAAAATTTGGCTATGTAGGGAAATAGACTTAATATTTCTTTATAAAGTTTAATAAGATAACCAATTTTTTGGGAATTTTAAATTTTTTGCGAATACACTGGAGTGGTGAGGTCGAATAAGGTCGAGAGAGGTCGAGTCGATTTTGATTTTTGCTATTCAAATTTATGTCACATAATCCACACACAAATTCCTTCGCATGCATATATTTATTGTTAGGTATCACGGTAAAATAGGTATGTGGCAAGAAAAACTTTCAGCTTTGTTTTAATATTTCTGCTCGCCTTCGGTTGGGCTTTTGATTATCCTCCTGCATTCTGGAAGGATTTTTTTCGAATTAATTACGTCCACGCGCAAACGCAGAGTCAAGATTTCACAACGGCGGCTACCAGTACCTGGGTAGTTCCTTACGGCGTTAATCAAATTACCATAAAAGTTTGGGGGGGAGGAGGAGGAAGCGGAGGAGGGGGAGGCAACGCCGTGGGAGGTGCTGGAGGAGGAGGCGGTTTTGTCCAAGATACGATTTCGGTTACTCCCGGAGAAAGTTTAACCGTTGTAGTCGGCAGTGCCGGAGGAGCAGGACAGCATGACGGCAGCTTTGCTGACGGTTCCGGAGGAGGAGGAGGAGGACATAGCGCGTTTAAACGAAATGGCACATATCTTTTGATTGCTGGGGGAGGCGGAGGAGGTGGCTCCGGTTCTGAAGCAAATGAAGGCGGTGGCGCGGGAAGCGGCGGAGGCACACATACTAGCCAAGGAGTAGACGGCGTTAACGGATCAGGCACAGGTTTTGGAAACGGCGGTTCAGGCGGGACATCTTTAGCGGCAGGCCTTGGAGGAACCGGAGGCTCCGGCACTGACGGGGGGGATGCTGGAAACAACGCCGGAGGCTACGGCGGAGATGGGACCGGAGGAGCCCTCGCCGGCGGAGCAGGCGGAGCAATAGGAAGCGGAGGTAAAGGAGGACTTGGAGCTGTGGAAGACCAAGCAGGAGGCGGAGGAGGAGGAGGAGGAAGATTTGGAGGAGGAGGAGGAGAAGAAAGCGCGGGCGGAGGCGCGGGCGGAGGCGGAGGGGGCTCCGGTCTTTGCAATGACGGCACTTGCGATGATCAAGCGGCCGGAAACGGAGTTACAGAAGGAGGAGCGTCAATAGGGGGCCATAACAGCGCTCGCGGAGCCGGCGGCGCCGCGGTGGGGAAACAAACGTCGGGTGCCGATGGCGAAGTCGGGCAGGTACTTATCAGTTGGGGTGATCCGATAGAAATCTCCGGCAAACTTTACAACGACGAAGGTTCAACCGTCGATTCTGTCACAGGAAAGACAATTAAATTATTTGTCGGAACGAGTACAGGAAGTGTTTATTCAACAACCACAACTGCATCGAGCGGATTTTGGGGATTTAAGTTTTCGCCCAGCGGATTCGCCAACGCAACCGGCTCGCCAATCATAGCTTGGCTTGATGGGGGTACGTCGCAGAAAGCCATTACGCTAACCAAAGCTTCTTCAACCCTTCCCAGCGCGAATATAACAAATCTTAATTTATATAAAAATCATGTAATCGTCCGGCACGAAGGATTTACCGGCACATCAACAACGATCGCGGATTTTGCATCATACGACGGCGATAATGATTCCGATCTTCTGTATCGCGCGAATAATGGGACTCTCCAAGTCAACGCAAGCAATACTTTATACGTCTGGCCCGGCTCGGAATTTCGGCCGGGCGGACCCGTAACCCTCCACGGCAACGGGCAAAATAATGGAGACGGGACGCTCAAACTCGCGTACGGAGTCGGCCCGCAAAACGGGGGAGTTTCAACGTCGTCTATTTTGAGCATGAACGGGAACGCATTAACGCTCGCAGGATCTTTCTACGCATCCTCGTCTTCCATCTTTTATTCTCTCGCGACAACAACATTCAACGCGACCTCTACGGCTCCAAAAAATATAATCGCTACCTCATCGCCGTTTTATAATTTGGCATTTGGCACAACAACCGGCCCCGGAGGGAGTTGGGCATTTGGAGGAAGCGCTACCACCACAAATAATTTTGCGGTTATCACGGGAACTACAACTTTGCCATCCACACTACTTGATATCGGCGGCAACTTTGCAAACACCGGAAGAATTATCGCAAATCTCGGCACAACCACTTTCAACGGCGCGACCACGCAATATCTTTCGGGGTTTATGGTGGGGACGAGTACGCTGAATCATGTGGAGTTTGGAGGCTCCAGCCAAAAGATTTTTTCAAACAACGCATCAACCACGAATTTTGTTATAACGGCATCCGGCGCACAGGAACTTGCCCCCACCGCTTTTTCCGATTCGGCAGATGTTAACTATGTCTCCGCCGCCATGGTAGACGCCGACTCGGTAGTTATTGCTTACCGGGATGCCACCACGGTCGGAAAATACGCGGTTTACAATATCAGCGGTGCAGAGGAATTGGCCCCAACTACTTTTTCCGGCGTGGCAAATGTTGTCTATGTCTCCGTCGCCATGGTAGACGCCGACTCGGTGGTTATTGCTTTTCGGAATGCCGGTACCTTGGGAAAATACGCAATCTACAACATCAACGGTACTCAAGAACTTGCCCCCACCACTTTTTCCGGCGTGGCAAATGTTTCCTATGTCTCCGCCGCCATGGTAGACGCCGACTCGGTAGTTATTGCTTACAGGGACGTCGCCAGTTCTTTAGGAAAATACACAATTTACAACATAAGCGGCGCCCAGGAATTGGCCCCAACTACTTTTTCCGGTACCTCAGATGTTGCTTATGTCTCCGCCACAATGGTAGACGCCGACTCGGTAGTTATTGCTTATCAGGATGCCACCAATCTCTTAGGAAAATACACGGTCTACAACATCAGCGGCGCACAGGAACTTGCCCCCACCGCTTTTTCCGATTCGGCAGATGTTAACTATGTCTCCGCCGCCATGGTAGACGCCGACTCGGTGGCTATTGCTTACCAGGATGCCACCAATCTCTTAGGAAAATACACGGTCTACAACAATAAAATTCCGATAACAGCCCCTTCGCTTCTTTCTATCGCCGGAAATTATTCAAATAGCGGAACTTTTACGCACAATTCAGGGACGGTTTATTTGAATGGTACCGTGCAACAAACGCTTTCGGGAAATATGACCGGTTCTGCCGCGTTTTCTAATCTCACGATTCTCAACAACTCTGGCACCGACGCGGAAACCGACCCCGGAGTAATATTTGCCGCCGTGGCTTCGACTACGGGGACCTTTACGGCGATCACGCCTTCAACTAAAATCCGTTTCAAGGAAGGCGCAACAACAACGCTTCAAAATATAGTGTTAAACGGCCAGGCGCAGGGAACAGAAGTGTCTTTAAGGGCGGCGACAACATCTAGTGCGTGCGGCTTTGCCACATCAATCACTGACAGCAGAGACAGCAAAACATATAATATTGTCGGAATCGGCTCCCAATGCTGGATGGCCCAGAATCTAAATGTCGGCACAATGGAGGCCGGAGCCGGCGAACAAACCAACGATGCCGTTATAGACAAATATTGTTATGACGATACAGAAGCGAACTGCACCACTGACGGAGGCCTCTACCAATGGGGCGAAGCAATGAATTATTCCGCTTCCTGCAACGGCACGGGAGCTCCTCCGGATGACGATTGTACCACCCCTGTTACGGGCCTCTGCCCTGCGGGCTGGCATATCCCATCGCATTACGAATGGACGACTTTGGAGAAAAATGCTGGTTCCAGCCCGGGCTCCTTTCCTTACGATACAACTACAACCGGTTATCTGGGCGTTAACGAAGGAACAAATCTAAAGGTCGGCGGTTCAACCGGTTTTGAAGGTATCTTAGCCGGCTACCGCGATACCGGTGGTTCTTTCGTCATTCGTGGGACGGCCATCCTCTTTTGGTCGTCTCTTGAGAGCGGGACTGACGCGTGGCACCGGGACATGAATTCTACCGAGGCACGGGTCTTTCGGGGTAGCGATAATAAGGCGTTTGGCTATTCCGCCCGTTGTGTTAAGGATGTTTCGGCATCAGCCGTCCCAACCTGGGGCCTTGAAGTTCCCGGCAGCGCTTCAATATCCCGCACAGATGTTATGGATTCAAATGCTTGCAAGACTGCTTCGAGCAATATCGATGCGACCGGCGGGACAAATATCAACTCCGGAGGCAATACCTGCTGGACTTTCGCCGCTGCAACCGCATTTACCCAGCGCAATTATCGCTGGGCGGCGAACGACGGGAATCTAACAACTGGAGGGCCTACTGCAGCGATCAACACCATTGGATCTAGCGCTTCAGGCACAGTCCATAGGTTGCGAATGGATACAGCTATCTCAAGCGCTAACTTATCCGGTGGAGCGCAGACATTCACCCTTCAATATAAAGCGTTGAGCGGCAGTTGTGCCGGGGAAGGCTACAACGATGTCGGTGCGGTCGGATCTTCAGAAGTTTGGCGTGGTTACGATAATCCATCCGTTTCCGACGGTGCCACATTAATAAACGCGCTGTTGGACCAATCAAACACACTGGAATCTTACGAAGAAGATGGCGCATCCATAGCAAATCCCGGTGCGGTTACTGTTGGAAACGCTGGCGAATGGGATTGGGTAGTCCAGAATAACGGGGCTACGCCGGGAGGAACTTACTGTTTCAGGATGGCTAAAAATACAAGCCCAACTGCGCGCGTGGCATTCGGGACATACACAAATTATCCAAGAATCACGACCCCGATAGGCGCGACCGGCGGAGGAGGCAACGCGATTGGAGTTGGGGGCAGTGGAGAGAATGCTCCCGCGGGAGCGAGCGGCGGAGGGACTGGGCAGAGCGGCGGGCAGCCAGGCGAAGGCGGGGAGGCCCCTGGCGGAGGAACCGGCGGAGGCACAGGGCAGGGAGGAGGTTCCGGCGGCGGGATTGATATAGTCCCATTCTATAAGTTGTATGGAAGAGTTCTTAAAAATATTATAGCCGCACTCAAATGGACGAGATAACCATAATTAAAAATTTAAATATCAAAAAGAAAAATTGAACGAGAAAATGGGAAATGACAATAAAGATTTTAAAAATAAATTTAAGGAAAGGTTATATAACTGGGTTCTGCTATTAATAAAGTTTATCGACAAATTGCCTAAAGATTCTTCTTGTTCCGTGATGGGAAAACAGTTATTGCGTAGCGGAACCAGTGTACTGGCGAATTATGCCGAAGCAAGTTCGGCCAGTTCTAAAAAAGATTTTATTAACTTTTTTACCCATTCCCTAAAATCCGCAAATGAATCTAAGGTTTGGTTGTCATTACTCAGAGATACTAAAAAAGGTAGTGAAGAAGAGATTAACCCGTTGCTGGAAGAGTTAATCGAAATTGCGAATGTGTTAGCATCGAGCATAATTACTATGAAGAAAAGCTTAAAAGTGAAAAATCAAAGTGGAAAATAAAGGTAAATTTTTTAAATTTGATATTTACAGTTTGCATTTATTACCGTGGACGAGATAAGGGTTAGGAAAACCCAAAAGACAGAACCGATCCGGATTAATCAGCCTCGGAAGCCTTTGTCGGAAGAATTCAGGGTGCGGCCCAAAAAAAGATTTTCAAAAAGATTTTTTATTTATATTTTTATCGTTATTATAATTGGAGTGGGTGGTTTTGCGACGTACCAGTATTTTTTGAAGCAGGGAAGTGCGGATGTCGTTTCCGACGTTTCCAAGATTTATCTCTTGCCGGAAGGAGAAACGCCGACAATCGCGACGGTTACGGATCCGAACAAATTAAAATCGAAAATCTTTTTTGCGAATGCTAAGAGCGGAGATAAGGTTTTAATTTACAAAAAAGCCGATAGAGTAATATTATATCGTCCGTCGGAAAATAAAATAATTAATGTGGACTGGCTCAAAGCCTCAGACATAAACCAATCGCAATGATAAAAACATTAATAATCATTATTCTCTTGATAGTAGTAGTTAGTCTGCTTGGAGTATCAATAGGGGATTTAACCCACAATCAAAAACTCAAGGATAATTTCTCGGTAGTTTGGAATTTTGTTTATCCCTGGGCGAAAATCGGCTGGGGAAAGGCGCATGACTATATCTGGACGCCTATCTTGAAAGCCGCCAGAGATCTTAGGGGATAGGGCAAAATAGCTTGTGCGACATATAGAATTGCAATATGATTGCTATTATGAATTTGCGCAGGCAAAAAATGGGAAATCAAAAGTCTTGGACTTTAGAAGAGCTAGCTGCTGGATTAGGCCATTTTTACAAAGAGCATGGAAGGTATCCTACTGCTACCGAAGTTGATACTTTCCCTTATTTGCCGTCAGCGCGGTCAATCGAAAGAAGTTTTGGGGGACTCGTGTCATTGCGACAACAACTTAATTTAAAGACCCAACTAGATTTTAGGAGCGGGGCGCATAGTAGCGAGAGAGCGCATAAAATAAATAAGCGCGGCCACGAGACAGAGCAAATAGTATACGAATTTCTAAAAAAGATTTTTGGTAAGGAATTTGTGCACCGCGAATACTTTTTTACTGATGACAGACGTACCAGGGCTGATTTTTTTGTTTATGATACCAAACAAGGATTTTGCACAGACGTCTTTTATCCAAACAATAGGCGTAATTTAATCGGATGTCTTAATCACAAACTTAATAAGTACCGCTCTGAATATATGAGACAGTACCCGGTGATTTTTCTTCAAATGAATAACACTATATCCCAAGAAATACTAGACAAGCTCCTAAGTAAAAAAAAGAAGGCATTGCTAAATGGGCAATACCTCATGTCGTGGGACACATTCCAGAATTTTTGTAAGACGAAGAGACCTCTCAAGATAGCAGCACAGAAGTACGGGAAATAGAGAACGTATATGACATATGTCGCATAAGATACGCGCGCAAAATCAATGATGTGCGACGTGCCATATACCAGGAAAGCCACATTCCCCTATCTTATAATCCCGGACAGTTGGCCGCGGGCCTGTATCCGGCTTTCTCTGCCTCCTCTTTGGTGCCGAAATATATTTTATTTGACTCTTTAATTGACTTGGCTCCTCGACACGAAAGCAGATGATATACCGTCCCCTCTTTTGAGCCAACAAAAGGAGAAGCTGCTTGTAGCGTGTTATCTAATTCCGGTAATTTCGCATCCGAGACATTGATTTTAAATTGGCCTTCTTTAATCGCGGAAATTCTGCCAAGCGCAAATCCAATAACCGCAACCGCTAGAACTGTAAAAATAAGCAAAATATCGTTTTCTTTAGATTTGACTTTATTGAGCCATTCGCGTAACATATAGTAATTATACAGAGTTTTCCGCCTTCGCTAAAGCTTCGGCGGATGCTCATTTTTTAGCCAAAATTAAAATTTTGTAAAAAATGGCACATACAAAAGCAACTGGATCAACATCAAATCTGCGGGATTCCAAGCCCAAGTATTTAGGGGTGAAATTATCTGCCGGCCAAAATGCCAAGACTGGCGCGATTATCATCCGCCAGCGCGGAACAAAATTTTATCCTGGTGAAAACGTTAAGGCGGGCAGAGACTGGACTCTCTACGCGATGAAGCCGGGATTGGTTAAATTCTCCACGAAGCGAAAAACTTCATTTGACGGGAAAACCTCAAGAGTTAACGTCGTTAGTGTTGTTCTCGAATCTCGATAAAAATTTTTGCACTCTTACCCTCTGGATTTTTAATTTCCACCTCAAACTTCCCCGCTTCCTTATGCGGTTTTTCGATCATAATCCAATTTGCTGATATCCCGGCAAAACCGGATTCCCCTAATTTCTTCGCGATATCCTTCGTGGTCACTGCCTTATATAAACTCCCCTTCTCGTTTATTTTCCCTTCAAGAGTGATAGTTTGCCCGGAGAGTTTATTTATATCCTCTGCGATCTTCTCCTCCGAAAGTTTTTTTGCCTTATCTTTCAGCATTACTTCTCTTTCGCGCCCCCTTATTTTTTCTTTTGTTGCCAAAACCGCAAGCTTCACCGGCATCAAGAAATTGCGGAAATATCCTTCTTTGACTTCCTTTAAGTCCCCGCGCTTCCCCAGACCGACAACATCTTTTTCGAGTATGACTTTCATAATTACCTTACGGAGGGCCAATTGTTTAAAAGCTCGAGCGCTTTTGCAAGCTGTGGATCCTTTTTTGCCTCAATTTCCTCGGGAGTCGGGTTGTCTACTTCGTAATCCGGTTTAATCCCCTGCTTTGTTATATCTTCGCCGTTGGGTGTCAACCACCTGGCGATTGTGATTTTAAGCATTCCTACTACCACTGATTTACTGTCTGTAATCTGGACCGGCTCTTGCACAGATCCTTTCCCGAACGTTTTTTTGCCGACAAGTTTTGCTTTACCGTTGTCCCGAAGGGCTCCGGCCAAGATTTCGGATGCTGAGGCCGAACCTTCATTTACCAAAATAACTATCAGGGTGTCTGGGAAGGCATTATATCCGCGCGAACGCAAAACGTCTTCCTTCCCGTCTTTATATTTTTCCCGAAGGACTGGTTTTCCTATTTCAAGAAACCACGAAGCAATCTCTACGGCGCCGTCGAGATATCCTCCTGGATTTCCGCGCAGATCGATAATTAATTTATCGGTTTTAGATAATACAAACTCCCTCAATGCTTTTTGGAATTCAAAGGCGGCTCGTTCCGAAAAAATATTTAATTTAATTATGAAAACATCTCCCGCACGGCTTGTCTCAATGGCCGGAACTTGTATAGTATCTCGGATGACGCTGAGTTCGCGCGGTTTATCGGATCCGGGCGAAAATATGGTGATCCGAACGGACGAACCCTTCGGTCCCCGGATATATCCGACAGCCTCTTCAACGTTCATCTTGTCCGTTTCCTTGTCGTCAATTTTGAGTATTTTGTCCCCAGCTCTAATTCCAGCATTTGAGGCCGGAGTTCCTTTCAGTGGGGATACGACCGTTAAGATTCCATCCTTTATAGCAATCTCCATGCCGACTCCTTCAAAATTTCCCCTTACTTCAGATTCAAACAATTCTTTCTCGGCGGGAGGAAAAAACACCGTATACGGGTCGTCTAGCGGGGTCAAAAGGCCGTTAATCGCGCCCCAAACCATCTTCTGTCTCATTTTCTGGTCAATTTCTTCCGGAAGACCATACTTTTCTCCGACAACTCTCCACACTTTCCAAAAGGGAGAGAAGTCAATTTCCTCGCCGGCAGGCGTGGATTTGTTTGCAACGCCAAAAACGCGCTCGATTTCCGGTCTCTGGTTATACCCAAACGCGGCCCCAACCGCAAAAGAGGCGCCTATAATTATGAGCGCCGTTAAAATAAAATATATTTTCTTTCGTCCAGACATTTCCATAGCAGGAGATATCTACATATATTAGAATAAGATAAGCATGCTATCAAGGATTGAGCAAGGAGGCGTACTCTGGGTTGACGCGTATAAACCTTCCCCTAACGAAATCTCCGAATTGGCTAGGGAGTTTTTGCTTCCCCGTCCGATATCAGAGGAAATATCCCGGCCTAGCTTCCACCCCAGGGCCGAAATCCATGGGAAGTATTTATATCTGATACTCCCACTCCCTGTCTACGATCATAATAAGGAACACCATCATTCGAGAGAGCTTGATATTGTAGTCGGCGAGAAATTTCTCTTGACAATTCATTACGAGCCGATTGAGTCGATTCAAAATATTTTTGGGAAAATTCAAACTAACTTAAAACTTCGCTCCGAATTATTCGAGAAAGATTCGAGCAAGATATTGTTTTACATGTGGGGCAGGGCGTACGACTACTTGTTAAGCGAATTGGATCACATCCAAAAAAAGATCGACCGCATCGAAGACAGGATATTTTCGGTCGAGCGCAAAGAGCTGATCGAGGAAATTTCGCTTCTGCGTAGGGACATCCTCGATTTCTCGCGCTCAATCCGGCCGCATGGAATGGTTATGGAAGAATTTACTCCAATTGCGCGCTCAACCCTGGGCCCCGATTTTGTAGGAGGAATGCGCGAACTCACCCAGATTTATAGGCGAATCATATTACTCGCAGAAAACGACAAGGACTCGCTCGAAGTCCTCTACGACACATACAATGCTCTCCAATCCAGGCGCTCAACCGAAACCGTCAAAATATTCACGATGCTAGCCCTCCTTACGTTTCCCCTTTCCTTGATTGCGACGATTTTCGCTATCGATACCGTATCCCGGCCTATAGTCGGGCTTAAGCACGATTTTTGGATAATCATCGGCATAATGGTGCTCGTAGTATTCGGGATGCTTATCTTTTTCAGATCCAGAAAGTGGATTTGATTTTTCCAATTTTATCAGCCGTACTTCAGGCGGCCTCTTTTTCTTTAGATAAAGTAATTTTATCTTTCAAAAAAATAGATTTCAGGGCATACATCGGCGTCAGCTTCCCCTTAATATTTTTCATATATCTGTTGATTTTCTTTGCTTTCGATCCTCCGATAAGCCGAGAAATTATATATAGAACATTTTGGTGGCTTTTTGCTTCCGTTGTTCTGACGATTATTAGCAACGTGGTTTATTACAGGGCACTTAAACACGACAAGCTTAGCGAAATGGAAGTCATCGGGCTCCTTACGGCCCTCCCGGTAATTATTTTTTCAGGTATAGTGTTTTCCGATGAAAGAAATTATGCGGTTTTAATCCCGGCGCTTATCGCAGCTGCTGCAATCGTCTGGTCCCATTTAGAAGGTGGGCATTTGCTAATCAAGAAAGATACCCTCCCATTTTTAATTTGGTCCCTAGCCTTAGCTCCTCTGGCAGCCGCGGTGTCTAAAATCCTTCTTCAAGACTGGAACCCAATTTCTTTGGAAACGTTGAGGATGGGCATCGTCACCGCCGCAGTGACGCCGTTTTTTCAAAAGCAAGTTAAAGTAATTCCAGCCTCTGCGCTAGGGTACTTGTTCCTGACTAATTTTTTAACCTCAATCGCGTGGCTACTGTTTTATTTCTCATATCAGTGGTCGGGAATAGTTTACACAATGCTGTTATTCTCAATCCAGCCCTTGCTTGTTTACTTCGCGGCAATTTTTATTCTGAAAGAAAAAATAAACAGGAAAAAACTAATCGCTTTCGCAATAGTCCTGATATCAATCGCAATTGCCCAGATTTTCTCGCGAGTGTAGAATATAAAAATGCCGTTTAAGCTCTATAACGCTCTCTCGCGAAAAAAGGAGAACTTTAAGCCACTTAAAGGAAAAACGGTTCGTTTCTACGCTTGCGGGCCGACGGTTTACGCCTTTGTCCATATCGGCAATCTGAGAACTTTTGTTTTTGACGACCTCTTGAGGCGGACGTTTGAATTAAACGGCTACAAAGTTAAGGAAATAATGAATCTTACCGACGTTGATGATAAGACGATCAACGGAGCAAAAGATTCAGGAAAAACACTCAAAAATTACACGTCGTTTTATGAAAAAAGATTTTTGTTTGATGTTAAGGCTCTGAATATCCTTCCTGCCGCAAAATATACCCGCGCGACAGATCATATTCAGGAGATGATTAAAATGATAAGTACCCTTTTTAAAAAAAAAGTCGCGTACAAAACAAGCGACGGGATTTATTTTAATATTTCAAAATTCAAGAATTACGGAAAACTGTCACGGCTGAAAGCGCGGGAACTCAAAATCGGAGCCAGGGTTAGAAGCGATGAATATGAAAAAAATAACGCGCAGGATTTCGCGTTATGGAAATTCAAGAAAGAGGGCGAGCCCTCGTGGGCGGCACCATTCGGCGAAGGCCGCCCGGGGTGGCATATCGAATGCTCCGCGATGTCCATCAAATATCTGGGTATGCCTCTGGACATTCATTCCGGCGGAGTCGATTTGATTTTTCCTCACCACGAAAATGAGATCGCGCAATCTGAAGCCGCATACGGAAAGAAATTTGCCAGATTTTTTGCCGAAGGAGAACACCTAAGCATCGGCGGGAAAAAAATGGCCAAGTCCCTCGGCAATATTTTTACACTGCGCGATATAGAAGAGAGAGGGTTCGAGCCTCTCGATTTCAGATATTTGACGTTTACCGCACACTACCGCTCTCCCCTATCGTTTAGCTGGGAGTCGCTTTCGGCTTCTAGGAATGCTCGAAAGAAATTAGAGGAAAAAGCGCTTCTGGCGCCGAAATCCGACGCGAAAGTTTTAAAAAAGTTCAAAATGGAGTTCCTTGCGGCGCTAAACGACGATTTAAATATTCCGAAAGCTCTGGCGCTGGTTTGGAAGGCTCGCGGGAGAGACGAAATATTGTACGCGGATAAGATTCTTGGGTTGGGATTGGATAAAGTAAAAAAAGTTGCGGCATCCGCCGGGCTGGAGGCTCTTCTTCGAGAAAGAGAGGTCATGCGGAGAGATAAGAAATGGCGGGAAGCGGATCTCATAAGGGATAAAATTCTTAAAGCAGGGTATATAATAGAGGATACGCCGCAGGGCGCACGGCTTAAAAGAGCGAGTTAGGCACAAGTTATTCCTATCCAGACTTGCCCAGTTTCGTCGCGAGCACTATCTTAAATAAGTAACCATGGACGAAAAATCTACATCAAAACCAATAGAGTCACCCTTCCACTCAAAAACGATGAGGATGCCTCCTCAAAATGTTGACGCAGAAATATCAACCTTGGGATCGTTGCTTATTGACGGCAGCGCGATTTACAAAGTAATGGACGTAATTCGGGCGGAAGATTTTTATCGCCCGAATCACCAAGCAATATTTATCGCAGTAATGGAGCTTTTTGAGAGAAGAGAACCGATTGACGTTCTCTCGGTGTCGTCCCGACTTCGAGAAAAAGGAAATTTAGAGCAGGTGGGCGGCGTTTCGTACCTAACAAGTTTAGTAAATGCCGTTCCAACGTCTTCCAATGTCCACCATTACGCCGAACTTGTCCATAAGAAAAAAGTTTTACGCGATTTAATACAAGTTTCGGGAGAGCTTGGCGAATTGGGATATAATGAAAATGAAGATACGGATGTCCTGCTCGACGAAGCGGAGAAAAAAGTATTTTCCCTTGCGCAAAGATCGCTGCATCAAAAATTTGTTTCATTGGATCAGCCGCTTAGAGAAGCTTTTGACCGGTATGATAATCTGCATAAAAACAAAAATGAATTGAGCGGGGTCCCTACGGGGTTTAAAGAGCTGGATAATATCTTGGCGGGATTCCAAAAGTCCGATCTTGTAATTCTGGCTGCGCGCCCCTCTTTCGGTAAAACTTCCCTAGCGCTAGATATCGCGCGCTACGCTGCCGTCCATAAAAATATACCAGTCGGTATTTTTTCGCTTGAAATGTCCACCCAGCAGGTTGTCGACCGTTTTATTTCCGCTGAAGCTCATGTCGACCTATGGAAATTGAGGACCGGTCGGATTCCGGACGATGGAGATGATTTCGCTCGAATAAGGGACGCGTTGGGACGCCTGTCCAAGGCCCCGCTTTATATTGACGACGAGGCTTCCAACAATGTTCTTCAAATGAGAGCGATGGGAAGGCGGCTTCAGGCAGACAATGGAAAATTAGGGTTGATAGTAATCGACTATCTCCAGCTAATGCAGCCAAGAACTTCCTCGGACAGCATGGTCCAGCAGGTTACGGAAATCTCTAGATCGCTTAAAGCACTGGCGAAGGAATTAAACGTTCCTGTTCTCGCCGTATCTCAGCTTTCGCGCGCGGTAGAAAGCCGGCACCCTCCGATCCCGCGCCTCTCCGACCTCCGGGAATCAGGATCAATCGAGCAGGATGCGGACGTCGTTTTATTCATCTACAGGGAAGACCGCTATAAGGAAAATTCGTCGAAGCCCAACCAGGCTGAGATTATGGTGGCGAAACACAGGAACGGCCCCCTGGGCAAAGTCGACCTTTATTTTAATCCGGATAAGGCAAGTTTTTCATCACTTGATTCTAATTCTGATTTTGACAACTTTGAAGTAAATGAATGACCCAATAATTTCAAAGTTGGCCGAATTATTTCAGCGATTTCCCGGCATAGGCCCGAGACAGGCGAGAAGATTCACCTACGCATTGGCGGACCAGAACCCAAAATACCTTAAAGATCTCGCAAGCTCTATTTTGAAAATAAACGACGAGATATCGCGCTGCAAAATGTGCTATCGGATATTCTCAGGCCCGCCTAACAAGCAAGCAGGGAAAGCGAAATATTGCGCGGTCTGCGAAAACCCGTCCAGGGACGAATCGAAGCTTTTGGTCATTGAAAAAGATGCCGACCTCGAAAATTTCGAGAAAAACGGAATCTACGACGGCGGTTATTTTATATTGGGCGGACTATTGTCCCCGCTTAAGCCCGAGAAAAAAGATAAATTAAATCTAAAGGAATTAAAGGCGCGCGTTGGCGAATCAAATTCAATCAAAGAAATTGTCCTAGCCCTCTCGGCCACAACCGAAGGAGATATGACGAGGCATTTTATTGAGGAGATGCTCGGGGAGGCTATAAAAAAACGCGGCCTTACGATTACAAACCTCGGCCGCGGACTCTCAACCGGAACCGAGCTTGAGTATTCCGATAGGGATACGCTCCGGCACGCTTTCGAGAATAGGAAGTAAATCTAGTTTAAATGTTCGACCTAAATCGACCTACCTCGACCTTTATAGTATATTTAATGTCAATTATCAATCTTTAGTTAGGTTTATATACTCGCTAAGCGATAGAACTAATTCTAACCTCCGTGAAGTGCTGGCGGTGGCCTTTGTTTTTGCGGTATCTAGTTTTGGAATGGTACCGGGCGACGATAACTTTTTTAAACCTTCCATCGCCAACCCGTTCGGCTTCAACTTTAGAATTGCTCAAAAACGGTTTGCCAACCTCAATGCCGTTGTCATCCCCAACCGCCAAAACCTCACTAAAAGCGATTAAACCGCTATTATCAAGAGGCAATTTCTCAACCCGCAATTTCTCCCCTTCCTTGACCAAATATTGCTTTCCGCCAGTTTTTATTACTGCGAATTTTGACATGAAATTATATTACTATTCCTCCCGCGGTTTTGCAATAGCCAGCGGTTCGGATTCGATCGACTCCCCCGTTATTTTATATATATCCCTATCGATTTTCGAGAATTCCTGGTACGCCTTATCATAAGCGCTAACTGTAGTGCCTAAGTTTTTTCCAATCTTCTGGAAGTTATCCTGGTAGGTCAAAAGATGACGAGCAAGCGAAGTGACTTGTTTTATAATATCTTGAGCCTGTTCGGAAATTTTCTGATTCTTTAGTCCCTGTAGAACCGTTTGCAGATAGGCCAAAAACGATGTCGGCGAAACAACAATAACCTTTTTCTGCCCCGCATACGCGATCAGATTTTTATCCTCAATAACCGAGCCAACTTTATTTATTAAAAGGTCATAATAAACGGCCTCCGACGGGATAAACATAAAAGCAAATTCCATAGTTCCTTCCTGTGGACGCACATACTTCGAAGTCTCGTCAATTCTAGTTTTAAGATCGTTAACGAGCGCCTTCTCATATTTCTTCTTCTCTTCAAGTCCCGCGGTTTCAAGTATCCTGTTATAGTTTTCTAAACTAAATTTAGAATCGATCGGGATAATCCGCTTGTCGACAAATACAGCCGCGTCCACAATATTCCCGTCTTTAAAGCTGTATTGCATCTGAAACGAACCCGGAGGCAAAACATTTTTTAAAACCGTCTCCAAATAATATTCTCCTAAAATTCCCCTCTGCTTCGGATTCTGAAGCACATCCTGAAGCTTCCGTAACTGTTCGGCAAAATTAACAACCTGCCGGTTTGTCTCATCCAGCTTGGTCAGCCGTTCCGTCACCTCGCGTATTATCTTCGCTGATTCCCCAAATTGCTTCTGAATTATATCCGTCGATTGCCCGAGCCCGCGATCAAGTTTCCGCGCGAGTTCGTTCATTTGGTTTTGGAGCATAAGCATCCCTTCGTTCGGCTTTTCCTCCCCGCTCCTTTTAGCGCGGACATCCGCCAGCTGGCGGATAAAATAAGCGGCAACCCCGCCTATCGCAATTCCTAAAATAATCCAAACCGCAGTGGGCATGATTCATTATAACCGTTTACACTGAGCGAAGTCGAAGTGGTGACCCCATCGGGATTCGAACCCGAGTTTCATGGATGAGAACCATGTGTCCTAGGCCAGGCTAGACGATGGGGCCATAATACGCGATTATATTCTATAAGAGTTACTTTTGAAAGGAGGATGGAATGGCAACCTTAATTCGTAACGGAAACGATCTGGAGATTGTCTTAAGTTATGAAGGAAGCAAAGTCTTAAAATGGTGGTACGATCGGTGCTCGCTGGGCAAGTTGATCAAAGAACCTCCGGTTTTGTTGAAAATTATTCGCGCTGTTGACTACGACACGCGCCGGAGCACGGTAATCCCGCTCGAAAAAGCGGAGATGTATGAGCTCTGCATGTGGTATACCAAGACGATCATATCAGATCGGGATTTTCACAAGCCGGATATCCTGCACCGGATCGTTGACTTGATCCGCCCACATTGCTAGCGTGCCGACTTTTTCCAATTAAAAAGCGGGAGGTCCTGTGATCACCCGCTTTTTTTCTTGATTTAAAATTATATTTACCGGCGGCGAGCTGTTCGCGATCTTGTCATCCGCTGAGTAACCCGCTCGAAATAACTTGGCCTAAGGAGTGTTCTTCTTCTTGCGTCTCGATGAGTATGGCGATAAAGCCTTCGACTAACTACTGCAAGCGAGACAACAAGGACAACCAATGTCCCCGCGACTATGCGCCAGCCAATGTACGCTGCGCCAAGGGCGGCGTTTAGATCGCCTATCTTTTTCTTGGACGCCTTAAGTTCGCCGCGCAAGCCTGCAATCTTCTTTTCCCAAGCTGCCTTATCTTTTTCGATCTGTACCAAATAATCATCCGATTTTATCGGAACGCAGAGCGTTTCTTCTGCGCGGAAATTCCTCTCCGTTAATCCGCGGTTTACCTCCTGCAGGGCTTGGAAGCTAATGCCGAAAATTTTGGCAAAATCGCCCGGCGACGATATACCTTTCGGCACGAATACCTCGCGATTATTTCCGCAGTTGTTTGCCGCGGCATTGGCCATTTGCGGTACTAAAGCCATGACTAATAAAAAAATGAACGATATCATCTGACACCTCCTGTAGATTTCAGTTATTTATATGCGAAAATTATGAAAAAGTCAATTACGTGGCGACAAAATTCTTTAAAAAATTTAGAGTCCTTGATTTTTAGATTGGCGAGTTCGCTGAATCAGTTCGTCTCGAAGTTGTTCGCCAACTGCCATAGAAACTGCGGGCAATCTTCCTTCTGCACCACCGCCCATTACGCCGTAACGTGATACTATTGCGCTCGCTCCGGCCGTTTGGATGTTAAGGTCAGAAAGTCCAAGGATGCGAGCTAGAATGCCACGGTTGATGTCAACATTTTGAATTCGATCGTAGGGAATAGTGACGTATTTTTTATAAATAACACCTGATTCTTTGCGAAATCCAGAGTCAAGAAGTTCATAGCGATAAAAGTGGAAGGTAAGTTTAGCCCAAACAAAACATGAGGCAAGAAATATGGGAATGATAACCCACAACCAATTCAGGAAGGCAAACGAAAACTCATTATTGCCAGCAAGATTTTGATTAAAATCACTTAAGAATACTGAACCCCAAATACTAAATATTATTATTGGTATAATTGACCGCAAAATAAAACCAAAAAAGAATAACCAAACTGCTTTTGGATCAAGTTGTTTCATAAAGTTATTGTAGCACAAATTAAGGTGTGCGCGTAGAGGGAATCTCCTCTCGCTCTTGCTAGATCTCAAGACCTTCGACCCCTGTCTTAAAAAAGGTAGTGAGGAAAAACTTAAAAATGCGGCCTGGAATGTGCAGTATTCTTGAAATAGTCCGAACTCATTTCGCCGCCGCAGGCGGGGAGCCGCACCGATGACAATTTCAAGTTTTTCTTCTTGACCTGAGCTCGTCGAAGGTTGGCAGCATTTTAAAATCAATAGATGTTTACACCCAATATGCTATTAAGTTTCAATCTCAATTTATCAATTTGCTTTTGGCACTTTGTGGTCGGTTCTGTGCCAGATGGAGGAATACCGCAGTTGATTTTATTTTCTTTGCCATCAAGCGATACGGTAATTCGATATGACGCTTGGTCTGGCACAAGCGGTTCTTTAGTAAAATCTTGCGATTGCAAATTTATGAGACCAGCATCAGAAATAGTTTTACGAATACCGTCTAGTTCTACTGGAAGCAATGAGCGTTCAATTTTATTCGCTTCTTTTGCGCCGCCCTGCGTTGTTTCTCGATAAGTAATATGAGCACCAGAAATTTTAACTTCAAACGAGCTTCCGAAAATACTCCCACCAGCAAAGAAGTCAAGCGCAGGGGCGGCGCTTTGCGTTTGGTTATTTCCAGTGGACAGTTTTTGGGCAGGCACTACATTTTGATTGGTAGATTGGTTCGTAGTTGGCGTAGTTTTTTGCGAAGCAAAATAGAGCACTACTCCACCAAGTATCAAAATCACAACACCAATGATGATAACTTTCTTGTTCATATGATTAAAAAATTTTCTTCCCCCAAAATTAAAATATGGTTCGAGCCGATGTTTTTATTATAACATAAATAACGAAGTGCGAGTAGATGGAATCGAACCATCGGCCTCTGTCTTATCAGGACAGCGTTCTGCCACTGAACTATACTCGCAAACGTGCAAAACAAAAACGCCCTAAAGCTTTTTTGTTTGAAGCTCTGAGATTCTTAAGCAGCCTTCTTGAGCTCCGCCGCTTGATCCTTTCCCAAGACTTTCCAGCATTCGTAGTCACCTGTTGGAGATTTAGTTACCGCGAAATTGCGCCCGCTTTTTTCAACAATTCTCCACGATGTAGACATGAATTTCTTCTTCGACTTTAAGTCGTAGAATTCAATCTCCGGTAATGCAGGCTTTTTGTCGTCTTTAGCCATTTTATTTTGGGTTCGTTATAAATAATAATCGACCCTTTTAGTATAGTATAAATTCTTTCTTTTGTCCCGTATCATTATCCCGATATCTGTCGGGACTCAGAGTCTTAATTTTGAGCTCCAAGACCAATACTCATGCCTAGCGAACTGCTAGGACCGACACTATTTAAGTTCGTTCCACCTCAACGGCGGATAAAATCTTAAATTAATGAAACTCCACGACCAGCTTCCGCTAGCCGTGCCTTGTTACGACTTTTGCTTTGTCACCGAGCTTACCTTCTACCGTTAAAACGGTATTCGGGTATTCCCGGCTTCCCTGCAATGACGGGCGGTGAGTACAAGACTCGAGAACGTATTCACCGCAGTATAGCTGACCTGCGATTACTAGCGATT
>MFIQ01000009.1 GCA_001778905.1 Candidatus Giovannonibacteria bacterium RIFCSPLOWO2_12_FULL_44_15 | reverse complement strand
AGCCGCAGTCAGGAAGTTCCAGAAGAAATACGGCTTGCCCGTAACCGGAGTTGCAGGTCCGATTACGAGAGGGAAGATGAATGAGATTTATGGGAAGTGATTTTATCGCGATTGGAGATACCGTGACCGACGCGTTTATTAGGATTAAAGAAGCGTCGGTGCATTGCACGATTGACCGAGAGCGCTGCGAGATTTGCATGCGCTTCGCGGATAAAATTCCATATGAGGATGTCTGGGTAATTCCCGCCGTCGGGAATAGCGCCAACGCCGCGGTTGCGGCCGCGCGCCTAGGGCTCAAGAGTGCCTTGGTGTCGGATTTAGGAGGAGATTATTTTGGAGAAGAATGCTTTCAGGCGCTTAAAAAGGAGAAAGTCGCGACCGAATTCGTCAGCACCCACCATAAAAAGAAAACAAATTATCACTATGTTCTTTGGTACGAAGATGACCGGACGATTTTAATTAAGCACGAGGAATATAAATATAAATTACCCGATATTGGAGAGCCAAAATGGGTTTACCTTTCTTCCACGGCAGAAAATTCTTTGGAATTTCATGGCGAGATTGAAAAATATTTAAATTCACATCAAAGCATAAAACTTGCCCTACAGCCGGGGACATTTCAGATGAAATTTGGGAAGGAAAAACTTGCCGGGCTTTATAAACGATCCGAACTCTTTATCTCGAATACCGAGGAAGCGCGGAGAATTTTAAAAACTGATGAGATTGACGTGAAAAAACTTATGGAAATGTTGGCAGGGTTAGGGCCTAAAATTGTCGTCGTGACCGATGGTCCGAAAGGAGCATACGCGTACGATGGCGGCGATGCTTGGTTTATGCCACCTTACCCGGATCCCAAACCTCCGTACGAACGGACTGGCGCGGGCGACGCATTTTCCTCGACTTTCGTTGTGGCGCTAGCCTTAGGAAAGAATATCTCCGAAGCTTTATCATGGGCGCCGATAAATTCAATGTCGGTTGTGCAATATGTAGGCGCAAGAGAGGGACTTTTGTCGCGAAAACAACTGGAGGAATATTTAGCCAAAGCCCCGGCAGATTATAAACCAAAAAAGATTTGATATGACGCTTAAAGAAATTTTAAACCAAGCGCGGGAGGAAAGGTGGGCACTTCCGCATTTTAATATTTCGGATGCAGTGACTTTGGTTGGGATTTTGGAGGCCGCAAAGGAATTGAAATCTCCGGTTATGATCGGGACTTCCGAAGGAGAGAGGAGGTTTATCGGTGCTAAGCAAGCGGTTCTGATGATAAAAGAATACCGCGAAGAATATAAATTGCCAATTTTCCTGAATGCCGACCACCATAAGTCCGTCGGAGTTGCACAGGAAGCGGTTGATGCCGGATACGACTCCGTTCACATAGATTTATCCGTTCATGATTTGGAAGAAAATATAAAAAATACTAAAGAGGTTGCAAAATATGCGAAATCAAAAAACCATGAAATTTCCGTTGAGGGCGAGGTTGGATATTTAGTCACCGAATCTTCAAAAATATACAAGGAAGTTATCGAGATTCCTCCCGAAAGTTTGACCAAGCCGGAAGAGGCTCAAAGGTTTGTCGAAGAGACCGGGGTTGATCGTTTTGCACCGGCAGTTGGCAACTTGCACGGAATTGCCGCAAACGTAAAGAAATTGGATATCGCAAGAATCGAGGCGATCCGCTCGCTTATCGGCGATATAACGATTGTTTTGCATGGCGGATCCGGAACGCCGGACGACCAAATTAAAGCCGCAATCGGAGCGGGGGTAAACAATATACATATAAATACAGAGATTCGCGTAGCCTACACTTGGGCGCTCCGCACTTTTCTGGCGAATAACCCAGATGAGACCACGCCGTATAAGATTCTTACCCCCGCGATAGAAACTGTCAGAGCAAAAACAATGGAGAAAATTAAATTATTCGGCTCGGGAGATAGAGTATAATATACATTAGGCGACGCTGCGTTGCTTATCCTTTGTGCTGGTCGGGAGATATTTGTCGAATCATTTTGGCCGCATCCGTACTATCATACTTTCTGCAAACATACGAAGCGCCAATCATTTCGTAATGCGCTACAGCGCTTGGAAAAACGCAGATTGATTGTTGGGAAGAAAAGAAAAAATAAAATGGCGTATGTGCTTTCTGAAAAAGGAAAGAAATTTGCCGACAATATTAAATTGAAATTTGAGATGGCCAAGGCGCGGAGTTGGGATGGGCAATGGCGCGTTTTAATTTTCGATATTCCGGAGAAAGTACGAGGGAGGCGTGATTTTCTACGCAAAGAACTCCAGGAATTTGGATTTTTTCAGCTTCAAAAAAGCGTATGGGTATATCCGTATCATTTGCCGAAGGATTTTTTTGATCTATGGGAAGGTTTTACTTTTGGGAAAGAGCTTATTTTAATTGAATCCGGAAGGATTGAAAATGACCATGAATTGCGTTCCTATTTTGGCTTTAGATAGGTTAAATATATTATACTCAATATCTTACGACCGTTAAGAAATGAGTATATATAGTATTGTGCATAGACTATAATTAAATGAAGTCCTATAATTCAAAAAGATGAATTTCCATTCAAAAAACACCGCTGTTTTTGTCTCTCTGTTCGTTGTCTTGTGGTTGATTATTAATTTTTTGCCGCTTTGGAAGGTCGTATACCCTCAACCATGGGACTATGCATATTGTTCCATAAATTATTTATTTTCCTGCTTTAATACGGCAGTAGAGCCGGTTGATTGGGGTTCGTATCCAATGGTTTTAGCGCGTATTAATCCCGCACTACCTCTATTTATTTTCCCCTTGTTGGTGACTTTATTGTTGTTTTTTATAATTAAGATTATTAGGAAATAAATGAAAATTTTTGTAACTAGAAAAATACCCGAGGCGGGGATAAAAAAATTGGTTGAGGCTAAATATGACATTGATGTAAATCCTCAAGATAGGGTTTTATCTAAAGACGAATTAATTTCTTTTTTAAAAAAAGGAAATTATGACGGAGTTTTCTGCTTATTGACGGACAAAATCGATAAAGATGTTTTTGAAGCGGCGGGACCGCAGTGTAAAATATTCGCGAATATGGCCGTAGGGTTTGATAACGTGGATGTAGCGGTCGCGAAAGAGAAAAAGATAATGATAACAAACACCCCTGGGGTTTTAACCGACACCGTTGCCGAACACACTTTTGCATTGCTCCTCGCAATCGCGCACAGAATATCGGAAGGTGAAAGATTCGCGCGAGCAGGCAAATATCACGGCTGGGAGCCCATGATGCTTTTAGGTACGGATGTTTCCAAAAAAACGCTCGGAATCGTCGGGCTCGGACGCATCGGCTCAAGAGTCGCGCATCACGCCGCAAAAGGATTTGAGATGAAAGTTTTATATTATGACGTTAAGCGTAACGAAGAATTTGAGAAAGAATCCGGCGCCGTTTATTGCCCTGCCGTTGGAGATGTATTAAAAAATGCGGATTTCGTCTCAATACATGTTCCATTGATGCCTGCGACAAAGCATTTGATAAACAGGGAGAGTTTTAAAATGATGAAAAAAACCGCTTATCTGATCAACACATCGCGCGGCTCGATTGTGGACGAAAAAGCGCTCGCGGAAGCTTTGAAGGAAGGCGTAATTAAGGGCGCCGCGATAGATGTCTTTGAGAATGAACCCGCGATCGAACCCAGTTTAATCGGCCTTGAAAATATAGTTATAACTCCACATCTTGCATCAGCCACGGAAGAAACCAGGAATAAAATGGCTGAACTTGCATCGGAAAACATCATCGCTGCGCTCTCTGGCCAAAAGCCGCCTAATATTTTAATTTAATATCGTATGCATGTCCGCTTAAATAAGGAGGGGCTTCTCTTTATTTCCCTTTTCGTTATTATTTTTAGCTTAGCGATTTTTAACGCGAAGATTTATTCGGCTTTTTTGGCCGAAGTCTTATATCCTACTCAAATATATGTTTCTCCAGTGAGAATAACAGCAAACGTTATAAGCGCAGGGTTGAATGAAGAAAACCTGAAACTTGCTTTTGTCGGGGATATAATGCTGGATCGCGCAGTTGAGGGAAAGATCTTGAAAAAAGGCGGTGGGGATTTTCGTTTCCCATTTCTCAATATCGCGGACGAACTCCGCGCGTATGATTTTCTTTTTGGTAATCTCGAGGGGCCGCTTTCTGCCGACGAAGGAATTAATTCAGGTTCTGCTATTTCATTTCGAATTGATCCGCGCGCTCTGGAGGGGCTTGAGTTTGCGGGATTTGACGCGTTATCCGTAGCAAATAATCATTCTGGAGATCGCGGAGGAAAAGTCTTTAGAGACACGCTTTCAAACCTCAATGGCGCCGGAATTATGGCAATCGGAACAAGCACGGAGCCTGCAATATTGAATATTGGCAGTCTGCGTGTAGCGCTCGTCGGTTTCGCAGATTTTCCGGGGCCTGGCGTGCGTGCGACAGTGCCAAACATAGTAGAAGCGCTCGGGAAGGCTCGCGTTAACGCAGATATTGTTATCGCATCATTTCATTTTGGGGAAGAGTATCATCCGGAACCTTCGGGACGCCAACGCGAATTGGCGCATTTGGCCGTCGACTCCGGAGCGGACTTGGTAATCGGCCATCATCCGCACGTTTCCCAACCCGTCGAGAGTTATAAGGATTCGTACATAGCGTATAGCTTGGGAAATTTCATTTTCGACCAGAATTTTTCAGAAGAAACAATGAAGAGCATTCTTCTGGAAATTGAGGTTAGAGGCAAAAAAATCTCTGGTGCGATAACCCGCGAAATTATCTTAAATCAGGATTATCAACCCAGCTTTGTTGATTAGAATTGATATTTATGCTTAACTTATAGCCATGACTCCAATTAAAGCCGAAAAGAGGGAAGTAGTCGGAAAAAAAGTTAAAAAATTGCGGGGAATGGGAAAAATCCCTGCGGTTATGTATGGCGCAGGCGAGAAGGGGCTTTTGCTTGAAATTTCCGGGCACGATTTTGAAAAAGTCTTTAAGCAGGCGGGCGAGTCCAGCCTTGTTCAGCTTGAGATCGGAGTAGACAGGAAAAATGTTTTAATACACGATGTTTCTTTTGACCCGATAAAAGATGTCCCGGTCCACGTTGATTTTCTGCAGGTGAGGATGGATAAGCCGATCAAAGCGAAGGTGGAGCTTTTATTTGACGGGGAGCCTCCGGCTCTTAAGCTTGGAGGAATTTTAGTGAAGGTTCACCATGAATTGGAAATTGAAGCGTTGCCTGGCGATCTTCCCCACCAGATAAGAGTTGATTTAACAAAACTCCAAAATTTAGAAGACAAGTTTACGGTTTCCGATCTTAAATTGCCGAAGGGAGTTAAAACTTACTCGGGTATGGAGGAAGTTTTGGCGCTTATTGAGGCACCGAGGAGCGAGGCGGAGCTTCAAGCTGAAGAGGCGCAAGCGGCGTCCGGGATTGAATCAATCGAAGTCCTTACAAAGAAGGAGAAGCCAATTGAAGAAGGCGAGGTGAAAGAAAGCGCCGGTAAGGAGAAGGAATAACCCGCGTCTGCTATAATATAGTATGCGATTTTTCTGGCTAAGTTTATTGCTGGTACCCGCTTTTTATGTTTACGCGCAGGCGATTGACCCGTCCATGGTTACCGATCGAAGGGCGCAACTGGAAGCGGAACTAGCCGCGATCGAGAAAGAAATAAGCGGCTTTAGGGATATCATCCAGGGCAAGCAGAATGAAGCTCAAAGTCTTGAGCGCGATATCGCATTGCTCGATGCCCAGATAAAGAAATCGCAACTCGAGATAAGGGCAAGAAATATTGCAATTTCTAGTATCCAAGGATCCATAGGAGAAAAAAATAAGGCTATCTCGGCGCTCGATAATAAAATAGAGCGCGAAAAGGAATCTCTCTCGGAGCTCCTGCGGGAGCTTTATCAAATCGACCAGTCTTCGATGGTGGAGGTGCTTTTGGCGTACGACAACTTGTCGGAATTTTTCGTTCAGGCCGATTCATTCGACACAATACAAAAATCGCTCCAACAATCGTTCCAGGAGATAAGGACGGATAAGGGCGAAGCTGAGGCGGAGAAAAGCGACCTCGAAGATAGAAAGGCTCAAGAATTGCAATTAAAGACTATACAAGAACTCGAGAAGAAGAGCATTGAGGACAAAGAGAGGGAGAAAAAAAGAATATTAGACCTTACTCGAGGGCAGGAGAAAGCATATAAAAAAGTATTAGACGAACGGGCCAAAAACGCGGCCGCTATACGGTCGCAACTTTTCCTGCTTAACGGCTCGAAAGCTATCCCATTTGAAAAAGCTCTCGAGTACGCCCTTCAGGTGGAAAAAGGGACAAGCATCAGGCCGGCGTTTCTATTGGGGATTATCGCGGAAGAATCGAATTTAGGCGCAAATGTCGGGACAGGAAATTGGAGCATAGACTTATCGCATGCGAGGTGCGCGAAACAAAGGGATGCGTTCAAAGACATTACTTCTCGCCTTGGGCTAAACCCCGATTCAATGCCAGTTTCAAAAAAGGCCTGGTACGGATATTGCGGAGGAGCTATGGGTCCGGCTCAATTTATCCCGACAACTTGGCTTCTGTATGAAGGCGCGGTTGCCAAAATAACGGGGCACAATCCTCCAAATCCATGGGATCCGCTTGATGCCTTCGTCGCATCTGGGCTTTTGTTGCGCGATAACGGCGCGGGCGCCCGGACATATACTTCAGAATATAATGCGGCTTTAAAATATCTCGCGGGATCGAATTGGAAAAACCCAGCTTATCGCTTCTATGGAGACGATGTTATGGGACTCGCAACAAAATATCAAGAACAGATTGATATAATCTCTAGAACCGCGCAGAGATAGTATGAAATTCATTTTAGTCAGGCATTGCGAGACGGATTGGAACCGCGAATGGCGATTGCAGGGGCACACAGACACAAATTTGAGCGAGCGCGGCTGGATCGAAGCCGACGAACTTGCGCAAAAACTAAAACCTTTGGGAATTAAAAAAATCGTAAGTTCGGATTTAAAGCGTTCGCGAGAGACTGCAAGCGCCGTAAAGAAATATGTAAACGTCCCCATTATTTATGACCCGCGTTTGAGGGAATGTAACTTCGGTTCGCTTGAGGGAAAAAGAAGAAGTGAAGTTTCCGCTACTTACATTCCAAGCAGTTTTGATATGGAGGGATTGTGGCATGGTTCATATTTTAATTACGATTTTACGCAATACGGAGGCGAATCTCGCGATACGGTTTTGCGTAGGCACTTATCTTTATTGGACGAACTTTTAAAAAATGATTCACCTGAACCAACTCTTCTTATTGGTCACGGGACAGGCTTAAATACGCTCTTATCCCACCTCAAAAAATCTCGTATTCAAAGAGGCGAGTATGCGGAAATTGAATATAATTAAGCTTTAGAAAAAGCTTTTACGATCGCATCCATGTTGCCGTCCAAGATTGACTCGATATTGTGCCAGGATTTTTTAATGCGGTGATCGGTGATGCGGTCCTGGAGGAAATTATATGTGCGTATTTTTTCCGAACGATCGGCAGTGCCGATTTGTTCCCTGCGTTCTTTCGAGAGGGATTCGGATTCTTTACGACGCTTTTCGTCGAATAGTTTTGCTCTCAATACGCTCATCGCCCGCTCGCGATTTTTTAACTGCGACCGTTCTTCGCGCGATGAGACAACCACGCCTGTCGGTTTATGCAAGATTCTGACAGCGCTTTCTACCTTGTTGACGTTTTGCCCTCCAGGGCCGCCAGCGCGCGAAAATGTTACCTCAAGATCCGATTCTCGTATCTCTATTTCTTTTTGGGTCGGAACCGGCAGTATGGCGACGGAAGCCGTGGACGTATGGATGCGGCCGGATTTTTCGGTCTTTGGGACGCGCTGGATCCGATGGACGCCCGACTCGTGTTTTAATTTTTCCCACATGCCCTGCCCGCTTATTTCTGCGACCATATCATCGAGAATTTTCCAATCCCAGCTTTGTTTGGACGCGTAAATTTGGTACATCCTAAAAAGCTCATGCGCGAATATTGAGGCTTCGTTGCCTCCAGCTCCGGCTCGTATTTCGAGAATTATTGTTCCCATGTTTATTTTCTCTTTTTCGGAGACGATTTCTTTGCGGCCCTTGATTTAAACCGCTCAACTCTCCCTGCCGAATCAATTAGCTTGCCTTTTCCCGTGAAAAACGGATGGCAGGACGAACATACCTCTATATCTATGCTTTCTTTCGCTGATCCGACAACAACCATATTGCCGCACGCGCATTTAATTTTTGCTTTAGGGAAGTATTTTGGGTGTATCTCAACTTTCATATTGGACTATAATAGCAAAAACTATTCAAAAAGAAAAGGGGCGCGGGAGTTGCATCTTGGGCTAAATTATATTAAACTAATCCCCATATGGCAGAAGTAGCTAACGAAGCCGAAAAGTTAAAAGTTGCGGATAAAGACAAGGAGTTTGAGGCAATGTTCCAAGCCGGAGTACACTTTGGCTATTCGCGTTCGCACAGGCACCCGAGCATGTCCGATTTTATACACGGAGTTAAAAATAACGTAGAGATTTTTGATTTGGAAAAAACTCTGGAATCGCTCGAGGCGGCGGAAAATTTTCTGAGGAAAATCGGCGAGGCGAAGAAAAACATTTTGTGGGTAGGAACCAAACCTTCTGCAAAAGCATTGATAGAAAAACACGCGAAGGCGCTTGGACACAGCTACGTGGCTGGGAGATGGATTGGAGGTACTCTGACCAATGTTAAAATAATTCGAGACAGGATTAAATATTTCGAGGACCTCAAAAAGAAAAGAGAATCAAAGGAGCTTGAAAAATATACAAAGAAGGAAAGGTTAAGGATCGCGCGCGAGATTAAGACTCTTGAGGAAAAGTTTTCGGGAATCGAGAATCTCAAGGGCGATATCGGGGCCATGATTATCGTGGATCCAAAAGAGGAAAAAACCGCCTTTTCCGAAGCAAGAAGGGTTTTATTGCCGGTAATCGCAATTTTGTCTTCGGATAACGATCTATCAAAAGTAACAAATCCAATTCCCTCAAACGATTCTGCCTCTTCCAGCATAGAATTTCTTTTGGAAAGATTGGCGAAAGCTTACCAAGACGGATTATCAAAAGCGAATTTAAATGGCTAAGTTGCCCACAGATTTGATCCAGGAGCTCCGCGCCAAGACGGGGGTTTCAGTCATGACTATAAAAAAAGCGGCATAATCCAGAGCTACGTCCATAGCGGACGAATAGGGGTTTTGGTAAAATTAAGCTGCGAGACGGATTTCGTCGCGAAAAACGAAGAATTTCAGAATCTCGCGCGCGAGATCGCAATGCAGATCGCTTCTTCGGAGGCCCAAGACGTCAAGAGCCTTTTAGACGAAGAGTACATACGGAATCCCTCTTTGACAATTTCTCAATATCTGAAAGAAGCTATTGGAAAATTTGGGGAGAAAATTGAAATCTCCGCTTTTAAAAAATTAGAACTCTAGTAATATGATAATTTACCCGTCTATCCTCGGACTCTCTTTAATCGGAATTTATATTCTGGCTCGAGGATATTTTCGAGAGACGAAATTAATTCCTGAAATCGAGCTTAAATTAAGGCTTAAAGCTAACCAATCCTTAAGAAGTAAGACGTGGGAAAATTTAATTTTCCCCACGTTTCTTAAGTTAAGAAATAATTTCTTGCCCGCACTGTTGAAATCTTCTGAATATGTAGTAAATCTGGCCAGGTCTTTTGTCTTAAAGCTCGAAGTCAGGCTTAAACACACCGCTGACACTATCCACGGGAAGGCGATAAATCTTGATATTTCGCAGAGATCGGAGTACTGGGAAAATCTCAACGGGAATAAAAACGGCGATAAGGAGAAGGCAGAAAAATAATAAAATCGCCACCTTAGCTCAGTTGGTAGAGCAACGCTTTTGTAAAGCGAAGGTCCCCAGTTCGAATCTGGGAGGTGGCTCACTTCTTTTTTGAAAAATAGGCGTAGGTCGTGGGTTCAAATCCCTCCGCT
>MFIQ01000008.1 GCA_001778905.1 Candidatus Giovannonibacteria bacterium RIFCSPLOWO2_12_FULL_44_15 | reverse complement strand
AGTGCTTTAAAATAATTTTTTGGTGGCCAGATTATTGAGAATCTGGTTCTGGTGATTTAAGGCGGTGGTCCCACCCGTTCCCATTCCGAACACGGTAGTGAAACGCCGTACTGCCGATGATACTCAAAAGGGAAAGTAGGTAGTCGCCAGAACTAGGTTCTCAAGGTCAAAAAACCGTCTTGCTGACGATTTTTTGATGTGCTATGGTGAGCAGGAATTAAAAACGAATTTTGGAAAGGGGAAATTTATGACACCTTTTTTGGAGGAGATTGGTAGAGAGACGTTTATCCGATTTAGAATTTGGGAGATTGTCTCGAAGGATGATTTCGAGCCGCATCGCGCACTTGGGATGACAAACGAGACCTTTAGGGAAGCTGTTCACTTCATCTTTGGCCCGTTGTACGCCTGCCAAAAGTTTTTCGTCCCATGCTCGAGATTATGGAGAGGGTTAAACTCGAAACTCGCGGAACAATGGTCAGGATACCAATCTGCGGCCATACAAAGATAATGAACGAAGATCGGCATACCGATTTCTTGATTCCGCTAGAAACTTTTGTGCGCGGCGCCTTAGAGTATCTAGCTGATATCCAAAAAATTGCAATTTGGGAAAGGCCAACATCCCTTGGGGAAAGCGGCCGTTCCTTTTTGCGGAAGTGGGATGCGGTACTTGATGAACTGCGCAAAAAAGCGAAAGTGGCATGATTCTCTAATTTCAAAAGGCATCGGCCGATTAAGCCGAAACGCGCCGGATTCTTCGACAGAGGAGTCCGGCGTTTTTTTATTCGTTGACAGACGCGATTATTTTTATAAGCTAGATATATGGCTAAGGCAAAGAAAATTACAACTGAGCACTTGGCGGGTATGGTTGGGCGCGGGTTTAATGATATGGGACAGAAGATAGATAAGGGATTTGAAACTATGGATAGGGGATTTGCTGCCAACGAACGGAATTTTTCGGAGCTTGGACAAGTTTTGCAGGCGATTTTGAAACAGGTGAATAGATTGGGCGATGTGAAGACATTAGAAGAGCGAATTCTGCGACTGGAGAAAAAAGCAGGGATTCGATAATTCTTATCTAAGAATAAAAAATGCCGTCCTTGCCGACGGGGTTTTTATTTGGTAGAGTGAATCGAATTTGAAAACGGAGGTGAATTATGGTTGATCTTATTATTGCTCTCGTGGCCGGGATTTTTATCGGTGGTTTTCTTTGCTACCGGCTTGTCGAAATCGAAATGGGCTGGCAGAAGCTCAATCGCGACGAGTTCGACGAAATATGCAGGGCTAGCAACATCGACGAGCTTCGCAAAAGCAAGTTTTGCATGGCATCAAACTTTTTATATCTGGTTTTGATGGCGGTTGCCAGAGACGATTTGCTCGAGAGGATGTTCATGGCTCTGATGATGCCTATTATCGGAATCTGCCGAATCTTTGCGGAAATACGAGAGACGATTAACGGGGCGATAGCCAAACTCGGTAGGCCACCCTGTTAAAATCTGCTGCCACTTACTCCAGGGGTTGGCTGATGGGGTTAGGTTCGCCTCCACTCCCTACCCCATTACCTTTCTGGCTAGCCCCGTCCAAACTTAAACGCCGTTTTCACGTACCCTCGTGGAGACGGCGTTTTTTTATTACAATGTATTTATGGCCTTATCCTGGGCATTAAAAAAACAGATCAAGATTTTAGCTGTTTTGGCGGTAATTATTTTTGCGATTGTTGGCTGGGTTATATATTCATTCCAGCCCGCGCCTACCTGCTCGGATCAGAAATTAAACCAGCACGAAGAAAGAATTGATTGCGGAGGGGAATGCGAGGCGTGCGTGATCGACCCGAAAGATTTGGTTGTATCATGGACGCGGCCGTTCGAGGTAACTCCTGGAAATTACGACATCGCGGCCTTGGTTGAAAATCCAAACCTGTATTATGGCTCCAGAGAAATTAAATACACCTTTTTTCTATATTCTGATAATGTCCTCGTAGGCTCCATAGAAGGCAAAACATTTTTAAACCCAAGAGAAAAGTTTATGATTTTTGAAAGCGGAATCGCGACAAAAGAGCGAACGGCGAATCGGGCGACGATCGAAATTAAAGAAATAAAGTGGAAAAAGTTTGATAAGGAGCGGGCCAACATTCTTGTATCATCAAAAGGGTTCGAAAACGCTCCAAATGGACGCGCGGAAGTTGTATTGAAAAACCAGACGCTTTTTCCGATTAAAAATATTTATGTCACGGTTGCGCTGAACGATTCTTTCGGGAACACGGTTGGAGTGAGCTCAACAAGAATTGACGAAATTTCAGCAGAGGATTCGAGAGAAGTTTTTTTCACGTGGCGCACCCCGGTTGAATTCGCTTCCTCAACGGAAGCATATCTGCGGACGAATCTGACGGAATAATGGCAAAAATTTTAGGCAGGCCAAATATTGACATCGTTCTTGTGGCAGCTATGGTCCCTCTTTTTTTGGCCGGGCTCATAACGATGAAGGGACTCGGCAATTTGGATGCATTCGGGGTTATTGACCCCAATTATTATTTCAACCGGCAATTAATCTGGATTTTTACAGGTTTTGTTTTATTTTTTTTGGCTTCCTCGGTTGATTGGAGGATTTTAAGGAGCGGGCGGCTATTATTTTCCACGTATATTGCCGGAATTTTAATTTTGGCGGCGCTCTTAATTTTAGTTAACGCGGTCCGAGGAGCCCGCGCATGGATTCAGCTCGGGTTATTTTCAATCGAGCCGGCAGAGATTATGAAGCTTGTTCTAATTCTAGTCCTAGCCAAATATTTTTCCCGAAGACACGTGGAGATCGCCCACATTAAACATATTATTATATCCGGAATTTATGCCGCCATCCCCACCTTATTGATTTTTCTTCAGCCTGATTTTGGGTCGGCGATAATATACGTTTCGATTTGGTTTGGGATGATATTTGTTTCCGGAGTTTCAAAGAAACATTTGTTTTTAGTTTTAGCGCTTGGTATTTTGACGTTCGCGGTCGCGTGGCTATTCATACTCGTTCCTTATCAGAAGGCCAGAGTCCTCACATTTTTGAATCCGGCGCTGGATCCGCGTGGCGCGGGATATAACGCAGTACAATCCATGATCGCCGTCGGCTCAGGAGGGATTTTTGGCAGGGGAGTCGGGTACGGGGTCCAGTCACGCCTGGAATTTTTGCCGGAGCACGAAACGGATTTTATTTTCGCGGCCTTCGCGGAAGAGTGGGGGCTCGTCGGAATACTTGTGCTTTTTACTTTCTACGCCCTGCTTTTGTGGCGAATTTTAAACGCGGCCTTCAGGGGAGAATCAAATTTTGAAAAACTTTTCGGGATCGGACTTTTCTTCATGATTTTAAGCCATTTTATAATCCATATCGGCATGAATTTGGGAGTCTTGCCGATTACCGGGATTTCGCTCCCGTTTTTGAGCTACGGAGGATCGCATACAATAACTCTTCTTCTCGGTCTCGGCATTTTGATGGGAATGCAAAACTACGGTCTTGTCTCGTCTCGGCTTGGCGTGACTAAAGATTTAAATTTGGTGTAAAAACAAAAAAGCCCATGGATGTCAATAGTTTGACTTTGAGAGGGGGATATGTTATCTTTTAATAACGATATATGCAGTCTTTTAACGCTATTAAGGTTAGCGAAGAGTTTTTGGGAGCGCTCCCGAAACGGGTCAGGGATGTCATAGAGCGCCGTTTTGGTATTGGGAAATCAAAGGATAGAAAGACTTTGGAGGCCATCGGCAATTCCTACGGAATTACCAGAGAGAGGGTCAGGCAGATTGAGGCATATGGGTTAAAAAAGCTGAATGCCAACGACGCTATCAAAGAAAAAAACGAAGTTTTTGATGCGCTAAGATCCGAGCTTTTAAAGCGCGGGGGCATTGTCGAGGAAGAAAAATTTTTGTCTTCTCTTGCAAAAACGCAAGAGGAGAAAAATAGCATCAGGTTCCTTTTGACTTTAGCCCAGGATTTTAAGCGAATCAAAGAGGACGAAGAATTTTCCGGACGCTGGAGTGCGGACGAGAAGCTTGCTTCCGCTTGCCACGAAACTCTGCGCAAATTACACAAGGATCTCGAAGGAAAAGACCCAATGGAAGATGTGGAGATTAAGACAAAGCTTGCCCAAATTGCCCAAACTAATTTTAGCCAAAATCTCGGACCGGATGCGCTTGAATCATGGCTTTCAATATCAAAAATGGTTGCCCAAAACCAGCTGGGGGGCTGGGGCTTGGCTGACTCTCCCCACATCTCTCCAAGAGGGGTTCGCGACCTCGCGTTTTTGGTGATGAAGCAGCACGGATCGCCCATGCATTTTTCCGAAGTAACCCAAGCGATTAAGAAAAATCTATCAGAGCCTGCACACCTGCAAACCGTCCACAACGAGCTGATTAAAGATGATCGGTTTGTTTTGGTTGGGCGCGGGCTTTATGCTCTTCGCGAATGGGGTTACCAGCCGGGAACAGTAAAAGACGTGATAAAAAATATCCTGGCCTCGGCGGGGCCTCTGCCAAAAGAGAAAGTGATAGAGAAGGTTCTAAAAGAGCGCCACGTTAAAACAGCGACTATACTTATAAATCTCCAAGATAAACGCAATTTCAAATCTTTGGATGATGGGTCTATTGCCCTCGTTTAAGTTTTTTCACATTTTAATTTTTTTATGGATATCCTTACAGAAATACAGGATGTGTTATTAGGCCTTTGGTGGGTCTGGCTGACCTTTATGTTTGGCTGGATGTTCGTTTCGTTATGGATGGCCTGGCGGCAGGCATTATTCAAGAGCAAGATAGTCTGGACGGTATTAGATATAAAATTGCCGCGGGAAGCCAAAAGGGGCCCAAAAGTTATGGAGCAGATAATGATGAACATTTGGGCTCTCCGCAATACGCCCGGCAATATGTATGAATGGTATTGGGACGGGGAGACAACGCAATGGTACTCTTTTGAAATTGTCAGCTTCGGCGGGGACATCCATTTTTATCTGCGCATACCGGCGCGCTATATCAATATTATTAAAGCGAATTTCTATGGACATTATCCCGACTGCGAAGTCGAAGAGGTGGAAGATTATTTGAATCGCCTTCCGAAATCTGTCCCAGATCTATACAGAAACGGATATGAAATATTCGGTCTTGAAATGTTTCTCGCGAAGAATAATGCATACCCCGTTCGGACATATTTGGAATTTGAGTCGGACGAGGAAACGCAGAATATCGATCCGATCGCTGGATTGCTTGAAGTTCTTTCTAAGATTCAATCAGACGAAGTTGTAATGATGCAGATTGTCGCCCGTCCAGCATCAACAAATCCACCCAATAAATTAGTTAAACTCTCGGAAGCAGAGATTAAACGGCTTAAAGAAGAAGCTATCAAGAAAGCCCCAAAGAAAGGGGCGATCTTGGATTTTGAGGATACCATTGGTGCAATATCGTCGCGAACGCCCGGAGAGACGGAGACGATGAAAGCGATTGAGCGCAAAGCAACGAAAAACTATTTTGAAACCGTGGTTAGGTATGTTTATTTGGCTCCAAAGGAAGGGTTTAATATTGTTTTGCCGTATAGAGGCCTTCGCATTGCTTTCCAACAGTTCAGCATTCCCAACTCGAATCATTTCGACGTAAATTATCAAACTTGGACTAGGACATGGATTTGGGAATATCCGTATATATTCCCGAAGAGGCGAGGCGCAGCGCACAAGGCGCGGCTGTGGGACAACTTCCGCACCCGCAGATTGCCGCAGGGAACGTTTATGGGGAAACTCGCTCAGTTCCATATTTTTACTTCCTCGTTTTCGCAAAGACTTTCGCTTTTAAATACGGAAGAGCTCGCAACGCTTTGGCACCTTCCGACGGAGGCTGTCGTAACCCAGCCAATTATGGAAAGGATAGAAGCAAAAAAGATGGGCCCTCCTCCAAATTTACCAATCTTTCGCGAGGGGAACAGGGAATTGCCCGGTATCATGAAACAACATGGAGGACTTTGATCCGATCGGAGGGGGATTTTTGGTTAGATGGATTGCAGATTTTCTGTCCGGAAATTCGGGCGTAGGCGGCGGAAGGGATTTTTCCGCCATCTATTCTATTTTGGGGTTTTTCAAAATTATTTTTATCTTCTTCTTAGCGCTTTTTGTTATCGGGATCGTTTATGTAATTTACGAACTTCGTAAGTTTCGCCCAAACTACAAGCTCGTCTACGAAGAAAGCACTTTGCCTCAAAGGAAACTTGCGGGGGAACACTGGATAAAAATAATGCAGCGGTTCAATGCGGGAACGGAATCGGATTGGAGGCTCGCGATTGTCGAAGCGGATAGTTTGGTTGACGAGATTTTTAAGAGAATTGGTTTTGACGGAGAAACGCTTGGAGAAAGAATCGCTTCAATTTCAGAGCGCGAGGTCCACTCAATCCCGGAATTAAAGGATGCACATAAAATGCGCAACAACTTGGTCCATACCCCCGGCTATAAAATAAAAAGAGAGGATGCGGAAAGAGCATTACGCCATTACTATAACGTTCTTGAAGAACTCGAGATGATATAATTTAATATGGCCAACGAATCAAAAGTCCAGATAATAACTCATGCCCCTCCGCCTCCGGATTTGCCGGTCTATCAGCGCATAGATCCGAAAAACGTAAATTTTTTCGGGCGCACGAATTATGTCGCTGCTCTTGAGGAAAAAAAGTTTATCTTTGGCATAAAAAGAAACGATCGCAGGCGCCATATGTATATAATCGGAAAATCTGGCGTCGGGAAATCGAAACTTTTGGAATTATTGATACGCCAAGACGTCGCATACGGGCACGGGCTTTGCTTGATTGACCCGCACGGGGACGTTATCGAGGAAATTTTGAATTTTGTTCCGGAAGAGCGGATTAAAGATGTCGTTGTGATTGATCCTTCGGACACGAAATTTCCCGTTTCGTTCAACCCACTGGATAATGTGCACCCCGAAATGAAGCACCAATTTACTCAGGGGTTAATTGAAGTCATGGAAAAGCAATTCGGCGCCAACTGGACGCCACGGCTCGAGCACGTTTTCCGGTTCACAACTCTCGCCCTCTTGGATTACCCCGCGGCGACCATGCGCGGAATGATCTCAATGCTGACAGACCGCGAATACCGCCAACGCGTCGTCGACTATATTACTGACGACATGGTTAAGCGCTTCTGGGCGGTTGAATTCGCGGACTGGTCCGAGAAATTCGATACGGAAGCGATTATCCCTCTTGTAAACAAACTCGGACAGTTTCTATCCGACCCGCTTTTGAGGAATATTTTTGCGCAGAGGGAGAATAAAATAGATCTCGAGGAGATAATGAATAAAAAGAAAATTCTTTTGATAAATCTTTCCAAAGGCCGGCTTGGCGAGGAGAATTCAAGTTTCTTCGGATCAATGTTTATTACGAAAATCAAACAAGCAGGTATGGCGCGCGCATCTTTGCCCGAAAAAGAGCGTGTGGATTTTTATATGTATGTTGACGAGTTTCATAATTTGGTAACGAATACTTTCGAGAATCTTTTTTCGGAAGCGAGGAAATACGGACTATGCCTCACGGTCGCTCACCAGTATTTGGAGCAATTACTTCCCGCGGTCCGGGCGACAGTTTTAGGAAACTGCGGAACGTTGGTCATATTTAGGATTGGCGGGGACGATGCTAAGCGTCTTGAATCAGAAATGACCCCGATTTTTAAAGCGAAAGACATGCTGAATCTGGGGATGAAAGAGTTTTACGTAAAAATGACTATAGACGGAAACACTTACGACCCGTTTTCCGCGGAAACTTTGAATGTGATGCCAGCCCCGCATAAAAGTTTTAAGGAAGAGATTATAAAAAATGTCCGGGTAACCTACGCGATGCCGGTCGAGGAAGTAAAAACGAAACTCGAAGCGGAAGAAAAAGAGCTTTTATTCGGGAAGAAAGGGAAACCAGCCGAAAGCGAGGAGAAAATAGAGGAAAAAATGGAATTGAAAAAAGAAGATGGGAAAAAGGAGGGCCCCGCCCCGATGGTGTAATTTTTGAATTAAAAAAGGGCGGATGTGAAGTCCGTCCTTTTTATTGAGAGCCTATTTTAGAGATCATGAGAATCAAAATGACCGAAACCATCACAAAGGCTCTGAGGGCGTAGATTGTCGCCAATAGATCATTTTTTCTCATCGCGACTGCAATCGAAAACAATCCAGCTAGCCAGATGCTTCCCCACAGTATGAATGACTCTTCGTTGGTGTTAGCGTGCCAAAGTTTGGAGAAAGTAGGGAAATACGCAATGAATAAAATGAACTGGGAGGATAAATTTGTTGTGAAATGATTTCGTTTGATGAACCAGATAACGACTATGAGTGCCGAGAGAGATCCGCAAATCTTGTCTGTTGTGCTGATCGGGAAAATGCTCCAACCCCGCTTCGCCAATATTGCTACGACTATGCAGGTCACAACGAAGACATCGCACAGATTCATAATATTGTCGGACAAATCCAAGCTGCCTTCCTCTGCGTCGTTTCCTTTGTTGAATTTATAACTGGTCAAACTTACAGTCACAGCAATAAAGAAAAGAAACCATGTTGCAAATGTCCCCGCAGGTTCCCCGTCGCCGATTATCCACACATAATATAGGCCACAACCAAGTATTAGGAATGATGCAACTATTTTCAGGACTTTATCCATTCAACCTACCTCCTAAAATAAATTAAGGAAATTTGGTTTAATCTAGCATTTTTCTCAAAAATAGTCAATAATAATGGATATGAATTCAGAAACGCTCGTATGCCAAAATTGCAAACAAAACTTCGTCATCGAACCGGATGATTTTAAGTTTTATGAAAAGATGCAGGTGCCGCCGCCGACATGGTGCCCCAATTGCCAGTTGATGCGTCGGCTTTCGTTTCGAAATGAGCGGATGCTCTATCACAGGAACGAATCGCTGGAGGGCGAAGAGGTCATTTCGATTTTTTCGGCAGACAAGCCCACGACTATCTATACCCAGGAATACTGGCAATCTGATAAGTGGGATCCAATGAGTTATGGCCATGATATTGATTTCTCTCGGCCGTTTTTAGAACAATTTGGCGAGCTCATTAAAAGAGTTCCGTGGATGAATCTTTTTAATTGGAACAATGTGCGTAGCGAATACTGCAATATGACCACGGACAACAAAAATTGTTATCTAGTTTTCGGTGGAGATTTTAATGAAGATTCGGCCTATTCCACGTTTAACTTCCATAGCAAAAATGTCTATGAAACGTATTGGGTCAATAAGTGCGAGCTGTGCTACGAGGATATTGATGCTGAGAATTCCTATAAAGTTTTTTTCAGCCAGTACGTTCGGGATTCTACCGATTCAATTTTTATTTACGACGGCGCAAATCTCAATAACTGCGTGGGGTGCGTAAATTTGCGCAGCAAATCCTACGCAATATTCAACGAGCAATACACCAAAGAGGAATATGCACAAAAAATCGCAGAGTTTGACTTCGGCAGCTTCAAAAAGATGAGCGTGTTTAAAGAGAAATTTCAAGCCTTCAAGCTGAAATTTCCGAGACGCTTTGCTCAAATTGTAAAGGCACCTGGGTCTACTGGAAATAATATTTATAATGCCAAAAAAGCCGTGAATTGTTTTGATATTGATGACGCCGAAGATGTAAAGAATTTCTTTTTGGGAGGATGGGGCTTAAAGGATGCGAGAAACTGCGATCACGGCGGGCATAAATCGGAATTACTCTATGATTCGATCGCAACATTTTCGAATACGAGCAGGATAAAGTTGTCGCTCATTACCTCCTCATCTCACGACATTACCTATTCATATAATAGTCGGGGTTCACATGATTGCTTTGGTTGCGTTGGGATCAAAAACAAAAGCTACTGTATTTTGAATAAACAATACAGTAAAGAGGAATACGAAGCATTAATTCCGAAAATAATTCAGCAAATGAACGACATGCCATATGTCGATAAGAGGAGCCACTTTTATAAATACGGGGAATTTCCCCCGTCGGAATTTAGTCTATTCGCCTATAACGAAACTGTCGCGCAGGAATACTTTCCACTCACCAAAGAAGAAGCTCTCAAACAAGGTTATGTATGGAAAGAGCCAGAGAAAAGAAACTATCAAATCACTATAAAATCTCAAGATCTTCCAGACCATATCAAAGACGTAGAAGATTTAATTCTTGAGCAAATCGTTGGTTGCGAGCACGAGGGGAAGTGTAATGAAAACTGCACCGAGGCATTTAGGATTATTTCTCAAGAATTAAATTTTCTGCGCAAACAGAATTTACCCCTGCCGCGTTTATGTCCAAACTGCAGACACTACCAGCGCATTAAACAGCGTAATCCATTAAAACTCTGGAAACGAAAATGCCAATGCGCAGGAACTAAATCAGAGAACCAAATCTATGCAAATACTATTAAACACGAACATGGCGAGAATCACTGCGATAACAATTTTGAGACGACTTACGCTCCTGAAAGACCGGAGATTGTTTATTGTGAGAGTTGTTACTTGAAGGAAGTAGTATAAAGTAGGTTGACTTTTGTGTTAGAATATAGTTATGGCGGAATTGCAGGCAACAGAGCAGGAAAAAGTTGTATATTTCGCCAAAACCAACTTCCGCGGGTCGGATAGGGTTTTTGGCATAAAAAAGCGCGATCGGCGCCAGCATTATTATGTTGTCGGAAAAACCGGGACAGGGAAGTCCGAGCTTT
>MFIQ01000007.1 GCA_001778905.1 Candidatus Giovannonibacteria bacterium RIFCSPLOWO2_12_FULL_44_15 | reverse complement strand
GCCAAATCAAGAAAGCAAGGAGTGTTTTTCTTTCGGGGTTGCCGAGGCTCTGCGAGGCAGTGGCGGAACGATACGAGCGTACGAGGCAGTTTCGAGTCACCACGCGCTCCGCGCGTGCGATTAGTCGGTATCAGGGTTGCTTTCAAAATACATTCGAACTTTGTACAATGAATACCGCCAGAAATCGAAATTCAAATTATTGCCGCGCTTGCGGCTTGTTTCCCCGTTTTCTATTTGGGCTTTTAGAATTTGCCGTAAAAGTTTAGCTGTATTAAAATTGCAATATGCAAAACAAAAAAGGATTTAGCGCAATATCAACGTTTATTCTGATAATTGCGGCAGTTTTGGTTTTGGGCATAGCTGGATATTTTGGTTTACAGAAGGAAGGGGAATTAAATGATAAGGACGATAATTCTTTACTGAATATTTTTAGCAATAAAATCGATAATTCAACTCCAATCAAGCTTGAGCAGAGAACGGTTACGTTTGCAAACGGCTCCGAAGCGACATATGAGCTTGCTTCAGAGTTCGATCTGGCCGTCGCGGCCGAGGGATTAGGGAAGGCCCGTTTTATAGCAATGAGTCCGGACAAAAGACTTTTTATTCCCGATATGGTTGACTGGAATCTAAGTCGGGAAGGCAGGATTATTATTTTGGAAGATTTTGATAAAGAAACCCACAAATTTAAATCAAAATCTGTTTATCTCTCTGGGCTTCGTGGCCCGAATAGCGTAGAATTCTATGCCGATAGCAATGGCAAGAGTTGGATTTATATAGCGCTCACCGAGAAGCTTATCCGGTATCCGTATAGTCCCGGGGATAAAGCGCCGACGGCCAAGCCGGAGACAGTCGCCTTGTTCCCAAATAAGCAAAATCCAACCGCTTTAGGCATCGTTTGGCACGTCACCCGCACTATATTATTTCACAACGACCTCTTATATGTATCCGTTGGGAGCGGGTGCAATGTTTGCGAGGAAGCCCAAGGCGATAAACGCGCGATGATTCTCGCTATGGATCCTGACGGTAAAAATCAGCGTGTATACGCGGACGGTTTAAAAAATGCCGTGGGAATTGCTTGGGCCGAAGATGCCTTATATGCAACGGAAAACGGTGTGGACCACTTAGGCGCCGATGTGCCCGACGATGTGATGTATAAACTTGTTGAAGGCGAAAACTACGGCTGGCCTTATTGTTACGAGTCCGGGGGCAAGAAGCACAAGGAATTAAGCTGGAAATGGAAGCAGGAGCCCATCCCCTGCGAAAACGTTCCTATGTCGTTCGCGTCGTTCGGGCCACACACCGCACCACTCGGGATTACTTATTTTGAAAAAACGCATCCGCTTATAAACAAAGCTTTTCTTGTTGCTCAACACGGTTCTCATAAAGTGGAAATTAGAAACGGGTACAATATTTTGCGCGTGACGTTGGACGGGAAGCAAGAAGTTTTCATGAAGGGCTTCCTTGGCGAAGGAGAGAAGCGTTTTGGGCGTCCAGTCCACGTATTCCAATACGACGAGAATTCCTTTTTCTTCACGGATGATTTTGGCGGGAGGTTGTATTTTGTTTACGCGAAATAATTAAGCTCGCAGCAGTTATTTGACATATACCCCCTAGGGGGTATAATATGTATTTATGAAATATATGGAAGGTAAAAGCAAGAATAGGCTTATTCGCCGACTTAAGATTATTGAGGGGCAAGTGCGCGGCCTTCAAGAGATGGTCGAGAGGGATATTTACTGCATAGACATAATCGCCCAAACATCCGCTGTCAAGCAAGGCCTCTCGAATGTCGAAGATTTGTTGCTTGAAAACCATTTGGGCGGATGCATTTTAAGCCAAGTTAAATCCGGACAAATGAACAAAGCCAAGAAAGAAATTCTCAAAGTATATAAACTTAAAAGGAAATAAAATTATGAAAACAGAAACTTATAGAGTAATCGGAATGCACTGCGCTTCATGCTCTTCCATTATTGAGAAGACTTTAAAAAAGATTGAGGGAGTCGATTTTGCTGAAGTAAACTACGCCACCGAAAAGGCCAAAATCTCTTTTGACGATTCGAAAACCAATCCGCGAGACCTTTCTAAACATATAGAACCATTAGGATATTCTCTGGAAACAGAAACGGCGAAGTCGATGGGGATGTCAGCGGAAGAACATGCCCTGCATCTTGGGCTTAACCAATCGAAGGCCGAAAAACTCAAAGAGATCGGAGAGATGAGAGGGAAAATACTTTCAGCAATCCCTCTCGCCGCATTCAGTTTTTTTGTCATGGGCTGGGATATATTGGCAAAGTTAAAATTTGTTGCCATGCCCGGCGAAGTTTTGAACATATTCTTTAAATATCTTTTGCTTTTGATGGCTACATATGTCTTGTTGGTAGTTGGTAAACCGTATCTCCTTGGTTTTTATCGATTCCTTAGGTACGGCAAGGCAAATATGGATACCTTAATCGGGATTGGAACATCGGCCGCGTTTGTTTATAGTTTCGCAGTTGTTGCTTTTAAAGAAGCGCTCCAACCTTACATAAATGTAGAATATACTTATTTTGACGTCACGATTATCGTAATAACCTTCATCGCCCTCGGCAAATATCTAGAAGCCATGTCAAAACTCAAGACCGGAGACGCGATCGAAAAACTTCTTAATTTGCAGGCGAAGACCGCAATAGTTTCAAGAGACGGCAAAGAGCTGGAAGTAGAACTCAATCAAGTGGTTAAGAGAGATCTTTTGATTGTAAAGCCGGGGGCGAAAATACCAGTTGATGGCGTTATTACCGAAGGAAATTCTTATATAGATGAATCTATGGTTACAGGCGAGCCGATGCCGGCGGAAAAAAATATTGGCGATATGGTAGTTGCCGGAACAATCAATACCACCGGATCATTCAAATTTAAGGCAACAAAAGTTGGTTCGGAGACTTTGCTCGCGCATATTATCAGTATGGTTGAGGAAGCCCAGGGAAGCCGTGCTCCCATTCAAGCTCTCGCCGATAAAATTTCCGCCGTATTTGTCCCGATCGTACTTGTCATTGCATTTATCACTCTCGGCGTATGGCTTTTCGTGGGCGCTTCATATCTCGGTTTTTCGCAGGCTCTTTCGTTCGGTCTAACTTCGTTTGTGGGTATTCTGGTGATTGCTTGCCCGTGTGCCCTGGGACTCGCGACGCCGACTGCGATTATCGTCGGAGTTGGGAAAGGGGCAAAAGAAGGGATTCTTATAAAAGACGCGGCGACGCTCCAAAAACTTCACCTTGTGGACGCTATTGTGGCGGATAAAACGGGCACTATTACGAAAGGGAAACCGGAATTAGTAAGCATAAGAAACCTTTCAAAAAAAAGCGAGAATGAAATTATTTCCATTCTCGCGTCACTTGAGAGCAAATCCGAACATCCGATCGCGCACGCGATTATCAAATACGCTAGAGCCAAGAAAATCCCAATTTTAGATTCAGAACATTTCGAAAGCGTAAAAGGAAAGGGGCTTAAGGGGTTAATTAATGGAACAGAATTTTTTGCGGGCAATATAAAATTTATCGCAGATCTTAATCTTTCGTTTGACAGGACGGAACTCGAAAAAGAGGCATCTCAAGGCAAAACGCCTGTTATTTTGGCGACCAAGCAAGAAGTTATAGGAGTTGTTATGGTAGCGGACGCGATTAAAGCGGAAGCTCCAGACGCAATCAAAAAACTCCACCAACTCGGAATTAAAGTCGTAATGCTTACGGGCGATGACAGAAATACTGCGCTTTCTATCGCAAGGGAAGTTGGAATTGACGATGTTGTGGCAGAAGTTTTACCGGAGGACAAGTTGAAAAAAATAAAAGAACTTCAATTGGAGGGGAGTGTGGTGGCGATGGCGGGCGACGGAGTAAATGACGCCCCTGCGTTAGCGCAGGCTGATGTCGGGATTGCCATGAGTACCGGAACGGACGTGGCGATTGAGTCCGCCGGGATCACGCTTTTACATGGCGACATCTCAAAGCTTGTGAAAGCAATCAAGCTTTCAAAAATGACAATGCGGGGGATCAAGCAGAATCTATTTTGGGCTTTCGTTTATAATATAGTCGGCATTCCTCTTGCGGCCGGAGTTCTTTACCCGTTTTTCGGCTGGATGTTATCGCCCGTAATCGCGGGACTCGCTATGGCGCTTTCAAGCGTTTCCGTTGTGTCTAACTCATTACGAATTAAAGCAAAAACCTTATGAACCAAGAGAAGAAAAAATATACTTTCCACGTCAACGGGATGCACTGCAACGCCTGTGTTTTGCTAACCGAAAGCGAGCTTCGCGAAGTACCAGAAGTGTCTTATGTAAAAGCGTCGCTTAATAATCTCAATGTCGAAGTGACGGGCAATTTCGGCGACAAAGAACCGGAACACATCGCGAGAGATTTAAGCGAAGTATTAAGGCCGCACGGCTATACACTTTCTATCGAGAAACAAAAACATACGGCCAAATGGGCGGATTTAAAATTGGCGGTACCCATCGCCTTAGGTTTTGTTGCACTATTCATATTTCTGCAGAAAATCGGTATTGTTAATCTCGTTAGTTCAGGAAATGTTTCCTACGGTACAGCATTTTTAATTGGGATTATCGCGTCGCTTTCAACATGCATGGCTGTCGTCGGCGGACTTATCCTTTCCGTCTCGGCAAATTTTGCAAAGGAAGGCGATGCTATTAGGCCTCAAGTTCTATTTCATGCTGGACGCCTCGTCGCCTTTTCCCTCTTAGGTGGGGCCATAGGAGCCATCGGATCCGCTTTTCAGCTCGGAGGAGCAGGCGCTTTTGCCTTAAGCTTTATTATAGCCATAGTCATGCTCATACTCGGCATAAATTTGCTCGATATTTTTCCGTGGGCGCGGAAATTGCAGCCGACCTTGCCGAAATTTCTTTCGGGCCATTTATTGGAAGTCAAAAAAATCAATCATATGCTGACCCCGGTTTTGCTCGGCATTGTCACATTTTTTCTTCCGTGCGGGTTTACGCAATCGATGCAAATCTATACGCTATCAACCGGCAACTTTTTGACAGGAGCTTTAACAATGTTTGTCTTCGCGCTCGGCACATTTCCAGTGTTAGCCCTCTTGAGCTTTACCTCGCTTGGCATACACGACAAAATAAAATCTGGAATCTTTTTCAAAACCGCCGGGCTTGTGGTAATTTTCTTTGCTCTCTTTAACCTTATCAATAGCTTGGTGGCGATCGGTGCGATACCGCCAATCTTTAATTTTTAGTAAACTAATCATATGAAAGCCACCGTTATTTCTATTATCGCCGCTGGACTCCTCATTCTTGGGGCTGTTTTTTATGCGAGTTATAAAAATGGCTCAGAAATTAATCTGCCGGAGGATAACGTTTCTATAGTTGACGGGAAACAAATTATTGAGATAGGTGCAAAAGGGGGATATTCGCCAAAAGTATCGGTGGCAAAAGCGGGAATACCGACAATTTTGCGAGTACAGACTCGAGGAACGTTTGATTGTTCGTCAGCCCTCACGATACCAAGTATCGGATATAGGGCGATCTTGACTCCTTCTGGAATTACGGAAATTGAATTGCCCGCGCAAAAATCAGGATCAACTTTGCAGGGCCTCTGCTCAATGGGGATGTATAATTTCCAGGTCCGTTTTGATTAAGCAAAAAATAAATTGGTTGCTTTTCTTGCAATTCAGGCATATAATAGAAAAATCATGAGATCTGTTTTTATCGCCTTGCTTGTATTAAGTTTTATCGGAGTCGCTGTTTTCGGTTTGTTCCCAATGATTAGTGCAGAACATGGTCACGATGTCTGCATTGCAGTGGCCAGCCAAAGATTTAATTGCCAGAAGGTGAGTGACGCTCTGCCGTATATTGCTTTTCATTTGAATGCTTTTAGAATTTTTTCAACTGCGGTTTTCGGAAATAATGTCGCGAATTTTGTACTCCTATTTTTTGTTTCCCTTTTGATTGTCGCTTCCGGAATTGGCATCGGCATTTATCCAGCTCTGCCCACGCTCTCGAAGTATGATAACCGCAGGCGATTTTTTGGATCATTTTCTCCTCCATTTAAACTAGAATTTACTCGCTGGCTAGCTCTTCTCGAGAATAGCCCAACCACTCTCTGGGCGCCTATATAAAACCGTTCGTCGAACGAGTCTTATATTGTGCGCCTGCCGTCCTCTTTTAAGAGGATTTTTTGTTTACTAATTTTAACCAACATCATGGATAAAAAAACTATAATTATAGGCATTGTGGCTGCGGCTGCCATCGGCGGATTAATTTTATTTTCCAACAGCAGAGAAAACTCTAAGGCAAAAAACACTATTGTCCAGGAGCCAAAAGAAAAAATTTATTTCAAAGAAGCAGTCGGTCAAAAAGCTCCCGACTTTGAACTTGAAAGCATTGACGGCGAGCCTGTTAGGTTGAGTAGTTATCTGGGTAAAAATGTTGTTCTTTTCTTTAATGAGGGAGCAATGTGCTATCCGGCTTGCTGGGACCAGATAGCGGAGCTCGGCAATGATTCCAGATTTGACGCCGAGGGCGCAGTCGCCTTATCGATCGTGATTGATCCTAAAAGCCAATGGCAGAACATTGTAAGCAAGTCGCCGAATCTGGCGAAGTCCAAAATTCTATTTGACACCGCGCGCTCCGTGTCCAAAGCGTATGATGTGTTATATCTAAATTCATCGATGCACGCAGGCGGTTTACCCGGCCATACTTATTTCATTATCGATAAAGACGGGATAATCAGATTTACTCTGGATGACCCAAATATGGCCCTTGCCAACGACCAATTGATTAAAGAAATCGCAAAACTTAAATAAATATGGAAACATTAATCATCGCGTCGCTCATAACCGCATTTATCGCCGGAATTGCAGCGCTGTTCGCGCCATGCTGCATCACGGTCTTATTGCCGTCATATCTTGGTTCTATTTTCAGGGAAAGGAGGAAGGTATTTCTAATGACATCCGTATTTTTCCTTGGACTTCTCGCGGTGTTCTTGCCCATTGGTATGGGGGCGGCTGGGTTGGGGAAACTAATCAGCAAATACCACGATCAGATATTCGTTGTCGGTGGAGTATTCTTTTTATTTCTCGGCGCATCAATGTTGCTTGGACGGCATTTTTCAATGCCGTTTTCAGTCCATCCGAAATTAAAAATTAATAACGCCAGTTCCGTCTTTACGCTGGGCATTTTTTCCGGATTTGCGACTATGTGTTGCGCTCCGGTTTTGGCCGGTGTTATTGCTTTGTCGATATTGCCCAATTCCATTTTTTGGGGAGGGATTTATGCCATTGCCTATGTTTTTGGAATGGTCGCCCCTCTTTTCCTGATTGCATATCTGCTGGATAAAAACGACTTTACCCAAAAACTAATGGAATCAAATAAACGCCTATCTTATTCAATTGGCAGAAGACAAATAAGTCTTGCAATAGCTGATTTGTTATCGGGCGCAACTTTCTTTTTGATGGGCGTTTTCATTCTATATCTCGCGGCAACAAACCAGCTTGCGATGGGCGGAGGAGAATTCCAAATAAAAATAAATATTTACCTTAACCAGCTTGTCCAGACAATAACTGGCTGGCTAAAATAATGGCTTAAAATAACAAAAATATGGAAAACGAGACAGAGAAAAAAACATTGGATCATTTATTGCCGTCGAGTATCCTTTTTTCGGCTCTTATTATTTCAGGCGCGTGGATATACGCGGCGGAGCTGAAAAATCCGCGCGCTCCGGAAAAAATAGCTAGAACGGAATTGGAGGAAAAAATATTGCCGTCTGCGGGCGTTATCTTGCCGGTTAGCTGGGGAGATCTTGGAGCAGAACTTGTCAGTGTGGGGGCGATTGACGCCGAAAAATTCATGGCGGTATATGAAAGAAGAGGCGCTTTTACTGACGAATACGCCAGCCTGCTTTTGGGGGAAAATAATGGACAGCTCAAAATAACAAATGAAAATGCCGGTTATCTGTTGAATCTTTTCTGGGCGCTGGGGCTTGCAAATAAAAATCCTATTTTGGATTCAGGAGAGATGGCAGATCTAAGATACGGTGGCGCTGGGAATTTTGCTTCAACCGGGGGGTGGACGATTGCCCAAGGCAATGCAATGAACCACTATAGCCGCCATCAGTTTTTTGAGTTGACAAGGGAACAGCAGGCGTTGGTGGATAAAATATCGAGGGGCATATACAGGCCGTGCTGCGATAACTCAACCCATTTCCCGGATTGCAATCACGGCATGGCCATGCTTGGACTTTTAGAGCTGATGGCTTCGCAAGGAGTAAACGAAGAAGACATGTGGAAAACTGCTTTAGCTGTTAATTCTTACTGGTTCCCAAATGAATATCTCACAATAGCGGCCTATATGAAAGAGAAAGGTATTGATTGGGAAGACGTGAATCCTAAGGAAATACTCGGCACGGGTTATTCCAGCGCGTCGGGATTCGCGAAAATCGCGTCTCAAGTCACAGTGCCTCAAGGGCAGGGAGGAGGAAGCGGTTGCGGTGTCGACACTGGGGGAACTGTCGCCCCACAACGCGAACAAAGCGGATGTGGGATATAAAATTTATAAAAATTTATGGAAGAAATAAAATCAAACGAACAATTAAGCAAAAAAGAACAAAGACAGCTTCGCCGTCAGGAAAAGAATGACGAGCAGGGATTATCAAGACGAAAAAAGAAAATGAAAAAGTCTCTGAAATGGAGCATTGGCATACTTGTTGCAGTCGGAGCCATTTATGGTTTAGTGATTCTGTCGCGCCAGGACGGAGGTGTAAAACAACCGATTGGTGAATCGTTTCCTAGCCAAGGGCGAGAGCACATTGCAGTCGGAGCAAGTCATGAGGCGTATAATTCAAATCCTCCTACATCAGGCCCGCATTATGAACAACCTAGCAGGTGGGGAGTGTCCCAAGCTGAGTTGCCTGACGAACAGCTCATACATAATCTTGAACATGGTGGAATCTGGATTTCTTATGTTGGTATTGATGATTCGACAATAGCCGCGCTGGAAAAAATTGCCAAATCTCAATCGAAGGTCATTGTTGAACCTAGGGCAAAAAATGATGCTCCGATTGTTTTAGCGTCGTGGGAGCGTCTATTGAAGTTGGAGAAGTTTGACGAGCAAATAATTTTAGATTTCATCAAGTCAAACAAAAATCGATCACCGGAACCATTTGCGCAATAGATAAGGAAGCATAATTGTCCACAGCTTTTGATTTGACAAATAGGGGGTGGGGGTATAGGGTATATTTATGGTAGATCAAAAGTTAAAAAAGAGGGCAGTCCATCGCGCAAAAATCATTCGCGGCCAGCTCGATGGCCTTATTAAAGCTATTGAGAAAGAAAAATACTGCCCCGAACTCTTGGAGCAGTCTCTCTCCATCCAAAGGTCGATCAAGAGTCTTGGCGCTTTTCTCCTCGAGAATCATCTGCGGACGCATGTAAAACGCCAGATGCAAAGCAAGGCTAACAATGAGAAAGCGGTCAAAGAGCTGATCAGAATTTATACATTATCAAATAAATAAAAATTATATGAGTCAAAATCTAGGGAAATTGGACAGAATTTTACGGTTCGCGCTCGCTTTCTGGTGGCTTAGCCCGTTGGCTCCGCAGTTTAATGCCGATTGGGCCAATTTGCTTATTGCCATTATTGGCTGGATTGCGCTTGTAGAGAGTTTTCTGGGCTGGTGCTGGCTTCATCAATTATTCCGCATAGACAACAAAAATCAATAGAATATTGAATTCCAAAAAAACTTAATGGACTTTAAAGTAATGGAAAAAGAAACAAAAAAAATACTTGTCGTTGGAGGCGGTTTTGGGGGAATATCCGCGGCCCTCGCCCTGGAAGAAGAAAAAATTCCAAATGCAAAGATATTGCTTGTTTCCGACAAGCCACACTTCGAATATAAGCCCGCTCTTTACCGCGTCGTAACGGGGCGATCGCCTCTCGAAGTTTGCATACCGATTAAGGAGATATTTGAGAAAAAAAATATTGCGTTTATGGTCGACTTGATTAAAAGCATCGACTTCCTTAAAAAAGTCGCAAGGGGCGCATCCGGCACTGACTATCAATTCGATTATTTGGTTTTGGCACTCGGTTCAGAAAGCGCCTATTTCGATATCCCCGGACTTGAAAAGTTTTCTTTTGGCTTTAAATCCATCTCCGAGGCGATGCGCTTAAAAATGCATCTGCATAATCTTTTTGCCGAATGCAAAGATGCGAAGGATAATTTGGACAAAAAAATATGTCTTCTGCAGGTTGTAGTTGTCGGCGCCGGGCCAAGCGGGGTCGAACTTGCCGGGGAACTTGCCCTATTCATGAAGCGATTGTCTAAAGAATATGAAGTTGACCAGTCATTAATCTCTGTTGATCTTATCGAGGCGGCGCCAAGGATACTGCCTGCTTTACCTGAACGCCTATCAATAAAAATTGCTCACAGACTGCGGCATATAGGAGTCAACATTTTTACCAACAGGGCTATGACCAAAGAAGAAATGGAACAGATCAGTATTAGGGGAATGACAATGAAAACTGAGACTGTGATATGGACTGCCGGCGTGAAACCTAATTTTTTATATAAAAATGTTAATAGTCTCCTGCTTGATCAAAGGGGAAGAGTAATTGTTGATGAATTTCTGCGCGCAAAAGGATTTGAAAACGTTTTTGTTGTTGGGGATGGCGCCGCTACGGAAAATTCCGGTATGGCCCAAACTGCAATTTACGATGGACAAGCGGTTGCGGAGAATATCTCATGCTTGATAACGAATAAACCACTGAAAACATATCAACAAAAAAGAGTTTATTACGCGTTGCCCGTCGGCCCGGGGTGGGCGGCCGTGTCTCTCGGTTTCGCTACTTTTTATGGATCGATTGGCTGGCTTCTGCGCAAATTTGCCGATTTTCGATATTTTCTCTCAATCCTCCCGCTTCAAAAAGCGATAACAGTGTTTCAAAGAGGCAAAAATTTATGTGACACGTGCGGAATTTGCTCGAAATCATAACGCCATAAACGCTTTTATTAATTGAAAATAATCTTAAAATATGCGATAATCTTTTGCATTGGGACTTTATGTATAAACTCACCAGAGAAACACTAAAAATATTTTGGCGGCATAGCCGCAAATACCGCTGGCAAGTAACAGTGCTTATTGTCAGTATTCTTGTCGTGACGTTCATTCAGACGTATATCCCGCTTTTGTACCGAGATCTGATTAATCTGCTTACTTCTGCGAATGCTCATAATAATCTTGCGCTGGCAATACATGTAGTTGTGCTTGTTTTGATCGCTAACATCGCGAGGATTGTATTTTGGCGAGTCATGAATTTCGTCAATAATTTTTTTCAGGCGAGAGTCATGGGTAATCTGATGAATACATGCTATCAATATCTGCAACAGCATTCGTATGGTTTTTTCACTTCAAATTTTGTTGGGAGTTTGGTAACAAAGGTAAAACGATTCGAGCGGGCATTTGAACAAATTACCGATCAATTAGTTTTTGATTTGGGCAGGTCTTTTTTGGATACTGGTATGATTCTTTTTGTTCTTCTGTGGCAGTACCGAACGTTTGGATTAATTATGACTGCTTGGTGTGCCGCGGTGTTATTATACGTGTTTATCTTTTCTCGATTCAGGTTGCAGTACGACATTCGCCGCGCCGAAGCCGACACAAGGACAACTGGCCAACTCGCTGACACGATTACGAATAATGTGAATATAAAATCATTCGCGCAATACCCTTTTGAATATGAGCGCTTTTCTAAAGTCATTGATGAACAATTTAGGGCAAGAAAAAAGAGCTGGGATATGGGAACTGTGGGAGATATTATACAAAGCATTTTTATGATAATTGCAGAATTTTTTGTTATGTATTTCGCGGTTATTATGTGGAGCCGCGGGACTCTAATGGTCGGAGATATCGCGCTTTTGCAAATGTATCTCTTGCGCATATTCGATAAGCTCTGGAGCACGGGCCGGAATATACGAAATATATATGAGTCCCTCGCTGACGCGAATGAGATGACGGAACTTTTGTTGCAGCCGCACGGGATTACTGACTCCATTGGAGCAAGGCCGCTTGAAGTGGAAAAAGGAGAAATCAATTTCGAGAATGTTTCGTTCGGGTATCACGATGAAGGAGCAGTGCTTAATAATTTTAAACTGAAAATAAAACCGGGAGAGCGAGTTGCGCTTATCGGACCATCCGGAGGAGGAAAATCCACTATTGCGAAGCTTCTTTTTCGTTTTTACGACTTGCGCGCTGGCAAAATTTTAATAGATGGGCAGGATATTTCCAGAGTGACGCAGGATTCTTTGAGGGGTAAAATAGCGCTTGTCCCGCAAGACCCTATTTTATTTCACAGGAGTTTAATGGAGAATATGCGTTACGCGAAACCCGAAGCGAGTAATGAAGAAGTAGTGGAAGCTGCTAAAGCGGCGCACGCGCATGAGTTCATATCCTCTTTTCGTCAAGGATATAATACTTTAGTTGGGGAGCGTGGGATCAAACTTTCCGGTGGAGAGAGGCAGCGTGTGGCTATAGCTAGGGCGATTCTAAAAAAAGCCCCTATATTGGTTTTGGATGAAGCAACTTCGTCTTTGGATAGTGAAAGTGAAATGTTTATTCAGGATTCGCTAAAAAAATTAATGCAAAATCGCACAACAATAGTCATCGCGCACCGTTTGTCCACGATCATGCAGATGGATAGGATTGTTGTCATTGAAAATGGCAAAATTATAGAAGAAGGAAGACACGAGGAGTTGCTCAAAGCGCAGAAAGGAACTTATCAGCGGCTTTGGGAGATACAGGCCGGAGGATTCGCAACGATCTAGGTTTTATTTGAATAAAACCCGCGGATGGTTTTTGCGCTGTAATAAAGAGACATAAAAAAGATTACCGCTAGAACCTGGTTTGTCCAGAAAAATAAACTGAACAGGTTTTTATTTTCTCCGGTAAGCGCCGTCGCGGCATGATATTCAAAAACCGAAAGGGCGCAGATCGAGATAATAAACGTTATAGAACTTGCCCACTTTTGCCTCGGGCTAAGAAACCCAGCTATCGCTCCGATAAATACGATTACAAGTATCGAAATAGTTGTCGAAAAAAATATCTTCTCCGTAAAGAATGGGTAAGTTAGGATCATTACAGCATCCCCAGCAACGAAAAGCTTCCGGACTACATCCCCGTAATAATGGGGGCGCGAGAATAGGGGTCCCCACCGGCCGTCTTTCCCTTCATCTTCTATGGAATAGCTAGCCATACCCTTATATTATATACTTTAGATACAATGTCCAAATTCTATAATGCCAAGCGAAAAAGGAATCTGTATGACCCGGACTCAGACGTTCCGTATGAATTAAGCCGTTCCAAGATAGACTTATTCTTGAATTGCCCGTGCTGTTTTTATTTAGACAGGCGCCTGGGCGTCGGGCAGCCTCCGGGGTTCCCGTTCAGCTTGAATTCCGCGGTGGATAAATTATTGAAAAAAGAATTTGATACGCACCGTGCGAAAGCGACGGCGCATCCGCTGATGAAAGCGTATAAATTAGACCTCGTTCCCTACAAGCATAAAAAAATAGACGAGTGGCGGGATGCATTGGGCGGAGGAATAAAATATTTAGATCCGGAAATGAATTTTATCATCAAGGGAGCGATTGACGATGTCTGGGTAAATCAGAAGGGGGAGTTAAATATAGTCGATTACAAAGCGACTTCTAAAGACGGAGAGGTAAACTTAGATTCGGATTGGCAGATTGGATACAAGCGGCAGATGGAAATATACCAGTGGCTATTTCGAAAAAATGATTTTAAAGTTTCTGACACGGGATACTTTGTTTATGCCAATGGAGATGCGGACAAAGAAGCCTTTGATGGGAAATTGGAGTTTAACGTCAAAATAATTCCGTATGAGGGCGACGACGGCTGGGTTTTGGGTGCCATCAAAAAAATCCACGCTTGCCTTGAATCCTCCGAAATCCCGAAATCTTCCCAAGATTGCGATTTTTGCTCATATCGCAAGGCCGCTCGCGAATTGGAGGAGAAAGCTGTATAATATCGGCATATGATCGCGCACGTAAGCATACACGTTTCGAATTACGAAAAAAGCAAAGATTTTTATACTAAGGCGTTAGCCCCACTTGGGTATGAGGCAGTTATGGATATGCCCCAGCACAAAGTGATGGGGATGGGAGTTAAAGGCAATCCCGATCTATGGATAGTTGAGAGAAAAGAAAATTTGGGCAGGGAACACGCAGCGATACTTGTCGGGGATAAGTCTGTGGTTGATCAGTTCCATAAAGCCGCACTCGAAGCAGGAGGAAAGGACAACGGCGCTCCCGGGATCAGGCAGGAATACAGCCCGGATTATTATGCCGCTTTCGTTTTGGATTTGGACGGCAATAATATCGAAGCAGTTTGTTTTAAATAATGTCTTCGCCGGTTGAGGAAATAAAAAAACGGGTGGATATCGTCGATTTGATCGGCTCATATATCCGCCTTTCTAAGGCGGGTGCCAATTTTAAAGCGGTCTGCCCTTTTCATAACGAAAAAACCCCGTCTTTTTATGTTTCGCCATCGAGGGAAATTTTCCATTGTTTCGGATGCAACGCAGGAGGAGATGTCTTCAGGTTTGTGTCGATGATGGAAGGAGTTGAATTTCCGGAAGCGCTTTCGATTCTTGCAGAGCGGGCAGGGGTGGTTTTAAGGAGGGAAGACCCGAGGCTTTCGGGAGAAAGAAGAAAACTTTTGAATCTCATTCTTGACGCGACGAAATATTTTGAATCCGGACTTGCCAAAAGCGGCGCTGCAATGGACTATCTCCGGACGAGGGGGCTTAAAGATGAAACGATAAAAAATTTCAGGTTGGGTTTTATCCCGGACGGATGGGACAACCTCTTGAATTATTTAACTCAAAAAGGATACAAGGCGGAAGAGGTAGGGAAAGCTGGCTTTGCGATTTCGAGCTCAAATCCCAACTCACGGACAAAATATTATGACCGATTCAGGTCGAGAATAATGTTTCCGATAGCGGATTCTTCCGGACGGATTGTCGGTTTTTCAGGGCGAATATTTAATAAAGAGACGAACGAAGGCAAATACATTAATACGCCCAATACAGTTCTATACGACAAGTCAAAAATACTCTATCTTTGGGATCGCGCGAAGAACGATGTGCGAAAAGAAAATTCGTGCGTCGTGGTAGAAGGGCAGATGGATGCATTAATGTCTCACCAAGCTGGGATAACGAATACAGTTGCAACTTCCGGGACAGCTTTGGGATTTGCGCATACATTGCTCATTAAGCGGCTTGCCTCCAAGCTTCTGCTTGCTTTCGACAACGATACAGCCGGAGAAACCGCTTCCAAGAGAGCTTATGAATTAGCTTTGGACTCAGGATTTGAAGTTAATGTAATTGAAGTTCCGGAGGGGAAAGACCCGGCAGAAACATTGGCGCTGGATCCGGAGCTTTGGGTTGGAGCCATAAAAAACGCAAAACCAATCATCGCTTTTTTCCTGGATAACCTCGGAAAGAAATTTGGCGGCGATATGCATAAAATCCGGACTGAAGCGCGAACGGCCGTCCTACCTTATGTTGCGCGTTTTTCGAGTGAAATTGAAAAAGCGCATTGGGTTCAGGAAACTGCAAAGATTCTCCAGCTTAAAGAAGAGCCCTTGTGGGAAGAAATTAAGAAAATTTCGGCATCAGGCAGGGCGGGCGATTCTCAGGCAAAAGAGGTTAAATTCGTTGATGTTGCCTTGAAGACTCGACGCCACCTTGTTGAAGAAAGGATTTTAGGTATGCTAGTCTGGAAGACCGGAACTTCTTTCGGAGTTGAGGCAAATTTAAAAGATTTGTTTTCAAAAGAGAATTCTACAATGCTCGAGGCCGTATTGGCTGGGAAGAGCGATTTTGAAGCGGCACTTTCGAAATTCGCGCTTGAGGCGGAGTTATTGTATGGCGACGCCGACGACATGGCAGGCGAGGTAAAAAGCCTTGTTTCCGAGCTCGAGAGAGAAACTGTTAGGGCGAAGCTCGAATCGCTCGCCGAAGAGATAAGAAAAACAGAAGCCGCAGGAGAGGGCGCCAAGCTTGCGGAATACTTGAACGAATTTCAAGAGACATCTCGTAAACTTAATTATTTATGGCAAGAGGCAAATTTAAAAAAATAAGAAAGGTTATTAAGAAAATAAAAGCCTCGAGAAAACCGAGAACCACTAAGGCATCGGAAGAGTTTTCGGAAACAAAAATGGAAGGGCTTTTGGAGAAAGGCAAGGGGCGTGGTTTTATTACGTACTCTGAGATTTTAAATTTATTCCCGCATATTGAAGACAACATAATATTTCTCGACGATTTATACAGAAAGCTTGAGGAGATTGGGATATATGTCTTGGAGGGAGAAAAATTGGAGGTTAAAGAGAAGGGCGCTAAAGCGGAAGTCGAAAGCGTGGGGGAATTCAGTACGGACTCGGTGCAGATGTATTTGAGGGAGATAGGAAAAATTTCCCTTATCAGCGCGGACGAGGAAAAGGATCTTGCGAGGAAAATCGAGAAAGGAGACCAAGAAGCAAAAAATAAGCTTGCAAAGGCGAATTTGCGCTTGGTGGTTTCAATCGCGAAAAAATATGTCGGGCGCTCCCCGAATTTAACGCTTTTGGATTTAATCCAAGAGGGGAATCTTGGGCTTTTCAGGGCAGTCGAGAAATTCGATTGGAGAAAGGGATTTAAATTTTCAACCTATGCGACCTGGTGGATCAGGCAGGCGATTACAAGAGCGCTCGCTGACCAAGCGCGGACGATCCGCATCCCAGTGCATATGATCGAGACCATCTCGAAATACCAGCAGGTAGTTCGGAGGCTCACACAGGATTTGGGTCGCGAACCCTTGGCGGAAGAAATTGCGTCCGAGATGAATATCGAAGTCGAAAAAATCCGCCATATCCAGAAAATTTCGCAGGAAACGGTTTCTTTGGAACAGCCTGTTGGCGAGGATGACGAAGACTCTTTGTTGGGAGATTTCATAGAAGACGAGAAGATTTTATCTCCTTCGCAGGAAGCCGCGCGCCGCCTTCTGCGCGACCAGTTCCATGATATTTTGAACGATTTAGCTCCCCGCGAGCAGAAAATTTTGCGCTTGCGCTTCGGATTGGACGACGGGATTTCGCATACACTGGAGGAAGTTGGGAAAGAATTTGGGGTTACCCGCGAACGAATTAGACAAATTGAGGCCAAGGCCCTGATGAAAATTCGAGAGCACGACAAGGCTAAAAAACTCGAAGGGTATTAATTTTTTTATCCACAGTCTTGTATTATTTTATAGCTTTGCTATAGTTCCCTTGAATTTTGTTCTAAATTTTTCTGTCTGAAGGAGGAGGAAGAAAATGAGAGACAGGTTTGATCCGAATGTCACGAGCGAGCACGAAATCAGTCGAGTCACTGGCTACTCGCCACGTCCAAGAAATGGCATTTTTGATTCCGTCATATTTCTGTGTCCAGACCCAAGATTTGCGCAGGAGACACTGGACATTTTCAAGGAGGACTATGGTTTTGAAAACCCGCTCGTATTGCCTCGCGCTGGCGGAGCAGGGCTTTTGCACCAAGATTGCTTAGGGTGGGATTGGGAACGCAAACAATTAGCCTTCCACTTGCACGAGGTTGCTAAATCCAACCGTCTCGGTCTTGCGATCCATAAGGGTTGCTTGTGGTACATGCTGTCTGGCTTTATCGAATTACCACTTGGTTTTGAACTGATGGAATCTGCCCAGAAAAAGCATCTTTACGAGCTGGGCAGGTATTTCCATGGCCAAGCGCTGAATGCGACCGCCATTTTCCCCCATAAGAATGCAAACGGGAAGACTGAGGCCTTCCACATTTTTCCTTAATGCTTGCGCAATCGCGCGAAGAGCGAATGGCCCGAGGATGCTACGAAAGCGTCCCGGGTCATTTTTTTATTTCTTTTCCAACTTCTCCATTATTTTTTCCTTCAGGCCTTCAAGGCTGATCCGGGTTTTTACGAGGAACTCGAATACCCCGCTATCTAGTGCAGCGAGCGTTGCGTCTGATCTTCCTTCTAGGTTTGTCAATATAATTACGGAGGCGTTTTTTCCCCATTCGTCTTCCCTTAACTTTTTCAGCATAGCAATGCCGTCCATTTTTGGCATAAGAAGATCGAGCACTATTAGATCCGGATGCTTGTCCAGAGCGAATTTCAGCCCTTCTTTGCCGTTTGAAGCCCCCATTACTTTTATGTTGGAATTGCTGAATTCCTCCATCATTATTTTTAAGAGGGGCATTTCATCTTCTATTATTAAAAGGTTTTTATACATACATTATTATATTATATTTTAATATCTTCACGCTCAAATATTTTTGGGAGGATCACATAAAACGAACTCCCAACATTTTCGTACGAATGGAACCATATTCTGCCTCTGCATTTTTCGGTGAGTTCTTTTGTCATGTATAGCCCTAATCCTGTTCCCGTAGACTGGGCATTTTTTGCCCGAAAAAGTTTTGAAAAAATATTTACTTGCTCGTCTTTAGATATGCCAATCCCAGTATCTTTTACATTTATAACCACATTGTTTCCATTATACGATTCTGTAATGGATAAGGAAATATCGCCTCCCTCTGGCGTGTATTTTATTGCGTTTGACAGGAGATTGTCAATTATTATTTTCACTATTTTGGCGTCGGCGAACATTTTTTCCGTGGCCTCGTCGTATTGTTTATCAATATTTAATTTTTTCTCCTTTATCTTCTGGGAAAGTTCTTCGAAGACTTTTTCGGATATCTGTTTTATGTCTATTTTTTGAGGTACTATTTCTATTTTCCCAAGCTCTATTCTCGATACATTAAGAATATTCTCCACTAGATCTATCATTTTTTCTGTAGCGAAATTCAACTCTGCCGCATATTCTTTAGCTTTCTCATAATTAATTTTGCCTATGTCAGCCATGAGTTTGCCACTGTACCATTTTAGCGTTGTCAGGGGAGTTCTTAATTGGTGAGATGCTATGGATACGAATTCACTTTTTGCCCTATCTACTCTAGCCACAGTTTTATTTATATACGTAACAACAATGACGGCAATTCCACCCAAGAGAAGAATTATTCCTATTATTATATTGAGCAATATATTCCCTATTTGTCGGGAAGCTTCGCTGAGCGTCTGTGAAAAACTTTTTTCAATAAAAGTCAGATTGGTGTTTATATTGCTAACATCAGACATTATTTCATTTATTCGCACTATGGCCGCGACCTTATCTTGATTTTTTGTTATCTCCCCACTATTTATTTTTGATATTAGTCCATCAATTTCGTCTCCTCGCGACCGCAGACTTTCAATTAAATGGTCTCCTTCTTGCCAGTAGCGCATCGCCTCTTTCATATATCCTACATTTTTGAACCAGAGGATGGCGTTTATTATTCTTGATATATCTTTCGGATGATTTCCTCCTTCAGACAGCCCCTGTCGGGCTACTTGTTCGTCCGGAAATTCTTTTTGTAATTCTTCCCTTGCTCGCCTGTCTCCCAAAGGAATATTTAAAAATTCTTTGAATTCGGCATAATTCTTTTCGTCAAAAGACATAGAATACTTGGTAAGGCTGTATACGGCATCTTTTTGCGCTTTTGACCAGAGGCCTTCGCCGTAAACGAGGGCGCTTAGCGCGGAAGTCGCGTACATGCCCAAAGACAGACCTAAGAGGGCTAAGACCAACATGCCGCTTAAAATGAGCGTGGCCAAATTAAGCTTTTTTGGTATAGGTAGCTTATTTACCCAGTTTTTTAATGAAAAATTAGTTTTCTCAGGCATAAAACTAACCTTTGTTAAACAATAATATAAGAAGACGGCTACGTAAATATAACCTTACCCTTTTACATCATGAAGTCGGTTCGCAGCCCATTTTCAATATTTATATCTGTCATTTTGGAAATATAGAAAATCTTTCCAGTAAGAGTATAAGTCGCGGGTGGCGTAGAGATCGCCCGCATTGTAGCGCGCAATATCCACAAATTTTTTTTCTTTAAAAAGCCTGCCGACGTCTTCTCCCTTGATCCCGGAATCCTTGGGACTTTTGATCCCGAAGGACCTCGACATAATGTGCAATCCACCCCTCCGTCTAAGGGCTCCGTAGAAGGTTAGTTGGTCCTGGAGATCAACGTGTTTTGCGGTGGCGGGCTGGCTTCCCAAATAGCGATTGGCCATTAAATCTTTTGATGGCTTTATTTTATGTATAGCTGAGCGGATCATTAAAAAGGGAACGTCAAACCCGCGCCCGTTGAAAGTTACGAATTCCGAATAATTTTTCGCCCCTGCCCAGAAATTTTCAAGCATCTCCGGTTCCGTCATTGGCTTATATTTCACCCCGTCTTCTTCAAATTCTTTAATATTTTCGCCGGGCGCCTGAAAATATATGACCACTTTATCCTTCTCGTAGTCCAAAACTCCTATCGCGGCAATCTCGCCCGTAAAAGGGGAGAACCCAAGCCCCTCTTTTAATGCCTCTAATTCTCTTTCGTATTCTTCCTCTGAATCGGAGTCTTTTCTAATCCAGCGCGTTAGCGCTTCTTTGGAAGTTTTGTCCAGCGAATCAAAGTCTTCCCCAACCGTTTCTATATCGAAAATAAGACGAGACATAATTCAATTATTTCACATAAATTCAAAAACCGCGATATTTCCATACCGCAGTTTTTGGATAGGGCTTTTAAAATTTATAATTACATCGCGGAACTGCCCGGATTGCAATTCCGGCAATTCTGCTTGTGGGTGATGACCTCCCAGATTGCGGAAAGGCCAACCAATACGTATACGATCATCGCTACCTGCCCGGTTCCTAACACCATTACAACTACATTGTAGCTGAAAGCCGTAAGGAGCCAATTTAGCCCCCCAATCACCAGAAGGGTGAAGGTTACCATATGTAAAGTTTTCATATACTTAATTCTAATACTTGAGAGAAAAAATCCAAGATTAAGATGTTAATTATATAAAAAAGCCTTATTTTTAAACGTTTTTTAGTACTTGTACTGAGCTTGTCGAAGTATTGACTTTTTTATTAAAATCTGCTAACATAGATGCAATGTAAATTCCCGCAATATGCGGGATTTTATGTTAAACCTATGCCTATAATTTATATGATTCTGATGAGCTTGGCTCTCTCTTTCCCGGAAGTGGGTTATGAAGCGGGTCCATCCTATATCCCAGACGTCTATTTGGAGAGAAATGCGATGATTTCCGCAAACGCGCTTGCTCCAAGCGTCGGCTTGGAGGTTCCGGGGATTATGAGAAAGATTGCAACCTGCGAATCTAACGATCGTCATTTCGATGAAAAAGGGAAAGTTGTAATCGGGAAATACGATATCCGCGATATCGGACGCTACCAAATTAACTTGAGGTACTGGGAAGACGAGGCGAAAAAGCTTGGCTACGATCTTTATTCGGAAGATGGGAACGAAGCCTTTGCCATGTATCTATATAAAAAATACGGAACAGAGCCGTGGCATAGAAGCCGCTGGTGCTGGTCTAAGCTCTAGAAAGAAAAACGCCCCAAGGGGCGTTTTTCTTATGATATAATAAAATTCTATGATTTTAATCGGGCTTTTAGGAGAAAAAAGATCTGGGAAGGGAACATTTATAAATTTTCTTGCTGAATTCGCGAAGCCCAAGCACGTCGGGCGCATTCGGTCTGTCGATGTTCTCTACGAGACCCTAAAAATTTGGGGCATAGACGCGACCCGGAAGAATTTAATTAAGTTGACGGTTGCTATGGACGGGGCGTACGGGAAGGGAACGCTTACCGAAGCCGTACGACAGAGGATTGTGAAAGACAATTCGGATATCGTAATCTTCGACGGGGTCCGCTGGCCAACTGATGAGAAGCTTATCCGAAGTTTTGGGAAAAATTTGATAGTCTACGTTACGGCTAATCCCGAGACGCGATGGAAGCGCGGGCTTACGGCTGGAGAGAAAGTCGGGGAGGACAAGGCCACATTTGAGGAATTTTTGAAAGAAGAGAAGGCTAAAACGGAAGAGTTTATTCCCGATATCGGTTCGCGCGCGGATTTCAAAATCGTTAACGAAGGGACACTCGAGAATTATAAAAAAGAGGCCCAAAAATTTTGCGAGAATTTCCTGAATAATTAAAAACACCCCAGCCTAGGCTGGGGTGTTTTTATGATAAGACTATGCGCGCTTTACGTTTTTCGCGGCAGGTCCCTTTGGGGTATCTTCCGTGTCAAAGGTAACGGCATCGCCTTCGTGGAGCTCGCTCAATTGCACGTCCACAAGAGAGTTCCCGTGAAAAAACAAGTCTTTCTCGAGGCCCTCCCCGGTAATGAAACCGAAACCCTTATCAGTGATCTTTTTGATTACACCTTTCATTTGGTTTTCAAATTAGTGGCTAAATATACATCAAGCAAAATCTAGAAATTCGACTATTTCGAATCATTGCTCTTTGTTTTCCCACTATAGCACGCCTGAACTTAGTTATCAATATCTCTAATGGGCAAAAAATTCGTACACATAAAATCCGAGAATGGCGAGAAAGCCAAGCGCTGTTGCAATTTCGAGCGTAATTAATGCTCTTTTTGTTTGCGATTCGCTGGCAGATTTTCCTGCAAATCTTATGACGCAGAAAAGCAATGCAAAAACCAGAATCGATATCCAGCTTTTTGTTACCCAGTGATGGCCTGTAAATCCGGCAAGCCAATTTTTGAAAGCGGGCGAGAGTTCTGCTCCGATAGTCATGGCGACAACTGCAATTATAGTCACGGTGGCGGAACAGGCGGATGCGTAGATTGATCTTAATTTGTCCATATATTTATATGCCCCATCTCGCGGCGGCGGATATGATAAAACCCATAATGCCTAAGCTCAAGCCAATCCCTGCGGCCATAATCGTAATACCAATAAGCCCGCGGCGCAAACCAAGCAAACGCAATTCGCCAGTATTAAGCCGCGACAAGAGGAAAATAGTAATAGCAATCGGGAATGCAAAAAGAAAAATATGCTCCTTAGCTTCCATGGCGATCGCATGCGCCCACGGAGCACTTCCCGCTTTTATGATCGGTTTGACGAGCGAGCCATAAAACTTAACGTAGTAATACCCGCCGATGATCCATGTAATGACGAAACTTACGAGTCCGACGAAAGCCGCAAAAACTCGGCGTCTTGAGGACTCGGCGTTAGAGATAACCTCGCCTAAGAGCCACAAGAACGCGTCTATGCCTAAGATAGCGAACCCCAGATGGAGGCCTATAAGAACTGGTTTGCTTTGCAGAATAGCGATTATATCCATTGGTGTTTATATCTTAAGGATACCAATCTAGGAGAACAACGCAATATAATAGCTTTTTGATATAATGAAGCATATGAAGAAATCCTATATTTTAATCTTGATTTCGCTTTTAATGCCCATTTTGGTATTTGGCGCCGATCTGCGTACTGGAGATCAAGTCTCGATACCGGCAAGCGAAAATATCAAGGATGATGTCTATGCCGGCGCGGGATCCATTGTTTCAGGAAGCACGATTGAAGGCGACCTCTTCGCGGGTGGAGGGACAATATTTATTAACGGCCCGGTGCGCGGCGATCTAATGGTGGGTGGCGGCACGATCAGTATTTTGGGCGATGTTGGAGATGATATCCGCGCCGGAGGCGGAAATATTTTAATACAGGGCGCGGTTGGGGGGGACATTCTTCTAGGCGGAGGTACGATTACGATTTCGGGCTCTGGGGTCAAAGGAGATCTTTTGGCCGGAGGCGGATTAGTCCAGATCAATTCTCCGATTGCTGGAGACGTAAAAATCGTGGGAGGAGAAATATTCCTAAACGCGCCGGTTGGAGGAAATGTGAAAATCGATGCGGATAAAATTACATTGGGTCCGAAAGCGGTTATTTCCGGAAATCTTACGTATAAATCTCCGACGGAGGCGAAATTCGAATCCGGATCCCAAGTCAGAGGGAAGATTGATTTTCAAAAAAGGGTCGCGAAAGGAAAAAGCTTTGGAGCGGGCATTTTGAGATTCGCAACTTTTCTTAAATTCCTGATGCTTCTCACGGGCGCTCTGTTCGCCGGTCTTTTGTTTCCGCGCTACGCGAAAGAGTTGGTCTCGCGCACGAATGAAAATTTCCTTTCTAATCTTGGGATGGGGCTTGTCTTCCTGATCGTAACGCCGATTGCGGCAATAATTTTGCTCGCAACTGTCTTAGGCATTCCTCTGGGGATTCTGGCACTGATTGGATTTGCCGGAGCTATGATTTGGGGAGTACTTCTGTCGCAGATACTCTTGGGCTCCCTCGTTTACGGCTGGGTTAAAAAATCGGAGGAATTGCGTTCCGATTGGAAAATCATTCTCTTAGGTGCCGTCCTCTTCGCCATTCTCTCAATTATCCCGATTATCGGATGGATAATACAGTTCGGACTTTTGCTTGTCGCCATTGGAACATCTATCAAAATGAAGTGGGCGATAGCGCAGAATTGGAGATAGAGACAAAATATAGGGCTACTGATTTTTTAGGAACTCAAGGCCGCGGACTTCAATACCCGCGCCAGGAGAACTTACTTTTGGCGCTGAAACTTTCTTAACCGGTTTGTCTTGCACTTTCCCGTAGCCGCATTGAGGCCCCGGATCGGATACTTTGGTTCCATCTGTCGCGGTTACAACGCCTTGGGCCGCGTGCCAATGTTCGGCGCCGCAGCCAACTTCGTCCTCAATTATAAGCTGGCTTACGGGCAGATATTTGCCGTTGTATTCGATAACTTCTATAAGATTTTCAACTGCTGTTACGGTTATTGAAACGTTAAACGGAATTGTATTGATAAGTTCGTTTGCGGCGTTGTAGACGGTTATACTTCCATTTGCCGTGTATGTTCCGGGACCAAATCCTTGGACCGTGTTACATGAATAAGTAACGTTTACCGATGCAGGCAGTGCGCCGCCCGGTTTATCTATACGGAGCCAGTTGGGAATATTCCCGTTTAACGAATAGCGCACAGAATCCGGAGAGGCCTGTTTTAAGGTCAAGACCTGCAGATTTTGCGAACAGGATCCGACTTCGGGAATTGTCCTGCTTATGTAAACTCCGTCTTGCTGGGTAACTCCTGTGCTTGGTACGACGCACTTCGCGGGTTTGCCCGCACAAATTTCGGGATCAACGCAATCCGTTTTCTTCGAAGCGCATACGCCGGCGTCGCAGAATGCGCGGCCGACTTGTTTCCCGCTACAGCAGACCGCTTCCGAGCTGCCGCAATCCGCATCTGTTTTGCACGTTCGCTCCGAATCTTTTAGCTCTTGGCGCAATCGGTCAAGCGACGCTTGAATATTATCGATGCCGTAAAGACCTTTCTTCGCCCCTCCGGCTTTCGCTTTCTGCAATTGGTTTTCAAGATCATTGATCTGCTTTTGTAAATCAGGATTGTTTCCTCCAAAAACTCCCGTGCATGCCGAACTATTCGGCTGGGTAGCCGTTCCAGTCCCGGTTGTAGTAAGGGAGCCGATGTTTACATTCGTCTTGCCCCCCGGTTCATTACATTTCTTTTCTATTGCATCCAATATTCCTGATTTTTGCGCAAAGGCGTTCTCGGCTGTTTTAAGCGCTTCTTCAAATCTTTTTTGGGCTTCCGCTTCTTTCGCCACGCGATCGTTTTGGTTCGCTTCCTGTCCAGCGGCTAGCGTCGCATTGCACTGGGTTTCCTTGTCTTTATAAAATTCCGGCTTGCGCGCTTCCTCGACGCATTTGTTATACCGTTCTTTTGCCCGCTCTCGTTCGTTAAATTTAGCTTCGTTAAAACCCTTGTCGGAAGCAAAGTCCGCCATTATCTCTTCATATAGTCGGCCAACTTCTTCAAACGGCTTTTTGCAGGGGTCGGCAGTAAGCGCGCGAGAGATGCATTCGTGGTACTCTACCTCAAGCTCGCGGTTCCTCGCCCAATACGCGTCGCTTATCGTATCCCGCTCCCCGGCAAGCGAGTCTGAAGCTGCCTGTTTGCGTTCGTTTAATTCATTCGAAATTGCCTGCCTGGCCGAAGCCAAATTCTCGCACGCGGTATTGCGCACATCTATGCCACTATCAGCAAATTCCGGATTAAAAACGCCGCCCAAAAAAGCGGCCGCGATGCCGAGAATGGCGATAACCGCAATTCCCGCAATTTTCTGACCTGAAGACAGAGCATTCATAATAGTTGTTTTACCCCGTTCTTTTCCTTGAAGGTTTTCTTCTAAGTAGCATAAGCCGCTTAATCTCGAGCCTTTTTTTGGTTTTATGTGAACGCTTTGATTTTACGTGTATTTTTAATCCCGTCGCTCTTTTTGCCATGTATAAATAATATAACCTTTAACCTTTTTGAGCCAGCAACGATATACTTTTCACGCCGTATTTTTTGCTCGCGCTTTTCGCTGAATCCGTGAGAAAACCATATTGTGAATTTTCAATTAATTTCATAACTTTCATGCTGGCATCATTGATCGCGTTTTTGTACAAATCCTGCTGCATGGCGCCTCCAATGCAGGCTGCCCATAAATTGGCATTTTGAATTATGCTATCGGTTAGCTGAATTTCAGTTACGATGTCCGAGATAGCCATTTTCCCGCCTTTTTTCAGAACCCGCCCAATTTCTTTAAAAACTTTTTCTTTTTCCGCGGAGAGATTAATAACGCCATTTGAAATGACGGCATCAAAATTTTCACTTTTGAAGGGCAATTCTTCGATATACCCCTTTTTAAACTCAACATTGCCAAACCCGGCTTTCTGGCGCAAAGCTTCACCTTTTTGAAGCTGCTCGTCTGTCATGTCCAATCCAACTACTTTTACGGCTTCACCTGTTTTTATCTATTTGTGCAGACATGGGATTATTTTACCAAATTATAATTTTTTCGCATAATTTAGGTGCGGCGCTTTCAGCGATGAATACATCCGGCCCAACAACAAGGCCTGCGCATTCCTTCCATAAGCTCCGTACGTGTCCTTTCGATACGGCGTCTGCGCGTCTGCGCTTTCTTGGCGGAGATAACCCAGCAGATCCACTCATTGCGTGCGAGCGGCGTAATATCCTCCCACACTGCTCTTGCCGCAGGCGCTGAAACAAGAGCCTTTCGTAAATCCGCCGGCACCCCGTGCACCGCGCCATCAGAGATCTTGTGGTGAGCTAGCCGAACCATCCCTTTCTTGGTCATAAGGTTATTTTATCAATTTTTATGCCAAAATCATCTGGCTCCCCGGGTAGGGATCGAACCTACGACCAACTCGTTAACAGCGAGCTGCTCTACCGCTGAGCTACCGGGGAATTAGATAATATTATACTTTCTTAATTATGTTTTCAACTCCTTATGGTAAAATAGTTTTATATGGCTGGAGATGCTGTAACGGTACATCCCGTTTCCCACGCGACAGCGTGGATCAAATGGGGGGACGAAATTATCTATACCGACCCCATCGGCAGGGCGAGTGCTTTCGAAGGAGTGCCGAAACCAACTTTGATCTTACTTACGGATGTTCACGGCGACCATTTAAGTACGAGTACGCTTGATGCCGTAATCGGAAGCGCCGCATTAATCGTGCCCAAGGCCGTAGGAGATATGCTGCCGGCTAATCTTTCGTCCCGCGCGAAAGTTTTGGCGAACGGGGAGAAGATCGAGCAAAACGGTTTTAGCATTGAAGCGATTCCTATGTATAACATTCCCGAAAAAAAGGATGCTTTCCATACAAAAGGACGCGGCAACGGATATGTAATCGAGCGGGATAGCTTCCGGGTGTATGTAGCCGGAGATACGGTGGACACTCCCGAAATGCGCGCGCTCAAAAATATCGATATCGCGCTTATCCCGATGAACCTTCCTTATACTATGGATGTCGAAGAAGCTTCCCGCGCCGTTCTCGCTTTTGCTCCAAAGAAAGCTTACCCGTACCATTACCGCGGGCCGGGCGGGCTTAGCGACGTCCAGAAATTTAAAGAACTGGTTATGTCCGCCAATAGCAATATTGAAGTCGTTCTACTCAATTGGTACCCAACCCAATAGTTTAAATTTTGGTGTATAATATAAGCATATGGAAACACCACAAAATAGCGCTCATCGCGATAATAAATTAATGGGTATTCTGGCCTATTTAGGCCCATTGATAATCGTTTCATATCTCGTTGCGAAAGATGATCCCTTCGTTAAATTTCATATAAAGCAGGGGTTCGTATTATTCGTCATCGAGGTTGCCGTCTGGTTTATCGGCAACATGTTCTGGCAAATTTGGATGATCTTGAGCGTCGTCAATATTGCGGTTATCGTGCTTTCAATAATAGGCATTCTAAATGTTGTTCACGGCGAAGAAAAAGAACTTCCGATAGTCGGGAAATATTCTTCGCACTTCCCGATATAAGTCAAATTGCTATTTTGGCGCGAACGTGATACCATGCGCCAATGAAGCTTTCGGGAAAAGTAATAAACGGATTGGATGAAAAATTTCAAAAGGTCTTAAAAACCCCCGCGGGCTACGATTTTTATGTCGCCATTCACGATTTTGTCAAGCACATAGAATCGAACGCAACGCTTGCTCGGCATCTTTCTCTTAAATCCAAATCAAACCAGGAACTTCGGATCCCCGCAAAATATAATATTTTAAAACAGATTTACCA
>MFIQ01000006.1 GCA_001778905.1 Candidatus Giovannonibacteria bacterium RIFCSPLOWO2_12_FULL_44_15 | reverse complement strand
GTTTGCATATGATTAGAAACTACCAATATATCTGCTTCGTAATAACATTGCTTCAGCGCGTCCGCGGAAATAAGTCCTGCGAATTTCACGTGATCTTCGACGCCCAAATCTTCAACAAGTTTTTTAAGATTTTCATAATATTTTTGCGCGATATCCTTGTGCCGCCAATCGCCGGTAATTTTCAGTTGAGGATCAAAGCCGGAGTCCACTAAAATTTTTACCGCCCGGATGACATCTTCGAACCGACGGTGGATATAAAAGATACCGTTTGAAAGCAGCTTTACTTTGCGATCCTCCGGAGCCTCCCGCGCTTTATACGGAAATTCGGCAACATCAAGCCCACTTCTTACAACTTCAGCATCAATATTAAGGTAACGTTTCATTATTTCTTTAGTCCGAATATTCAGAACTGCTATCGCGTCCTGTTTTTTGAAAAAATGTTTTGTCCAAGCTAAATCAAAAATCTTATAAAGAAATTTTTTCCACGACGGCTTCGGGGGAAGATTAAAAAGCGGATCATCGAAAAGAGTCCAGCTTAGAATGTGAAGGTCGTTTAGCATCAAAATAGACGGGATATTTTTTACATGCTTTTTAAAATAGTGAGCGACATGCGCGCTAAACTCGTCATGAGGGTTGAGGATTTTCGTATCCGAACCAATTTGCCGCGCAAGCGCTTTGGCATTTTTTTCCTCGTTGAAATAACGCAAAATCGAACGCAGAAAGGGAATATGGCTAAAAAGCCCCCGCCGATCTTCTCTGAAATTTTCCAGTTTCACTATCCTAAATTTGGAAAGCAGTTTTGGATAACAGGCGGTGGCATGGAAAACAACATAGAATGTGACGCTCGTTCCGCGCCTGGCGAGTTCTTGACCGAGCATAATAGCCTCCCTCTCTCCGCCGCCTTCCGCAACAAGCGAACGTATAATAATTCCTATTTTCATATTTTACTTACTACCAAAAGTCCTGTATTAAAAACGAATTTCTGAAGCGGGGGAATTTCAAAGCTTAGGGTTTTGAAGCCGGCCTTTTCGACTTCACGGTACGAAGCACAAAAATAATCGATGTTTTTCAAATGCATTAAATTAAAAATATGCCCGCGCTGGGCCTCCTTGAAGGGTTCACTGAAAAAAGCGATCTTCTCCGCTACCCGGAATACTCCCGTAAATACTTTCATGTAATCCCGAGGAATCTGCTCGATCACTGAATTTGAAAAGACAGCATCAAAGGAATTTTTCGGAAACGGAATTTCCAAAATACTACCCTCAGTAAAATCAATATCTGCCGCCCGGATCCGGGACAAGATTTCCCACTCTGTGAGACCGGTTAGTTTCTTCAGAATAGCAACGGGCGGAGCTGCTAAATTCCTTTTAGAAACTTTCACCCCTTCTGTAGAAAGTTCGAGGCCGCGTAATTTCTTGATCTCAGGATGAAGTGCCGCCAAAGCTAAAATATTGAACCCCCGGCCGCTTCCAAGTTCCAAAATGCTCTCGCTTTTCTTTTCCGAAATTATTTTACTGAATTGCCCGACCATGAAGCGTTTGTATTCGCTGACCGGCATGGTAGTAATTTTCCCATCAAGAAAAACGTCCTGCTCTTTAAACATAAAATCTTCGTTCGACTCGCGTAAATAACTTTTATCATATTCTTCCCGTACCAAGTGTGTATCTCTTTTAATTTGTCCGCGGCCCAGAAATTCGCGCAGCAAAGCGCGTTTTAAAACTTTAAAATAAAACTTATTTGAAAAATGATTCGTCATAATTTAGACATGACGACTTCAATCAGCCTTCTGGAAGCCTGGCCGTCTAATTTGTAACAAAATTCCTCTCGAACGCGTTCGCGCTCCTTGTGCCCTATGGATGGATCTCTAAAATAATCATTAAGAATTTTAAAAAGCTCTTCGAAATCTCGTGCGGTTTTGAGTGCGCCGGTCTTGATCACCTCTTTAAAATGCTCCATCAATTCAAAACGGCGAAGCGAACGGTTAAATGGACGTTTTTTGTAGCCGTCGAAAGCAATCGCGAGCAAGGGACGATCGAATGCCGCCGCTTCCAGGAAAGCAGTGCTATAAACAGTGATTATCGCATCAGCGTGGCGCATAAGATTCTCATAATAGATGCTCCCATCCAAATCAGCCCATGATTCGCGCTGATAGAATCGAACGCGGGGGTGATTGTGAAACCCCTCGAATTTTTTCTCATCGAATTCACGATCCTTGCTCCTGCCTCCGAGATAGGGGCGCAGGACCAGATAAACGTCTTCTTCAAATTTTTTTTCGTCCGCCCATTTTAAAATAGTTTCTATGATGTCGGGTTCATCGGGGCAGTAGGCGCTCCCGGAAATGTACAAAATGAATTTCGCCCCGGAAGGAAATTTTAGTGACTCAAAAAGTTTTTCCCTGGTAAACCAGTATTCTTGATCCGTTATGAAATCAAAATAGGGATGTCCGATGATTTGTACGGATTCGGGCTTATAAGATTGGTGCAAAATTGCCGCTTGCTTCATCTGCTCGCTCGGGATCAAAAGCGAATCAACTTTAAACGGCAGGTAATATTTATCAAGGTGGTCCCATCCCGCTGGCATGCCTATGGTCGGGATATTACGCCGTTTGGCTTCCGCAAGAAGTAGGGCGTCAAACCAGCCATAGAGATGCGATATAAAAATCAATTCAGGATTATATCGGTCAAAAAATTTCTTAAAAGGCCGATCTTTTATGATTACTAGGAAAAGACTCGGAATTAATTTCAATCGAATGAATGAAGAACGTCCAAAAGTCACCGAAATAAATCGTTTTAACGGAGCCAAATAAGCTCGGCCTCCCGCTGGCGGCTCATCTGGGCGCGTGCCGATGCTTGCCATTAAACGCGTTGTTCCCGTATAAATGAGGTATGAATAGAAAAATCTGAAAATTTTTTCGAGAAAAGTTTTCGGATACTTGACTGTGATTTCTTCTAATATCAATCTGCCACCGATATTATCTTTGAAAAGATAGGCATATTTATTATAATCCTTAGGATAAACTAAAAATACCGCGCGGAGATTTTTATTGAGATTAAGGCAATCCTTCAATTGGAAAAACGCGCTTTCTGGAAAGAAAAATAGGTTCCGAAAAACCGCTGGAGAGGATAGCGTCAAGAGAACGGTTTTCATTTTCGCCTTCTTAACCATAAATTTGCCCAACCTTTTCCCTTCGGACGGTTTACGGAAATTCCAATAATTTTTTCGGGCGGCGCTTTTTGCAGAATTTTCTTATGTCGTTCAACGATATATAAATCAAACCCGGCGTCTTCCAATTTTTTCAGAAAAAGGAGAGGATTGGTTCCCACATTTTCCAAACCATACGGCCAAAATTCCATCAAAATCTGAACTTTAGGATTTTTAAAAACCGCGCGCTCGGCACCCGCCAAAACCAGCCCCTCCGCCCCCTGCACGTCAATTTTAATGAAGTCAGGCTGTATTCCAGCGAGAGAAGAATCCAGGGTTTCTGTCGTAATTTCCATAACGCCTCCAAATGATTTCGTAGGTATATTTTTTTGTCCAAACGACATATTTCCTAAATTTGAATTATCCAAAAATAATTTCATTTTCCCGTTTTTATCGGAAAGGGCGTAGGAATAAGTGGTGACGTTGTTAAAGCCGTTCAGGGAAATATTTTTAGAAAGCATCTCAAAATTATTCCGCTCTGGCTCAAAGGCATAAACGCGGCCTGATGCCCCAACTAACTCAGCTAAAAGAATCGTGAAATACCCTATATGAGCCCCGACATCGACAACCGTCATGCCGGGCCTGACATACGAACGCACCAGTTTGGTTTCAAAGTCCTCAAAACCGCTTCCCAGCAAAAGCTGCGGCGCTTCGCCAGTATCATTGGGGTTGATCCACATTTTCAGGCTTCCATGAACATTTACTAGCGCCAACTCGTTCGGTCGCAAAAATCTGAACAAAAAATCGTGGAGAAACTTCGCACCCGGTACTTTCCCCAGACCCTTACCCCTAATCGGCCTTGTAGCTTTTTTAAAAAACTTAAAAGTGCTCATATAAATTTTAAAATGTTCTCCGCAATTCTTTTGGCGGAGTTTCCGTCATAAAATCCGGCTTGCTGCGAAACAATTTTTTTCCTTCCCTCTGACAAAAAATTTGGGTTTCCAAGACAAGAATTTATCGCGCTCATAAGTTCTTCAGGACTTTTTACAATCGAGATGCCTCCCGACTTTTTAATATCCGCCAGATGATCCCAATCGAAAAAGCGCCTGGCTGAATTCCAATAATCGAGCCTTTGATGGCCGTCGAAAGCGACGGCAATCAAAGGCTTATCAAAAATGGCCCCCTCTATGAAAAAAGTTGAATACATATTTATAATTACGTCCGCGTGCGCCAAACTGTTTAGTAAAAATGCTAGGGATTCCTCTTCAAACTCCCAATTGCCTTTTCCCCCGCCGATATGCCCAGCCACTGGTCGGACAAGAAAACCGAAACGTTCCCTAGTCTTTAAAACTCTTTCCGGCGAGAAATCGTTTTTGGGATAAGGCCGAACCAGCACTTGCGTGCTTTTGGAAATTTTCCCTTCCTTAAACGCCATAGACAAAATATCCAACATCTCAAAATCGACAGTTATTCCCATCTTTCCAGAAAAAGCGTATAGAATCAATTTCTTACCCGGATTTCCTCCTAAACTCTTTATAAATTCCTCGCGTGAAACAACCCCACTTTTGCTGAAATAACGGTCGTATTGAGGAACCCCTGTTACCGCTATTTTTTCTAAGGGATAATCAGCCAAATTATTCGCTAAAGATTTCAGATAATTAGTCTGCACTAAAAGATAATCAGGATAAACCCTTAAAAATGTTTTACTGTAAAAATTATCCCAACTCGAGATCATGCCAAGAGTTTTAATTCCTTTTTTCTTAGCAGTTTTGAGTAAAAGATATTCGTCGTAAATCAACGTTGGACAAAAGACTAAATCGGGCTTGATATTTTCGAATATCTTTTTAAATCTCGCATTTGGAGCAAGCCAGTAAAGATATCTTAAGAAGTTCCTCCACCAGTAAAATTTCCCGAGAAGCCACAGGAAACGGCCTAAAAAAAATATAAAATATCTCAAAAAAATATTTTCCTGCGCGCCGGCCCGTTTTAAATAAAAATACTGCTGCATTAAGATCGTCCGAGTATGAATACTTGAAGTTTCGAGAAATTTGAAAAAGTTTTCAAAAACGCCGCGCGCGCTGGGAATAGCTAAAAATGTAATGCGAGGGGAAGCGAATTCTTTTTGATAATACTCCAGCTTATTTTTTGGAACTAAAAAAACCGGCTCTATCTCCGGTCGGCCCAATAATATCTTGAGGCCTTCGGTTCTTAAAAAATTTCTAACAAAAAAGCTGTTCGAGACTGGAATCAGGATTCTTTTCATAATTGCAGAGTTGTGCTAAATATCATATCATTGTAAACATGCAAAAGCTAGTTTCGGTCATTATTCCGATTTTTAATGAGCAGGAAACTTTGGCAGAATTACACCAAAAGCTCGTCGATGTTTTCGCAAAAATAAATATGCCGTTTGAGTTGATATTTGTGGATGATGGTTCACATGATAAAACTCCAGAAATTCTAAAAAAATTAATGCCAGCGAAAGTCCTGACCCTACGCCGAAACTATGGGCAGACCATCGCGCTTGAAACAGGAATCCGCAAGGCCAAAGGAGAGTTAATCATAACTATGGATTCCGACCTCGAAAATGATCCATATGACATACTTCCTCTTCTAAAAAAACTTGATGACGGTTTTGATGTCGTGACCGGATGGCGTAAAAATAGATGGAAGGGGTATTTTTTTACGAGACGCTTCCCTTCTTATCTTGCTAATTTATTGCTTTCCAAAGTAAGCGGTGTAAAACTTCACGATTTCGGATGCATGATGAGGGTGCATAAAAAAGAGATTCTTAAAAATTTATCATTTTCAGGTGATATGCATCGGCTGATTCTGGCGTACATCGCGCAGCGCGGAGGGCGCATTGCTGAAATCCCGGTAAAATTCAAACCGCGCCAATATGGAAAATCCCATTATGGTTTGGGCAGGACTTTCGGAGTGCTCGCGGATATTTTCGCTTTCTATTTTTTTGAAAAATACCACAATAAGCCGATTCATTTTTTTGGCTTAATGAGCGTGATTTTTCTTATATTGAGTACGATTGTTTTTATTTTTATGGTGCTGTTGCGAGTCTTGAAAATAGCCACCTTTATTGAAACCCCCCTGCCAACGCTTGCGGTTTTCCTCGCGGCCATCGGTTTTCAATTCATACTGCTTGGGCTGGTAGCGGAATTGATTTATCGCTTCTCGCGCCAAGAAAAAGTACCCTCGTCAGACGACTATATCCAGGAGGAAATTTCCAATACCTAACGATATGTGCGGCATAGCCGGATTTTTGGGATCGGGCGAGCTTGACCATCTGAAAACGATGGCGCGCAAAATCAGTTATCGCGGCCCCGACGAAGAGGGATATTTTTTCGCCGAGAGCCCGAAAATTGGACTCGCTTCCCGCCGGCTTTCAATCATTGATCTTGAGAGCGGACACCAGCCATGCTTCGATGAAGAAAAAGATATCATCGTGGTTTTTAACGGCGAGATATATAATTACCGGGAATTGAGAAAAGGCCTCGAAAAACGCCACCGCTTCGAGACAAAAAGCGATACGGAAGTAATCGCGCATTTATATGAAGAAGAAAAGGAGGATTTCGTGAAAAAACTCGAAGGAATGTTCGCCATCGCCATCTGGGATAAAAAGGGGGGGAAACTTCTTTTGGCCCGCGACCGCTTCGGAGAAAAACCGCTTTACTATTCCTTTTTCAACGGCAATTTCATTTTCGGCTCCGAACCAAAATCGATTTTGGCACATCCGGCTGCCCGTGCGGAGCTCGACCGAAGCACTTTGGAAAAATATCTGCTTTATGAATTCGTCCCGGCCCCTCAAACTATTTTTAAAAATATTCTGAAGCTTTCCGCAGGCCATTTCTTGGTTCTGAAAAACGGAAAAATCAGATTAGAAAAATATTGGGACGTTACTGAAAATAATCCCTTAGCCGACCTACCTTCACAAGACTTCCAGAAAGTATTGGAAGACAAACTGGATCAAGCCGTTAAAAAAATGTTGGTATCCGATGTGCCCCTGGGTGTTTTCCTTTCTGGAGGAATCGATTCGGCGACAATAGCTTATTTTGCGCAAAAAAATTCCAAAGATAAAATAGAAACCTTTTCCGTCGGCTTTGATAAAGATTCCTTCGACGAAACTCCTTACGCGCTTGCCGCAGCGAAACAGCTTGAGAGCGAACATTATCATACTGTTTTCGGCACAAAAGAACTCTTAGATTTAATCCCCCAAATCTATTCGCTCCTGGACGAACCGATGGCCGATCCTTCACTTCTGCCGACTTTTCTCTTAAGCAAATTTACGCGCGAAAAAGTAAAAGTCGCTTTGAGCGGAGACGGCAGCGACGAGCTTTTCATGGGATACCAAACCTTCCAGGCCGAGCAAGTCGCATCTGTATATAAACTAGTCCCTAAAATTTTAAGAAACGGTGTTAAGAACGTTGTAAATTTATTCCCCGCTTCCTCTGGATATTTCAGCCTGGATTTTAAGCTCAAAATTTTCCTGAACCATTTTGATAACCCGCCGGAGATAAGAAACCAGCTTTGGATCGGGGCTTTCAGCCCATTTGAAATCAAAGAACTCACCGGCAATCACCCTGACAAAATCTTTGAAAATATTGCGGGGGGACCTCCGCGCCTGCCTGAAGGTGACATACCTAAACGCCTTAGTTATCTTTATCTCAAAAATTATCTTCAGGACGGCATCCTGACTAAAGTAGATCGAGCAAGCATGTTTAATTCCCTTGAAGTTAGAGCCCCTTTTCTCGACCATATATTGGCTTCTTTTGTCTTCGCGCTTCCAACTAACGAAAAGCTAAACGGATTTACAACAAAATATATTCTTAAAAGATTAATGCGAAATCACATTGGAAAAAACATCGCCTACCGCAAAAAACACGGCTTTGCGCCACCCGTCGCCTTATGGCTTAATAATGATCTCGCCCCGCTTGTGTCAGAATATCTTGACGAAACGCGCCTTACTCGAGAAGGGCTTTTCAATGCCGTTTACGTAAAGAAGCTTCTCGCGGAACATCGCTCCAAAAAATTCGACCACAGGAAAAAACTCTGGAGTCTGCTAGTATTTCAATTATGGAAAGAGAATTGGCTTTCGGTTTAAAATAGACCTATGAATCGTGAAAAAAAATTGAATATTGGCTGCGGCGAATTCAAAAAAAATGATTATATAAATATGGACTGGGACCCGCGTGTAGCTCCCGATGTGGTTCACGATTTGAACAAATTTCCCTATCCCTTCAGCGACAATGAATTCGACCGTATAGAAGCCGACCATGTATTAGAACATCTGGAGGATCCCCTTCGAGCGATGCAAGAACTGCATAGAATTTCCGAAAACAACGCCATTATTTTTATCAGAGTGCCTCACTTCTCGAGAGGATTCACTCACCCAGAACATAAACGCGGATTTGATGTGACCTTCCCATACTATTTCAATCCCTCATTTAAGGGCGGATACCGTGGTTATGAATTTACTGTAAAAAAAATAAAACTATCGTGGTTTGCCCAGTTTTATTTAAAAAAGACCGTGCTTTCAAAATTTGCCTATTATATGGCGCGTGGAATTGGAATAATTTTGGACGGCCTGGCGAATCTCTCCCCAGTTATCTGTGCAAGGATTTGGTGCTTTTGGGTGGGCGGATTCGAGGAAATCAGCTTTGAATTCATGGTAAAAAAATAGGCGTTTACATGAAAAGAATAATAGCTGGCATCAAAAATCACAAAACGGCCGTTATCTTATTGTTCTTGATAATCCTCATTTACGGAGGGCATCATTTAATAATTTCCAATTTGCTGAAAAATCAAGGCATTGAATACCATCCTATTTTAGTACACGAGGATGAGGCGCTTTTTACGGCTCCTAAAGCCCAGGCGGTATTCCTGGGAGATTGGATCGTGGGCGATTTTAATCTTTACGAATATAAGGACGCGCCTTACTATTTATTGCCGTTCTTAAGCCCACTTATCATGGGAATGCTAGGCAGAATAACCGGATCCATTGAAAATGCCTTCATTGCAGGTGATTTTATTTTCCCCGCCATCATATTTTTAATTTTCTATCTTCTTATTTTCGAATTCACCAGAAATAAAATAATTTCTTCTCTAGGGGCAGTATTTTTTATCTTTTTGCCAAAGTTTCTCATTGGTTTTCCGCCTTTCATCAAATATCTTCAGGCGTATTTGATTACTTTGATTTTCAATCAAAACGCGCTCTATTTTTCAAGAGTGGAAGATCCTCAAATTACCATGCCGCTCTACGCTCTAGCCCTTTATTTAACATATCGCGCAATCAATCGAAACAGAAAAAGAACAGCCATTTTGGCCGGAATAGCTTATGGCGCCATTTTCTATTCTTATCTTTATTATTGGATCTATTTTTCAATCGGGCTTGGTTTCTTCGCATTTATTCTACTTACGCAGAAAAAATACCCCGAATTCAAAAATGCCTTTTATATCGGACTGACAGGGGTCCTGATATCTTTGCCTCATTGGGTAAATGCAATCCTCATCACTAAGCTCGAACAATATCAAGATTTATTTGCACGCCTTGCTCCCGAAGTTGGAAGAGTTTTTAACTTTGTGACATTGCCTCTTTTTTCATATGCATTGCACGGAATGCTCATCCTAGCGATAACCCTGTTATTCAAGAAAAATAAACCTGTTGTCTTTGCTTACCTTATCAGTTTTCTTATCCCAACCTATATTGTTTACAACCTGCAAATGATAACCGGTTTTAACGTACATCCGGACCACTGGTTCAAGCCAGCGCTACTTCCCGTAAATTTAAGTTATCTCGTAATTGGATTCGAGGCGGCACGCCGATACGGGCATTTGGTTTCTTCAAGGATCTTACTTCTGGGAGGGATATTGCTGGTTAGTTTGGGACTCTTGAAGATATATACCACCGAAGTCTTTCTCGTCCAGCTGACAATAATCACTGCCATCATCGCTTACGCCCTCCTATTTCTTTTTCATTTTATTTACCAGAGATTCGATTCCAAAAAAGACACAATGCTTCGAATTGCCGCTGGCATCGCTATGTTGTTGATATTTTCTTACGGAATATATGTGCAATATCGTTATATCAGATTGAATAAAAACGAAATGCTATCCGCAGAAGAAATGCAAAGCTACCGCTGGCTCACTGAAAACACGGAAAAATTTTCGGTTGTGGCGACCCCCTCCTTCACTTCTAATGCACAGCTGCAGCTCTATACGCACAATAAAATATTCCTGCCAAACGGCGTAAATACCCTTGCTTCCAACGAGGAAATCTGGGAAAGATTCCTGCTTATAAATAAAATTTATAATGTGTCAGACGAAACCTTCCGCTCTTATCTTACCTCTACTACGACTTGGGGCGACCGCTCCAGCGCGCGCGACGAGAAAGGAACCTATTTTTCTTTCAAACCAGGACTGGATACGAAAGCTGCTTATTATCTTTTTACCTTCCTATACAGCGATTACGACTCCCCTGGCAGTAATTTTAAAAGCATAGTGCCGATTGCGATGCCTGCGGAAGTTGTTGAAGAGAAAAGCAAACTTTATTCGCAGTCGTTAAAAAGCCCAACTCAAAATTTGATGCCACCTTACCGCATTGACTATCTATATTATGGCCGGCGGGAACAGAATCTCTCGAGAGATCCAAAACTATCTAACCCTAAGCTCGAAAAAGTATATGAACAAGACGGGATATCTATCTACAAATACAAATAAATCAATCCTTCTTTTTGCGAACAACCGCCAGAAGTGAGACGCCAAATGGAAACTTAATAAACGACAGCAAAAGGGCCTCTGCCGAAAATAAAAACTTCAACAAAATATTTACTGGAGCGGGCGGCATGCTGACCTCCGCTCCCTCAAGTATCTTTGGGTTGCTGAACCTGGACCATATTTTCAAGACAGCAATGGGGGGAAAAAGTATGGTATTAAAATAGGTTAAATAAATCGCCTCCAAACCGCCGGAATTCAATTTGTTTGAGAGTTCTCTCTTATTATATCTTCTGAAATGATGGGCGCGCTTATCGGCATTGCTCCACAGAAATCGAAGCGCCGGTACAGTAAGGAATATAACTCCCTCTGATTTTAAAACGCGTTTCATCTCGTTAAGAGCTGCCGATTCATCTTCGATATGTTCTAAGACATCTAACGCAAAAATGGCATCAAAAAATAAGTCAGCGAATGGAATATTCGCTGCTGATGCTTTTTTAATCAAATTGTCTACTCCCGATAATTTACAAAATGTTATGGCATTTTCATTCTCGTCTATCCCGAAGGCCTCACCATAATTTGAAAGGAATTTTAATTCTTCTCCCATTCCGCATCCGACCGATAAAATTTTCTTTTTCTTATTCCCGAGAATTTCCAAATATCTAGGAAAAAGTTTCCCCAAGATTTGCCGCCTACCAACGTACCACCAATGTTCTTTTTCAATAAGGGATACGCCTTGGTATGTACGTAAATCCATGAATTATTTCTTTTTCCCTAGAAAGTAAAAAACCGATGAGATGTTTTCGGAATAATGAAACAGCAAGAAAAATAAATCCAAAATTTTAAGGGGGGCTAGTACAACCATGAACATATAAGACAGGGTGAGATAGAGTTTGCTCCATCCAAACGAAAAAATAATTGCAAAATAATGCATCAAAAAACTTATTACGGCGGATGTCGGCCCAGACCAAATTCCTATTTTAATCGGGCTAAAGTCGGCAAATTCTTTAATCAGCCCCTCTTTGGTCCAGCGAAAATAATCATTCGGCGACTCGTGAAACGGATATAAAAATGGGGCAGTCGCGTAAACTAGTCCTCCTGGTTTCAAAACCCGACGTATTTCAGCAATCGCCTTCTGAGGTTCTGGGAGATGTTCAAGAGTCGCTTCAGAAATCACCATATCCAGAGAATTATCGCGAAATGGGAGTTTGGTCGCCTCAGCAACTATATCTACATTCGGCAAAGGCAGAATATCCAAATTTAATACGTCCGATCTGATTCTTTTTGTTCCGGACCCGATGTTAACGATCAAGCCGGAATTTCTTGGTATCGATCTTAAAGATTTTCTAGCCGTAAAGCCAAATGGTGTAATGGGGGTTAAAAGAAAAAAGAAAAAATAATAAAAATTCGGAAAACGGCGCAAAATTCCCTTGAGACTGTTCGTAAAACCTATTTTGGCCTCTTTTTGATAGCGTAGATATACTTCCTCACAAACTATAAAATACTTACCGTCATATATGTAATAGTTTAAATTGCAATTAGAACACATTAAACCGTCATCTTTATTCGTAAGCCCACTTAGGCATTTGGGGCAAAATAATATAGACCGAAAAGCATCTATTGGCATGGGTATATTTTACTTTTTGTAATGTCTTTTGAACACCTCTAGCATCTCCCGGCCGTAGCGCTCCCAAGAAAAATTTTCTCTGATGAAATCCGAGCCCTCTTTGCTTAGTTTTTGATAAAGCTCTGGGTTTGAGGCGATTTCCTTTATTCCAGCGCTGATCTCCATCGGGCTTTTTGGCTTCACAATATACGCCACCTCACAATGCCGAAGCGTTTCATATGTGCCGGGCATCGCAGCCACAATCGTCGGAAGGCCTGCCAAAATTGATTCGTAAGCGGTCAGCGATTGCGACTGGAGGTGAGGAAAAATAAAAATATGGCTTTTGACAAGATGTTCATGCCAGATCTCGTAACCGTAGTCACCGTAAAATGAGACCCGTTTTTCCACCCCCAGTTTTTGAGCAAGCTCTTTTAGTTTTGCCAGATATTTGAGATCTGGAGATGTATCCCCCAATATCGTTAAAAATGGGTTGAGCCCGGAGGCGAGCAATGCGGGAAGTGCAGAAATAATATCCTCGAAGCGCCGATACGAGATGAGATTACCGGCTGATAAAATGCGAAGCTCCTCCCGTGGACTCGGCGCTTCGCGGTTGATAAAAGGAAAACGTTCATGATCGACTCCTGATTGCACGATAACCGCATCCCGCCCAGAATATTTTTTTAGCATATCGCGATGAAAGGAATCAAAGACAGTTATGCCGTTCTGCTTTTTAATAAACTTATTTTCGTATGCCGTTTTAATTTTTATGGACAATTTTCTCGCAAGAATCGATTTTCTTGGAATATTATGGAAACTAGGATCTTCGTCCCAGCCCAACAGCTCAAGCGGCCAGCGCATCGTCGGAAATTCGTTCATCTGCCAGACCGAAGGGATATTTTTAATATTTTTTTTGAAATAGTGAGTGACATGATGCGCAATATTATCATGGGGATTTAAAATGTCGAGGTCCGGATCAATATGCCGAGCTAATGCTTTCGCCATGCGGTCTTCCTTAAAAATGCCGAAGTTTCCTCCGGTCGCAAGATGCTCCGATTGCGGCAGAGAAAAAACGTCGAGCTCCTCGCCGAGTTCCGGGAAAGAGTTATTGTACGAAAATGTATAAATTTTAACTTCCTCCCCTAAACGCTTCAACTCGAAAGCCAAAGAAAGTGCCTGGCGCTGGATTCCTCCGCGCATATTGAGCTTGCGAACAATGATTCCAATTTTCATTACAAAAGCACTTCTTTACCGACGATTCTAAATTCAGGAAGCGGCACAATAAATTTTCCCCCGGAGCTCAAATATTTCCTTTCTTCCTCCACCATCTCCTTCAAAAAATGCCACGGCAGTATCAGAAAATAATCGGGCTTATCCCGTCGCGCTTCTTCTTTGGAAACAATCGGGATATTGGTCCCGATAGTCTTGGTTCCCCATTTAGCCGAATTCTTATCGCAGGCCTTGGGAAGAAAACTGGGATTCAATTCAAAAAATTGCAGAAGAGTATTCCCCTTTGTGGAAGCCCCATAAACATAGATCTTCCTCCCTGCAGCCGTCTCTGATTTTATAAATTCCCTTAACTTTTTCTTCAAGCCAAGAACCCTTTGGGCAAATTCCTCGTATATTTTTTTGTTGTCTAAGCCGAGCTTTTTCTCTCGGGCGAGAAGGTCGGCGACGCGCTTTTCCGCCGCCTTACCTTCTTTGCCGATAGTACTTCCCTTATTCCTGATATATGTCCTGAAACTCCCTCCATTTACGTCATTTAACTCAACATCAAAAACCTCAAGGCCGTGGCGGGAAAGAAGCGGAATTAAGGAAGATAAGGAATAGTATTCTAGATGCTCATGGCAAATGTTATCGAAAGCGTTTTGTGCGAGCATGGTCGGAAGATAGGCCATCTGAATAATAAACAGGCCTTCCGGGTGCAAGATTTCTTGTATATCTCTGACGAAAGAATTAGGGTCGTCAAGGTCGTAAAACATTGCGACCGCGGTAATGGCTTTCGCACGCTCTTCCCCGTATTCATTCTTAAAATCCATGGCGTTGAAAAAATTATTAAAAATCTTTGCGCCCCCTTTTTCTCCCAGATGAGCCAAATTAACAGACGGCTCAAAGCCGATTTTCTTCAAGCCTTCGGTTTTATAAGAACGCAAAAGTGTGCCATCATTGGATCCAATATCCACTGCGATATCGCCCGCGGCAAATTTAATTATTTTTTCGGCCGCGCTGGTAATATTGGCAAGTGCCTCAACCATGGTCGTACTCGTCCCGGAAAGATACCAATAGTTTCGATACATCTTTTTTGGAGAAACGGTATGGCGCAACTGCAAAAGTCCGCAGCCGCCGCCGCTCAATTCGCATAAAACAAGTTCGAGCTGAACGGGCTTATCGTTTTTGTCTACATCTCCTTCGACAAAATTTGAAACATACAAACTTCCAAGAGAAAGAATTGGGATGAGCTTTTTTGAACCACATACGCGGCAACGGTCAATTATCTTCGTTTTCATAAAATTTATTATAAACCAGTTAATAATTTATCTACAGCCATTAGGACGTCTTCTACTTTTATTGATTCGATGGCCATTTTATGTTCTGCCAGCCTTCCGGGCTTTTTAAGGACAAAACTTGAAGGCTTTATTCCGGGAGCCGGCAGAACCTGAACGCTTCTTTTGTCAGATGGCGGCTGTTCTGATGGGTCGACGGGACCGATAATATCAACCAGCGGAACGTTAAGCGCGTGCGCTATGTAAATCGGCCCCGTATCGACAGCGATATATAGCGTGAGGCGCCTAATCAGTGACGGTAATTCTTTAAGTGAGAAGTCGGTCGCCTCGAAAAAATTCTTATCGCTAAAAATCTTAGCGATCCTATTTTTGTCGGCTACCCCTCCGATAAAAATTATTTTGGCATTATATTTTGCCTTTATTTTTCGGGCCAGCTTCCGAAATTTTTCGTCTCCCCACTCTTTGATTTTATTGCCAGCGGTAATGCTGATGCCGACAACGGTATCGCTCGGATAAATATTCTTGTCCTTAAAATATTTTTCCGCCCCCTTTTCCCCGGAATCAGAAATGAAAATTTCGCTTTTTGCGTCCGAATTGTTTATTCCGAGAGGTTTGAGTATCCGCAAATAATAACGAGGTAGATAAGTGTGATGCTCGTAGCGCAGTTTATATGTTGCCAGCCAGTCAGTTAAAAATTCCAGAAATGGCCGCGGCCTTCGCGTAATTTTCGCCCGATTCGGTATAAAGCACCAAAGCGAAACTATATTTCCGAGAGCGCTCCCGGACAGACAAAAACTCCAATCAAAAGAAGCCTTTCGTATTTCCAAGACGTCTTTCCAAAATCCGGCGCTTCGCAGAATGAAAATTTTATCTATATGCGGGTTGTTTTTCACAATCCCAGCGCTTTTTTTGCTGAGCGCGACCCCAAGATATGCCCCCGGATATTTTTTCTTGATCGCTCGGAAAACAGGCGTGGTTAAAACCAAATCACCTATTCTCGTCGATTGTGGAATAATCAAAATTCTAAGCTGGTCGCTATTTGTTTTTCGCCTGGACAAGAAAAGAAGGGCTGGAGATAAAATAATCCCGCCAAAAATGATAATTACGGGCTTTATTCTTAAATGAAAAAAAACTTTCATTGCGCTATAAATATAACTCGCCAAGCCGAAAAAAGTCATTGTCGTCGTTAATTTTTTCTCGCCGCGATATGAAAGCTCCAGAATTTATCTCGGTTAGGCTCAAATTCCTTGATCTTCATCCCTTTTTTTTCGAGAAAGGGAATTAAGGTCTGCCACGTTGGTGACCAAACATGTCCCATTCCGAAAATTTCTCGCGGTTTCCAAAGCTTCATCGATTCATGCGGCAAATATAAAAACAAAGCTCCTCCTTTTTTCAGTTTCAAATTCCATAAACTAAGCGCTTCCCGCCAACGCTCCAAATGCTCAAGGCAATGGGAGCTAAAAACAAAATCGAGCGAATTGTCGGGAAAGCGATCGAGCTTATAGGCATTCTCCTCCGTAATATTCTCAATGGCTTTAGCGCCTGAAAGCGGCCAGGCCCCCGCCCCTATATCGATCCCTCTCCCTCGGCAATATAAAAGAGCTCTTTTGTGAATTTGCGCCGATCCTTTTTTCTTAAACAAATATTCCGGATAAAGCTCGTCTTTATAACTTAAATAAACTTCGCCACTTCTCTCAATTTTTTTTAGAAATAATTCCTTCCTGATTTTATTTCTCAAAGAATAGTAAGCGAGAGCTGGATTCAGAAAGGCCTTAAGAATTTTCCCCCTCATTTAATCTGATGACTTCTAATAATTCACTTGCTGACACTTCCGCTGTTCCGACTTTGCCAACTGCTAATCCAGCGGAATGGTTGCCAATGAGACATGAAGAAAACAGATCCGCTCCGGAAGCCAAACCCAAAGCCAGCGCCGCCATAACTGTATCTCCTGCACCGGACACGTCATAGACTTCTCTTGCCAATGATTTGGCTCTCGAAATGCCTTTCCTTTCGGATATCATCATGCCGTCCTTGCCCAAAGTGACCGCAAGATTCGAATTAAATTTTTTATGCAAAACTTTCAATATTTCGTCTGCATTAGAGTAATCGTCCTTAAACTTGATTCCGGCGATATTTTCTGCTTCATCTTTATTCGGTTTGACCAGATACGAATTTTTAAATTTATAGAAAGTTTCCGGAACCGGGTCGGAAAGAACTTTAATCCCTCGCTCCAGTGCAAGCCTGATTATTTCCTGCGCGAGACTTTCTGTAACTAGGCCTTTGGCATAATCGGAGATTACTATAATCTCATTTCTATCTAGAAAAGCAGGCAATCTTTCCATTATTTTTACTTCTTCGCCAGGCGAAATATTCTCATTACTCTCTTTGTCTATCCGGACAATTTGTTGATTTCCTGAAATAAGCCTGGTTTTGACTGTCGTTGGTCGGCCCGAAGATTTAAAAGAAAGCGGAGACTCTATCCCTCTCTCCTTGAACATTTTTAACATTAACTTTCCCTCTGCGTCCATTCCAACAATCCCCAATACCTCCGCCGCGCCTCCCAAACTTCGGACATTTGCCGCGACATTAGCCGCCCCGCCTAAAACAAATTTTTCGTCCAAAACTTTCGCGACCGGCACTGGCGCTTCGGGTGAAATCCTTTTCACTTCGCAAGCTAAATACCTATCGAGTATCAAATCCCCGATAACCCCGACCCTATGCCCGGGAAATTTATTTATTATTTCCAAAAGCTTTTCCATTTTTTGATTTTAGTATTACAAATGATAGTATATATTCAGCTTATTATAAATGTAACTCTTTTACGAGAAAACAAGTTATATATTTTATGATTGATACAGCTGTAATTTTGGCAGGGGGAAAGGGTTTGAGGCTTATGCCGGATACCCAGGACAAGCCGAAAGCCATGGTTCCCATACTAAATCGTCCACTCATAGAATGGATTATTCTTTGGCTTAAAAAATATGACGTAAAAAACATCGTCGTAAGCGTTGATCACAAAAAGGAAGTCCTCAAGGAATATCTGGGTAACGGAGAAAAGCTGGGCGTTAATATTTCTTACAATGACCATAGCGGAGCGGCAGATACGGGGGACGCATTCAGGAGCGTTTTTAAGAATATTAATCTCCCCGAAACTTTTCTGGCTATGAACGGCGACCAGATAACGGATATGGACATAAAAAAATTTGCAGAGCATCATGAAAAATACAAGCCGGTTGCGACAATATATGCCACACCCACAAAAATCCCCTACGGGATAATCCAACACGGCGATGAGCACACCATAACCGGATTCCAAGAAAAGCCGGTCATGAAAAATATTATGATGAATACAGGAATCTATATTTTTGATAAATCGATCGGGGAACATCTGCCGGAAAACGGCCCCATTGAGCGGACTACTTTTAAAAATTTGGCGGAAGCCGGAAAGCTGAAAGTTTATTTTCACGACGGCCTTTTTACAACCGTAAACGACCATAAAGACCTCGACGAGTCGCAAAAGATTCTAAAACATAGTAACATAAATTTTATATGAAAGTTTTGATCACAGGAGCGACCGGGTTTATCGGTTCGGAGTTGACCCGAAGACTAGTCGAAGAAGGAAAAGACGAGATAGGCGTTATAGTGCGCACGGCCTCGAGCAAAGATCATATGTACGCGATAAGCGATTTTGCGTCGAGAATCCAAATATACCACGCTAATTTCACGGATTGGCACGCAATCAAAAAAGCGATAAGCGACTTTTCTCCGAACTATATAATTCACATAGGCGCAAGAACGGAAGTTCGGCACTCTTTCGAAAATCCTCATGAATTTAATGAAACAAATTATCTCGGAACAATTAACTTAATCCATGCCGCCCTGCAAGTTCCTGATTTCAAAAAGTTTATTTTTGCGTCATCAATGGAGGTATACGGCTATCAGCCAGAAAAAAAACCCTTCAAGGAAAAATTACCTCTGCATCCGGGGAGTCCATATTCTGTGTCCAAGGCGGCTTGCGAATACTATATCGAAATGGCGGGAAAAATTTACGGCCTTCCTTATTTGATATCGCGTGCCTGTAATACTTACGGGCGCAGATACAACGCCGGATACATCGTGGAATACATAATAACTTCCATGATCGCAGGCAAAGATGTATATCTGGGAACTCCGGACGCAATCCGGGACTTAATGTATGTCGATGATCATGTAAACGCCTATTACACTCTTTTGAGATCGAGCGTAACGAACCAAACCTTTAATTTTGGGACTGGAAACCAGAAAGTGGTGCGCGAAGTTGCAGAATTGATAAAAAACAAACTTAACTTTTCTGGAAAAATAATCGAACATTGGCCTCCGGACTATCCCCACCGCCCCACAGCCGAGGAATACCTTTCTGTAGACGCATCAAAAGCAAAAAAGATTTTAAATTGGGAACCAAAATATTCCATAGAAGAAGGCCTAGATAAAACAATCGAATATTGGAAAAATAAATAGGGAAGCCGACGGTTCGACTTCCCTATTTCGTTTACTGGACCAACTAGCCTGGCTACAGATGGCGCACAATCTCTGGCCAGTATTTTAGGTGTACCGGGATCATGTTTTCCGGACGATGGTCGAACCATTGTCCTTCTCGAGGTTCCTCCAAGGGTTCGCACAGAAGAAGAACTGTGACATCCTGCGCCTTAGGATTATCGGTGTTGTTAAAGGTTTCGAGCTTTCCCAAAAAACAAACCTTGATGCCGAACTCCTTTTGTCCAAACCTTTCGGCGGCATCTTTCCAACTCTCACCTGGACCAAGCGATCCCCCTGGGCATTCCCAACCCTTAAAGAACTCATCGTCCCGCCACTTCATAAGCACTTTGTGGCCCCTGATAACAGCGAGATCCACGCAAACCCGGACGAGCTTCGACACCATCGGGACGAAGGCCTCTTTCCATCTACCTTCGTGAACTCGCGGCAGATGTTCGAGAAGATTTGCCAAAAGTCCCAACCCCTGATCGTTCAGCGTCCCCTTTTCGTCGAGAACCGCCAAATCGTCTAGCTTGGCATTCATTCTGCGCCCTCCTTAATAAATTTTTTTCAAACCTAGTTTACTTCAATCCATGAAGAATGTCAAGATACTCCTTCGCGGTTTTCTGCCACGAGAATTTTTTGATCTGTTCGTATCCTTTCTTTATAAGCTCGGCTCGGAGCGTTTGGTTTTCACTGACGTTTTTCATGGCTTGGACAATTTCGCTTGGATTATTTGGGTCAACGAGGATTGCCGCATCCCCAGCAACTTCTGGCAAAGATGAAATATTCGAGGTTATAACCGGTGTCCCGCACGACATCGCCTCAAGAACGGGAAAGCCAAACCCCTCGATAAAACTCGGATATAAAACCATTTCCGCTTTTCTATAGACTTCGGACAACTTATCTCCCCGGATATCTTCGCGCACAAAAACATCTTGCGAAAGATTATTTTTGCCAATATAATCCTTAATTCTTTCAAAATATTCTCCCGATCCCCATCCGGCGATAATTAATTTATGATCGGATTTAACAATATTCTTAAACTCGCGGAAAGCTTTGACCACCCCGAAAACATTTTTTCTTTTTTTAATAACGCCGACAAATAGAAAATACTTACTGGGGAGATTGTCAACCGGATCAGCCATCTTTCGGGAAATATCATAATAACCAAGATAGACTACTTTAATTTTATCGGCAGGGATATTAAAAAGCTTGATTATTTCCTTTTTCGTAGCAACTGATATAGAAATCATCAAATCCGCGGTTTTGAGCGAAAAACGGTGATAGAGTTTAAGCAAGTAGTTCGGGCCGAAGTCGTCATAGGCGAAATCATAAGCGATCACGACCGATTTTTTGGGGCGGATAAAAAAAGAAATAATCGGGGTATTAAAAATACAAACGTCGAGATTTTCTCCGAAAAGCGCGCGATCAAGCCAGAAATATTTATGGTCAGCGATTTTAATTTTCCAATTATTCCCGGGAAAGCCCGGAAGTATTTTGGGACGCCTTCTTAAAATTACCAGATACTCATTTTTTTTATCCTGCTCAATCAGGCTTCGCGTAATCTCAAAAATCGCGCGTCCTAGCCCCGCGGGTTTATCCTCGCCATATGGATGCAAAACTATCCCTATTTTCACCTCTTGCTATTCGCGATCTTACCGATAAGCCAAGATGAGGATTGGACTTTTCCGCCGTGCCCCAGCCCGAATTTCATTTCAATGCCCAGTTTTTTGCAAAGTTTATATTCGGGAATATTGCGATGTGTTCTATCGCCTCCGTTACCAAAAATGTCCGGCCGTAAAATTTTAAGTTCGCGGCATATACTCATGTCCTTTGGGTTTTTAACATGTTTAGTCAGAAACACGCCGTCCACCCACCCGATAGCTTCGATTATTTCTTTACGTTCTTTCTCCGGCATAAAAACGTGCCCCTTTTTTTTCATAAGCCAGTTATCGTTGTTAAGAATGACAACGAGTTTGTCACCCAGTTTTTTCGCGTGCTGGAAAAGGCGGACATGGCCTATATGAATCGGATCGAAACCTCCAGATACCGCTACAGTTATTAATTTCTTTTTTCTAATTCCCATGTGAGACATTCTATCGGCATTAATATAGATAAATATTTATCGTAAAAATTTGGGAAGCGATGAATAAAAATTTTGAAAATCTGTCTCAAAGGATTTTTGGAAGGATGCGGCCAGCCGTACCAAAAGGCAAGAATCTTAAATCTTAATTTTAGGTTAGGAATAAGCCCCAAAGAGTTAGGCGTGAAAAAATGCTTATGTGTAATGTCCGCAAACGCGTCTACCGAACGGAAATATGGCACTTGTATCGCTACTCTGCCCCCCGCCTTCAAAACGCGCTTGGCCTCTTGCAGGGCGCAAGAAACGTCTTCCAGATGCTCTAGCGACTGATTGAAGAGCACAATATCGAAAGAACTATCGCCAATCGGCCAAGGAGTCTTATTGGCATCGTGCGCTATATCAACTCCGGGAAATTTAGCGATATCCATCCCAGTCGCTCCCGGGAGCTTCCTCGGCCCGCATCCGACATCCAAAGCTTTTTTGTCCCCAAGAATATTTTCTTTCACAAATCCTCTTGGTGTCCAAATTTTCTGCGCCAAAAAATCAGTCATATCTTTTTTATCCAATCTTTAAAAAGATTCTTAAGCTCGGCTTGATCGCTATCATTCCTGAAACTATGCCCAGAGCCATTTATAATATGCATTTCTTTTTGTCCAGACAATGCGTTAAATAAAGTTTTCTGATGTTCAAGCGGAGTTGAAACATCTTCAGAACCAACTACCATCAAAACCGGCATAGAAAGTTTCTTAATTTCGGGGAGCAAATCATATTTTAAGCGATCCTCCATGTGCGACCATGGTAATCTTTTTATTTTTCCGGGTATAGAAATGCTCGGCTTTTCCCGCCAGCCAGTTTTTTTCCACTCTTCAGCTTCTTCCTCTTTTGTTTCAAAGCTTAATTTCACTGATACTACCGTGGAAATAGGAGCTAGCGCCTTTACTTTCTTCGGATATTTTTCTGCGAATAAAGCCGTGCAAATTCCTCCCAAACTATGTCCAGCGAGCACAAAGGGTTCTCGATACCATTCCTGTCCGCCCGCCCATTTGATCACGTCCTCCAAATCTACGTAATAATTTGTTATGGTTGCATCTTCGTATTTTCCGTCGCTTTCTCCAAAAGTATTTGTCGTATCAAACCTGACAACCGTATAGCCATTTTCCAAAAACGCCTCCGCCATCGCTTGAATATGCGGCTGCTCCTTAAATCCCCCGAGTCCGTGCATCACGAAAGCAAGGCCGACCTTATTTTCCCTTCCTTCAACCAAAACAACTATTTTCTGGCTCTTTCTATTTTTTATGAATTCTTTCATATATTTTCGCGTAAAAACCTTTCCAAATCTTTTCTCGCAAAATCGCTCAAATCATATTCAAAAATCTCATCAATTGGTATCCATTTAACGCCTTCCCCTTCTCCAATTATCATACTTGACTCCGGAATCCATTTCTTTATAACAAATAAGCTTCTCTGCACATTATATTCTGCGAAGAAATTATCCCATAAAGGAATCAGCTCATCTTCCCTGAACGTCAAACCGATTTCCTCTTTGAGTTCTCGAATTAATCCCTCTTTTGGGGTTTCATTACCTTCGAGCCCCCCACCAAAAAATCCCCATTTATTTGGAAACATGGCTGTATTGCCATCGCGTTTTTGCAACAAAATTAAATTTTTGTTTTCGTCAAAAAGAAAGCAAGCCGCTCCAAATTTTCTAGCATCTAGTTTCATAAACTCTAAAATGTTTTGTGCGCGTTTTGACCATGTATAATTTTCGACCTTCCTTCGGGCATTATCTATTTTTAACTTCGAATCGGGGGGATTTGTCATTATTTTGCTTATTTTATCCGCAAGATCTTTTGGATTATCTGGTTCGTAGAAATATGCCTCATTTTCCGATACTATCTCGCGGTTTGCGGGCGTATCCGCGGCAAGGATTGGCCGTCCGGAAGCCATATACTCGAAAAGTTTCATTGGCGAGGTATGGCGGTAAGAATACTCATTTTTTTTGGTGCCGAGAACTATAAATAAGTCCGCCGCCGAAAGCCAATACGGGATTTCTTGGTAAGGCCTGCCGCTAACGATATGGATGATCTCGTCCGGGAGGAGTTTTTGAGCCTCTGTGAGTATCTCCATCCCCTTCCATGAAACCTCGCGCCCAACATATACCGCGATTTCTTTATCGGGCGGCAAATTCAGCTTCTTCCGCGCTTCCTCTTTTGAAATTTTGCCAGAAAACATCTCGAGATCAATCCCATTCGGCTTAACAATTACTTTTTCTGAAGCAATTTCAAACGTCTCAATCAAGTTTTTTTCGATTTTGCTATTTATCACTATAACTCCAAAAATTTTTTTCAAAAATACTTTCCATAAAAAAGTTTTCTTTTTTACATCGTGAATCTCCGAGAAATACGGCAAACACAAAAAACGGAGAAAAATAAATGAGAAGTTATCCATATCAATTGTGTATAAAATCGCGCCTTTCCTCCCGCGAAGATAAACAATATAAGCGAACATAAAAGATAGCGAACTTATAATAAATCCTAGATTCAAAACAGGAAGCCTCTTCACTGGAATATCCACCTTAAGGCCGTAAAATCTCTTTAGATCGTCATTGCTTCCGCGACGCCTTGGCAAAACGAGCTCCAAATCAGCCCCTGAAAGCAAAAACGCTTCGCACATTTTGGCAAGCTGTATACCGTGCGCCTTCTCGGAAGGCATCCGTGCATTCGCGACATAATAGATTTTCATTTGCCGAGAAAATCTCTAACTTTTAATATTGAAACGACTTTCAATGATTCGAAAATGTCGCGAACGGTGCTTTTAGAATCGCCGCCTCTTCTTTCCAAAAATTTTATCGGAATCTCTTTTGTCTTTGCTCCAAGTTTTAACATCTCACATAATAGATGTATTTTATACGCGTGATAGAGGGATAGGATTTTATTTTCGTCAAGCGGCAATTTATCATAAAATCCGGCGACTCTTGAAAGTCTTAATCCGGAAGTATTGTCATGGGTTGGAAGATTTAATGTTTTCATTATAAACCAGCTGCCGTATTTTGATAGAAATTTCTGTCTCCCCGACCATTCTTCAGGAATAGTTCCTCCACGGACATAGCGAGAACCAATTACATAGTCAAAACCATTGTCAAATTCACAAATCAAACGCTTAACATCTTCCGGATTATGCTGAAAATCGCCATCAAATTCGATTATCGCGTCTGAATTAAATTTTGATATCGCATGTTTCATTCCGTAAATATAAGCCGCTCCCAGTCCCCTTTTTATCGGTTCCGCCAAGATCTCGATATTTTTATATTTTTTTTGCGCCTCATTGACGATATCAGGCGTCTGATCTTTCGAGTCAGCATCAACTACCAGAATATTAAAGTCGTGACTGGGAATTTCCTTAAAGACTTTTTCCAAATTATAAATAAGCCCGCCTATTGCACCGGCTTCGTTGTATGTTGGAATAATTACAGTAATCTTCATTTCAGGTTATATAATGAAACACTCGGGCCCAGCTCTTTTGTTTCAAATAGCTCAAATGGATTTCCGCCTAATTTTGAATCCGCAACCGAGAACTTGGAATCTTCACCGAAAGAAATAACCTCTTCTCCACGACTCGAGATATTCATAAATCGCCCGTGTAATTCAGGATCTTTTCTAAAATCCTTCCGCGACAAAATTAAATATTGATAAGAATTATCTTTAACATATTTCTCGAAATTTTCATAGAACTGCGTCCTGTCTAGATCAGATATGTTAAGGGCGTGAAAAGATGGATATGCAGAGCTTCCGTCGAAAAATAATTCGGATCTATCAACCTGCCTCAGCGAATTTTCATCTATCGAAGCCTGCTCGACGATTGCTTCTTTGTCCGAAGAAAGACGCATGAGGCGCGCACTTACGACGATCTTAGAATTTTCCACTATATTTTTTTCAATCCAGCTTCTCAAATTCGCGCGTGAATCATTTTTATACGCAAGATAGCTCAATTGCAACGAAAAAGCCAGCGGCAAGATAAGTAAAATAACAAAAAATCTTCCGTATGAAAATAATTGCGCGAAACCGAATCCGGCAAGAATAGCGATTGCCGGAAGCATGGGCGTTAAAAATCTATCTTCAGACCTGAAAAAAACATAAAAAACCATCAAATACGCCGCAGTAAATAATAAGAAAAACCAAAATAATCTTCTGCTTTTTATAAAAGCAAAAAATAAGCCGAGAACGGACATTAGGATTAATATCGGCTCGGCGAATAGAAGTGGCAAAATAAATTTAGCAGGGCTTGTTAAAAATCCGGTTATAGACTTATTCTCGAAGAAGGATATTTTTCCTTGAAATCCTAAACTTGAAGGATAAAGTATCAGCGGCAAAAAAGCTAGCGCGACGAAAACCAGCGCCAACAAGTAAACGAATTTCTCGCGAAAGAGATCGATAAGTTTTTTTTCTTCAAAAAGTAGGAAATAAAATCCGACAAGGAATAGCGCCACGCATGAAATTACGCTCGCACCTATACCTATCCCGGAAATCAAAATTGATAGAAAATATCGCCTTTTAAAAGACCATGATGGATGCGTCAAAAAATATAAAACGAGGAGGAAAATAAATGATACGGGCATCCATTGCCTTGCGGCGATTGAAAGCAAAATATGCAAGAGACTGGTTGAAATAAAAAAGGCCGTGGCAAGGCCCGCCCACTCGTCCTTAAAAATATTTTTGGCTATTTTATACGCGAGATAAATTGATGCAAGGGCAAGCATAATATTTATAAACCTGGCGGCGATAAAGAAACTCGATAGATCCGATCCGATATAATTCGCAAAGGAAAGTCTATTGCCGTCAAAATTAAAATATTTGAAAGCGAGAATAGCGGAGAAAGCCGGAAGCAGAAGATAGGAAATATACGGAGGGTAATATAGTACTGAACTAAACTCCGCAGTGTGGAATCTCGGTATAGGCGTCTTGAGCTCAATCATTTTTAATGCGCCTAGAACAAAAGGTGGCTCATCGGATATAAGCCATAGCGGAAGCCCGTAGCCGACACCGGCTACGCGGACGACAAAAGCGAAAATCAATATCCCAAAAAAGATTTTCCGAGAATTCGCTGTCATTTGAAAAGATTAACAAATTCTGCAACTCCGAGATCCCTGTTAAAGTTTTTTACAAATTCCAAGCCTTCCCCTGCAAGCCTCGCGGAGAGTTCCTGGTCCGAAAGTAATTTAGTAATCCCGTGCCCAAAGCATTCAACATCCTCCGGATTGCATAAAAAATCGTCAAAATCCGGGGGCACAATTTCCCTAACTCCCCCGACGTCCGATGCAACAAACGGCGTACCAGCGGAAAGGGCATCCAATATAACGTGCGGCGATCCCTCTTCGCGCGAAGGCATCAAAAACACGTCCGCCGCTTGGTAATAAGGGGCCATATCTTTATTCGGCACTCCGCCGAAAATTCTCAACGGAAGGGTTTTTGCCTCTTCTTCAAGATTGGCGCGATACGGTCCGTCCCCGATCACAAAAAAAACGAGCTTTGGATAGTTTATTCCCGTAGCAATTTTTGCGATAAGGTCGGCTCCTTTTCTTTCCGAGAGATGATGAGCGAAAAGAACTACTTTCGTATCCGGCTCAACAGCAAACCAGCGCTTGGTGGAAGCTTTGTTTTCCCTTGGTCGGAACCGTTCCGTATCTACCCAATTTGATAAGACGACATACTTTTTAACGCCGTAATATTTTATATATTCTCTTGCCAGCGCTTCCGGTCCCGTGACTAAAGTTACCCGCTTCATTATATATCTCAAAACTCTCTCCTCGAAAAATCCGCGCTTAAATAACCAAAGCATGCCTCGCGACCAATAAAAAACTTTTCCGCCAGCGAAGAGTGCCGCGAGCGCGCCGTAATAAGAGTAATGGACGTAAAAATTATCATATCCCTGCTTCCTAAGTTTTTTTACCATAGAATAAAGTTCTAGAAAACGCAAGAGGCCTTTTTCTTTTTTCTGGACCAGAAAGGGCGCATTAAGATTAACATTTCCGACGGCTTTTTCGATCACGACAAAAATATCGAGCTTGACCGCGGCATAGCGTACGAGCTCGTAATTATAATAAAGATGCGTATCGGTATTCTCGTCGTATAGAGGAAGAATGTAGGCTACTTTTGGCATGTTATCCAGGAATTAACCAATTTATCGCGATAATCTTCAAAAGATGCATATGGAAGTTTAGTATTTTTTGCCCCTTCTTTCAATTTTAATCTTAAATCTGCGTCTTTGAAAACTTTTAGAATCTCCCCGGAAAGAACGTAGCTACTGCCGACAGGCGCTATAAAACCATTCATCCCATTTTTAATAATCTCTCCTGCAACACCGACGTCTGTCATAATAACAGGCAACCCCGCAGAAATCGCCTCAACTGCCGAAAGCCCATACCCTTCATAATTTGAGGTTACGAGCAAAAAATCTGCGCTTGCATAATATCCGGGGAGATTATCCTGCCAGCCCTCGAGTCTGACCGAATTCTCTAATTTAAGAGCCCCTATCTCCGATTCAATACTCTTTCTCTCTGCGCCGTCGCCAACGATGACCAACAAAGCTTTAATATTTTTCACGACCTCATTCATAGTCTTTAGAGCGAGTTTGACATTTTTCTCGTGAGAAAGGCGCGCGACCATTAGAATATATAAATCGTATCCTGGATATTTTTCTCGTAGATTTATTCCTCCTTCTTTTTTAATTTCCGAGTAAATAGGCAAAACTGCGCTCGCTCTTTTTATCGAACGTTTTATTCTTTCCGAGACAACGCGGATGCAACTTGCTCTCGGTATTAAAAATTTTGCGAGAAAAACCCTTAGCTTATTAAAAAGTGATTCGCGGAAATAGTATGGGCTAAAAATATCTGTATGAATCTGCATCTGCCACGGAATATTGAATTTACTCGAAAGCAGCCACGCCAAAAACGAATGCTCGATTTCCTGCGCGGTGACTAAATCGAATCTTTCAAGCATTAAAATATTTTTGGCGGCCCTATATCCCTTCCATAACCTGGCGAATCTGCCCTGCGCTCTCGACATATCAATAATCTCAAGCCCATCTACAACCTCGGTATATCGTTTGAGTCGAGGATTCTCGGGATCCGATGAAAACATTAAAATCTTCATACGATTTCTTTATGGTAGCAATCTATGCAATAAACAGTCTCGGGGCCTTTTGGGTCAAAATATGAAAGAACCTTTTTTTGGCATTTCGGGCAAATTAAGTCATTAAATTGCATTTTCAAATACCAAAAATTTGTCCTACGTTTTATTCGTAAATCGGGATGCTGTCTGGGAAGCGGTAAATTGTGAGTTCTATAAAAAGATAATTCGTAAGGAGTAATGCGAAACTTCTTACCATTCTCTTTATCAAAAATAACCTTCTCGAGAATAGCGTCATCAACATTTTTTATGTCTTGAGGCAAGTCTTTAGGTAATATAATATCTTCTGAATCATCACTGGGCACATCAATAGTTTCAATTGAATACCCGTACCGTTTTGCAATTTCCAAATCATCAAACCCCCTGTAAAAGGATGCGTAAGAAGCATTGTAAGGCACTGGCATTAAAGCCGGAGGAAAAAATTCTCCATACCCTCCTTCCCTGAGCATCTTTGCTTTAATATCATCCACCAAACTCCAATACTCGCTTTCTTCATATTGTTTATTAAAAATGCAAAAAGATTTATTCCTCAATCCTATGCATCCAAAACAATCATGGCAATTTCTTAATAAATCACAGTATTCCAAATCCGTACTGTCATTTATAAAAGCCGAAAACTTAATATTATATATATTTTCGGTGCTGACTGTTATAACATCATAACATTTCCCGCCATTGGTGCCGCCAATTACATCGTAGGAGTCTTTATAGCCAAGACAACCCAATGAATATG
>MFIQ01000005.1 GCA_001778905.1 Candidatus Giovannonibacteria bacterium RIFCSPLOWO2_12_FULL_44_15 | reverse complement strand
AAAACTCGACATCCTCCAGGCGAACGTAAAATTTCTCGCCTGAAAATCGGCACACTCTCCACTGCCCTCCTTTTTCATCGAGCTCCAACTTTGAAAAATATTCATCCAGCGCCTGATCAAATTTTGGGGTTTTGGAAGTCATATTACCTCTTTCAAATAGCATTGCTCGCAATAGACCTTTAATTTCTTGGCTGGGTCGTAGCTTGTATACATCTCTTGCCCGCAATTTGAACAAGGATATTTCCAGAGGTGAAATGGCTCTTTCATAGCCCAGCGCTCCATAATTCTTTGATATGGGTGCTTTGTCGGCAAAGGGATATTTTTCTTCCGATAAAATTCGAGCTCCTCTTTAATTATTTTAAACGGCTTGCCTGTAATTTCACAAATTAAAACTTTGTTTAAAATATCATCGTTAACATCCTTAATGTCATCTGGAATTTGATCTCCTTTCAAAATATTTTTAGGATCCACTCCTTCTAGCGAAGCAACGTTTTCAGCCCAATATCCTCCAATTTTTTCAACCACCTCTTTAATTAGCGGGAACTCAAATTGAGCCAAGCTCGCATTATACGGATATGGGCTCATGGATATCGGAAAAAACTCGCCATATTCTCCGTCTTCAAGCATCTTTGTCTTTATCTCATCTAGCGTTCTCCAATATTCTTCTTCGGTATATTGCTTGTTAAAGATGCAATATTTTTTATTGCGCAGCCCCGCACACCCGAAACAATTTTCACAGTTGTAACAATTTATACAATACTCAAGAAAATTACTACTTCTAGTCAAGTGTGAAAATTTAATATTGTAAACAGAGACATTAACGCTCTCGTAAATTAACTCGTTTCGTAAAGAAGTCCCCACAAGGGTCAAATCCATTACATCTTTTGCTGAAAGACCATAGTCGACATAACGCAGATTCTCGCCATTTTCAACCCAAAAGCACATAAAACAATCGCGGCATTCTCGCAAGAAAGTTCCCAATGAATTAACTGATTTTTCATTCCGCGTGGCGCGTTTTATCTTATTCTTGAGTGACTTAGAAAATTTATCCTGCCATGATAGAAATATTTTCCGTGAACCTAGATTAATATCTTCTAGTTTTCGCTCATATTCTTCCTTTGATAATGGCTCGTTGAAAAAATAATATTGTTTATTTCGCAAATTTGACGAGCCAAAGCAATGTGAACAATTTCTACAGTCATACAAGAAAAAAGAGTCTAGACAGTTATCAGAAAAATATAGAAAATTGCAATTGTAATTGCCACTTCCTGAAACTATCTCATAACAAAGCTCTGATTTATACGCCACCCATATATCAATACAATCTCTGGTATAAATCGGCCAATTTCCGTAAAAAATATTTTCGCTGTTAATACCTCCGAATATGTAATAACAATTTTTTAATTCCTGCCCATAAGCCGTGTAATCAGATCCAATGCTTTTGGGATCACGGCTGGTTTGAATCAATGGGAAATTGCGGTAAAAATCATGGAACTGCCCGAAAAAATGTTCACTATAATTATATTCTTTGGCGAGTGATGCTGGATCCCAAACATCCGACCACCAATATTGATGGTCATAAACTTTCTGGTTAAGCTCGTCAGGAAATAAAGAAATAATATCTTCAGAATGCCCGGGCGCATTACACTTTCTTTTATAGAAAGTTGTGTTGTTAGAAAAGGCCATCCTCCTTTGCTTTCGGCAATCAGGGCAATTTTGCGGTGTGGGGACACGGAGTTTGTGATAAAACTCGATATCCTCGGCAAAAATTTCAAAATCACCCGCGCACTGCTTGCATTTCCTCGTGTGTGGTTTTAAGTCTTTCAAAATCAGATCCAATGCGGCATCGAATTTTAGGGTTTTACTTGGCATGTAAGATGCTTTCTAAAACTTTAATTGTTTCGTTGATCATATCTTTAGATAAAAATTTCTGGGCTGTGGTTTTAGCGCCTTCTGATAATCTTTTCTGCAAGTTTTCATCATTTAACAATCGCGTTATCGCGCGGGTCCACGCTTCTTTATTGTTATATTCTACCACGAGTGCATTTTTTTCATTTTCGACTATTTCCTTGTTTCCGCCGGCATTCGTAGTGATGATCGGGAGCCCTAACGCCATCGCCTCCAAAATCTGATGCGAAAAACCTTCGTATCCTGTATTCAAAAGAAATATCGCGGAGGAAGAAAGCAATTTTTCATATTCTTCTTTTGGAAAACTCCCCGTAATCATTTTAGCGTTGGGAATTTGAAGCTCATTTAACATTTCAAATCCCTTCCACGGCACGTTGCGTCCCGCAGAAAAGAGAATATTTTCTTTCGCCTTATTTCGCGGCAAGGCATGCGCGGAAACAGTATTATAAATTACATTAATCTTGTCCGCCGCAACCCCCCACTTTTTTAAAACTTGCGCCAAATAATTACTGGGGACAATTACGGCGCTCGAATTTCTCGCAACATATCTTTCGATCTTTTTTAGGAACTCGACGGCAAATCCGTATTTTTTCTCCAAAAATTCATCAAGCAATTCTTTAACTCCGAATCTTTGAATCCCTTGCTCCCAAGCGTAATCGCCGACAATTTTAATCGCAAATTTTTTTCCTAAATATTTTGAAGCAAATATTGCAGGCAGGCCGACGGAAACCGGATCTTGGGCATAGATAATATCACAATCGCGTCCTAGCTTTATAACCCTGAGAAAATATATAAAATGCCGTAGTATTTTCAGATATCCGCGATACCAGCCAAAACTCAAAATTTTGACCGCGACTCCTCTTTTTGGAAGTTCCTTCTCCAGCAAAGCGCTATAGCCTGCGGGACCGCCGACATCCGGAGGATAAATCCCTGTTGCAATTAAAATCCGCATAATTCCAAAAATATTTTATTCATATCCCGGGCGATTTTCGACCATTGGTATTTCTCTTCGACTAATTTTAAGCCGTTTTTAACCAATCTCTCCCGAAGGGCTTTATCAGTAAACAATAATTCAATTTTCTTGGCCAAATCTTCCGGGTCGTCGACTTTTATCTCGAGGCCGGTCTCGCGATCAATCAAAAAATCCCTGATCCCGCCCACCGAAGTCGCTATAATAGGAAGCCCGGCCGCCATTGCCTCCAGAAACGAGATGCCGAGCCCTTCAGAACGCGAAGGACGCACAAAAACATACGCTTCATGCAAATATCTCGGCACATCCTCGTGTTTTGCATCGCTTATAATTCTCAATTCGGCGTCTGGAAACTTTTTCTTCACAATTTCAAAAGCTTTCTCGAGAATATCAATTCCATTTTTATGCACGCGCCGGGAGACTGAAATTATTGCCTGCCCATTCTTAATTCTTAAATCTTTATTCGCAAATCTATTCAGATCCACCCCATTTGGGATAATTTCCGCCTTGCCCCTGTATCCCATCTCTCTGACCTTTATCAAAAGAAATGAACTTATCGCCGTCACATAATCTACTTTCTCTAATATCACTCGCCACCAAAACCTATTTCGCTCCCATTCTCTATCCCCCTCCTGGATTGTTAGCAAAAACGGAATTTTTGGATAGAAAAATTTTAGGAGCCACGCGCCAAGCGACCCATATGATGCCATCATCCCCCAGAAAAGAATCGGTTGCTCAAATTCTCTCTTTAGCGATGTAAATTTAATGGTAGACAAAAATGGCAACAGTAATTTATCAAACCTTGATCCGAAACCTAGCCGGTAAACGGTGATGTTCCCCATTTTCTCGCTTTTGGGCAGACTTTTCTTAAGGCGCGCAGTTAAAAGTATATGATGGAAATCGGCAACATAATCGGTAATCCCTTTGATGGCATTCTCCGCCCCTCCAACAAGCGGCAGATAAGCCGTAGAAAAAATTACTATGGTTCCTCGTTTAATCTCCATGAATATGCTAGAATTATGAAATAAAAAATGAAAATTGTCTATTTCATAACTAAATCCCACTGGGGAGGCGCCGCAAAATATGTCACGGATTTGGCTTTGGGTCTCAATCAAAACGCATTTGAAATTTGCGTCGCCGCGGGCGGAGTCAACCAGCTTAAAGAAAAATCGGAAGCATTTGGAATTAAATACCGGGAAATTTCCCATTTCGGAAGACGGGTCGCGCTTATCGCGGATCTCTTTAGCTTCTTTGAAGTTCTTTATATTTTATACTCTGAACGCCCGAGTATCATTCATGTAAACTCGTCGAAGGCGGGCGGGGTTTGCGGACTCGCTGGATTTTTGTACAGGCTCTCTGGAAAAAAACTAAAAATGATTTTCACTGCGCACGGCTGGGCGTTCCACGAATCACGGCCAAAATTCCACTTGTCTTTAATTCGGATCGCTTCAAAAATTTCATGCCTTTTTTACGATAAAATAATATGCATAACAACCTTTGATTATAATTCTGCCCTGCGTTATAAAATCGCGCCCCAGAGAAAACTTGTTTTAATACATAATGGGATAAACCCGGAAGAAATAAAATTTCTGAAAAGAGGTGCGGCACAAGAAAAACTTTTCGGAAAGGAGGTAAAATTAGCCATAGGAACCATCGGAGAATGGAATCGCAACAAGGGTTGGGATATCTTTATTGAAGCCGTAGTGCCCTTATTTTCGCGCCATCCTGACTTCGTGGTAATCATGATCGGAAGCGGGGGAAACACAGAAAAACAAATGCTTTTTTCGAAAATCAAGGAGGTAGGCGCCCAGACAAGAATAAAAACCATGGAGTTTATCCCGGAAGCCGCGCAATATCTCAAAGCATTCGATATTTTCGTTTTTCCATCCAGAAAAGAAGGTTTCCCCTATGCTCTCCTCGAGGCATCACTGGCGAAACTTCCAATCGTCGCGACCACCGTCGGAGGAAATCTTGACATTATCAATTCAGACAAAACAGGGATTCTCATTCCCCCTGAAAATCCGGAAGCCCTCGGCGCAATTCTGGAAAATTTTATCCAGAATCCAAGAGAGGCCAAAAAACTCGGCAAAAATGCCCGCGAGCGGGTTCAAAATAACTTTTCTCTCGAAAAAATGCGCGAGAAGACTTATTCCCTATACTCGTCTTGACGCGAGAAACCCAAGCCCAGCAAGAAGACCTATGCCGATAGCGGCGAGGCCCCAATATAATATACTCCCAGAAAAAAAAGAATCTGAAACTTGAGCAGTTTGCGCCTCGGGCTCTATTTTTATTTCTGCTTCAGCCGGAATATTCTCCACAGAATTTTTTTTGAAAGTTGTTTCAATTTTTTTTACTGACGGGGTTGGCGCAACAATTTTCTGCGCAATTTTTCCTCCTCCGCTTCCTGGCGAGGCTACTGTTATTTTTATGTCGGCTCCGATTCGCGTAAAACTTTGGCCGCTAGATAAATTTCCGGAATAGCGAAACGAGTCGGCAGTCTTTCCGGAGGAATAAAGCAAAAGAACTTCACCGGAATCCGCGAGCGAAATCCCGCTCACATCTCCCGGTATTACCAAAAACGCCGAAGAGCCTATAAATGTCCCTGAAGGCAGGGAAAAATTTTTCCCCTGAGATTGAATTGTCCATCCGGTTATTTCAATCCTCTTAGAACTGCTATTTTTTAACTCTACCCATGAATCCAAACCGGGGATCACTTCCGATATAAAGATTTCCGATGGAATAATCTCAACAGATTTATATCCAGAGGCAGAATTTTCCCCCAGACTAATGGACAGGGAAACCTGATAAATCCCGGGAAACTGGTATGCATGCAGGACATTTCTTCCCAGCGCGGTTTTGCCGTCCCCAAAATTCCAGAAATATCTTTGCGCAACCATCTCTTTCCCTCCAAAATCAAAAGCACTCCCATAAAAGAAAACATCCGCTCCGGAGATCCCGACATCCTCGGAAGTTATTTTTGCGCTGATTGTTTTAGTTTCTTCGGTTACATTTGCAGATCCTCCAGACCCGCCTGTTGTCGGAGTTGGCGTTGGTGTTGGAGAAGGCGTCGATGAAGGAGGCGTTGACGCTTGTGTTGTATTCAAAGCTTTTGGCGTCCACGGAGCAGTAACCCACCCCGTTGGAGAAGATTTCTGCATAGTATCTTTCGTCGTATTGTCTCCTGCTTGCCATCCGCCCGAAGCATCAACGCGATCTTCCTCGCCCCCCGAGGAATTAGTCAAAATTAAAATCTCGCCGGAATTTGAAAGTCCGGAGCCGAACGGCGCAATTAAATCCGCGCTCACATTCGGGACCGTCGAATCGTCAGTCCGCTCAATTAAAAAATACCCGCCTGCGGGAATCGAACCAGAAAGGGGAATACTCATTGCATCGTCTACAGTTTTCAAAATCCAGCCTTCAAGATTGGCTCCCGAATCCGAATACAATTCAATCCACTCATCCTGAGCTGAATTCGAAGTCCCCATCCAAGAAATTTCGTTTATAACAACGGAGGCGTCAGCAAAAAATGGTAAAGCAAAGAATCCTAGAAAAATAATTAAAATTGCCATATTATTTTTCCCCTTCTTTATTATTGTCCCCTTTGGCTATGCCTTGCAAGGCTTCGCGAAGCCCTTTCAAATCCGGGCCCTTTTTAACATTCTCCCGATTAACTGACGCTCTTGGCTTAAGTTCTGAAAGTGAAATTGATTTAAAATCAGACTTATTTTGGCGCAAAACAAATTGCCCTTCCCTCGGTGAAGTTGCCGGGGTGCTTATGGGAGGGCGCCCTTCAAATTGCTGGGGCCTTGCTTGCGGTTTATCTTGGGGCGGCCTAAATGTCCGTTCTGGCGGACCTCCCATTTGTTTTTTATCTGCCTGCTCCTCTGTTCCAAATTCTATACCGAGATTCGATAGGGATCCGGAAAATTCATCCCTGCTTCTTCCACCCCCTCCGATAGGCTTTCTTTTTTGCGCTGGGGCAATTTCCCCCGCTTCCACTTTTTTCAGGTCCTCCGAGCAATAGATTGGCCTAACATCATCAGGTTTAAATGGGACGTTGACTTCCTTTCCGCAAACCCAACACCGAGTCTTGAATTTCTCTTTCGGGCCTTCGTCCTCAGGTTCGTTTTCAAATAAGGAAGACGCCCATTTTTCTATCCGGGACTCAACTTCCGTTCGATCCATTCCATATCTCTCCCTTGAAACCTTTATAATCTTATCGCTATGGTCTTCCGTTTCTCCCCATCGCATCGGCGGCAAAGTCGTCGCGGAAAACGGACGAGAAGTGACTCCGTTCACCATTAATTTTAAATAAACGTTGTAGTTCGGGAGATTGCAGATATCCTGAATGACGAATTCCGGCTCGAATTCCGATTCCAGAGCCTCCGCATCCGCAGCGCCAACTCTAAACACAAGCATCGTCCCGACGTTGCCAAAAATCGCGTCCCGCACTTTGGTTGATGTATCCGAGACAAGCTGGCCTATATATTGGTGCGCAATAATCAAATTCAGCCGATATTTCCTCGCCTCCGAGAGAATTGAAGCAAAAGAATCTGTCGCGAAATTTTGGAACTCGTCGATATAAAGATAGAAATCCTTTCGTTCCTCTTCGACAATCCGAACTCGCTCCATCGCCGCCAATTGCAATTTCGTGATAATCATAGCGCCAAGGAGCGCTGCGTTGTCCTCCCCCATCCTCCCCTTCGAAACATTCACCAAAAGAATTTTGCCTGAATTCATGACATCCTGAATATTTAAAGTGCTTTTCGGCTGGCCGACGATGTTCCGGACAAAGGGTGTATTTAAAAACTGGCCGACTTTGTTTTGGATCGGGACGATCGCCTCATTCCTGAATTGGTCGCGCCAAGTTTCGTATTCGTGCGTCCAGAACGACCGCACAACCGGATCCTTGATATTCCTAACAATGCGTTCGCGATAATTTTTATCAACCAAAATTCTCGGGATTCCCAAAAGGGTCGTTCCAGGCGTATCAAGGAGCGCCAAAATACAATTTTGCAAAATATATTCCATACGAGCGGACCATACGTTCGCCCAAATTTTTGTGAAAATCGCCATCAAGTCAGATACGACCAAATGTTTATACAGAGGATTTGGAACTTCAAGCACGTTAAAACCGATAGGGTTATCCATGTCCGATGGATTGAAATAAATAACGTCATTTATTCTCGCCGCCGGTATTTTTCTTAAAATATCTTCAACGAGCTCGCCGTGAGGATCAACCACCCCGACTCCCTCGCCGTTATTGATATCCTGCAAAATCAAATTTTTTAAAAGCTCGGACTTCCCTGTCCCGGTTTTT
>MFIQ01000004.1 GCA_001778905.1 Candidatus Giovannonibacteria bacterium RIFCSPLOWO2_12_FULL_44_15 | reverse complement strand
GGGCCTTTCCATAGCGCAATCTTTCTCCCGGCATCCCGATGTCTTCTCTAATTTTTACGTAAATATGGTGCGCTCTGGGGAGGAGTCAGGGAAATTGGAGGAAATTTTTAATTATCTCGCCGATTACCTTGAGAGGAACTACGAACTTGTTTCAAAAGCAAGGGGAGCCTTGATATATCCCGCCTTCGTATTTTCCGTTTTTATAATAGTCATGTCCTTGATGTTTGTGCTTGTTATCCCGCAGATTACCCAAATTCTTGTAGAAAGCGGCGTCGAGATTCCGATATATACTCGGATAATAATGGGAATTTCCAATTTCACGAGAAGTTATGGGATTTTCCTTCTTATGCTTCTGGTTATAGCCGGCGTTGGATTATGGCGTTATTCAAGAACGGATAAAGGGGGCTTGGTCGTCTCCTCGTTTTTTTTGGATTTGCCGCTTGTCGGCCCGATCTTGCAGAAGTTTTATGTTGCCCGTTTTACCGACAATTTTGAGACGCTTATTTCCGGAGGAGTTACGGTTTTGCGATCTCTGGAATTAGCCGGAGAGGTTGTCGGCAACCCTGTTTATAAAAAAATGATTGAGGAGGCGAGGGATGCTGTTAAAGGGGGCGCGCAGATTTCGGAGGCTTTCGCCCGGCATAAAGATATGCCCGCCCTCGTCGTCCAGATGATAAAAATCGGGGAAGAGACCGGGAAATTGGATTTTATGCTGAAAACAATGGCGCGTTTTTACAGGAGAGAAGTTGAGAATACTGTTGACGGCTTGGTCGGCTTGATTGAGCCGATCATGATAATTTTATTGGGTCTCGGCGTCGGCATCCTAGTTGTATCAGTATTAATGCCTATATATAACTTATCTTCGTCAATATAATTAAAAAATTATGGGCAGCAAGCGAAGAAGAGCTGGATTCACTTTAATAGAGATCTTGGTTGTAATTGCGATAATAGGAGTTTTAGCTTCAATTATTATCGTTTCCTTAACCGCGGCAACAAAAAAGGCCAATAATGCGAAGGTGAAAGCGCAAGTTGAGCAAGCCAGAAATGCGGCGCAGATTTATTATTCAACTAATTTTCATTACGGCAAAGAAGATTCCGATAATAATTCTTGCGATGACGGGCCTCCCGGACCAAATGCGGATAGCATGTTTGACGATACGGTATCGAATATGGATTTTCTTGTAGACGAAGATAATTATCCTTCAAATACTTCCATAACTTGCAGAAGTAATGCTGACAATAATTCCGATGCGGATGAATATGCCGTATCGGCCACTTTGGTAGGCGGGGACGGGGGAGCACCAGCAAGCGCGGATAATTGGTGTATAGATTCAACGGGATTTTCCGGAGCTATTGCCCTCCCGGTAGATGATACAACTTGCAACTAGCCTTATTTTTCTTATCCACAGCGAAGAATCACTATTTGAAATATAATGTAAGCATATAAAGTCGATATTAACTTCAAAGGTCGTTTTCTTTGTATAAAGTATAATAAATGAAAATTTCTTCAAAAAAGGGCTTTACATTGATTGAATTGTTGGTCGTTATAGCGATTATCGGTATTCTAGCCTCGGTTGTGTTGGCGTCTCTAAATACAGCGAGATCTAAAGGTAATAATGCCAAAATTAAAGCACAGCTTTCAGGTGCACGAGCAGGAGCTGAAATATTCTATGATATTGGACAAACATACACAGGTTTGTGTGCTGCTACAGATCCAGTCACCTATCCATACATGGCACCGTATTTGCTGAATACAAACTATCCAGGTAGTGCTACTGTAAATTGTTTTCCTTCGGCCGGAGCTTATGCAATGGCGGTGCAGTTAACTGCCGCTGAAGGAACTAATACTTATTGGTGTATTGACTCCGCGGGAAGTTCAAAAGGCACGATCGGCCTGACTATTGGCGCAGCTGATTTTACTTGTTAGTTTAACCAGCATCAGAAAACAGAAAAGCCCCGTGCAAGCGGGGCTTTTTTGTTGTAACTATCGGGGTCCGACCCCAAGATGGAACATCCGTGGAACATCCGGGGAACATCCGAAGCGGGGAACATCCGAAGTTCGACTTCGGAAACTCGGATCGGAAACTCGGAAACTTTGGAAAAACCTAATTCTCAAGAATCAGATCCTTTATTTCTTTGTCTGAAGACTCTTCTAGCCACTCAACTATTCCGGATTGATATTGTTCGTGACTCCCGAAAACCTCATTTAGAAAATTCATATCAAGTAAGTTTGGAATGTTAGCTCTCCCTGAATAATCCATATGGCTTGACCACGGATAATTTTCAAGAAAACTTAACGTTTCTTTATTTTTCAATATTTTGCTATTTTTCCATTCGGGTTCGATCAGTGACAGAGGGTTTAGGTGTATATAATAGGGAAGATAAATAAAATGTTGCTGCTCTTTTACGATGACTGACTTAAATTTTCCTTGGAAAAGAGGCCCGACTCTATCGTATTTTTTGTTGAAATAGTTTGTATATCCCGTCCCAACTTTTCTCATAAATTCCGTAATGCCATTTTCCTCAACTCTCTCAATCATTAAATGATAATGATTTGGCATCAATACAAAAGCCAATATCTTAACCAGTGGTGTCTCGCTCCGAAGTTCGACTTCGGATAATTTAGACATTTTTGGCTCAAACGAGTGTCTTTCGCTATCGGCGCCTTCCATATTGTTGAATACTAGAAGTGAATACAAAAAACGGATCCGATCACTATCCCTCATAAAAATATTTCTTTTTTCCACCCCTCTGTTATAGATGTGATATATCTCGCCTACAGTTTGCTGGCCCATATTTTTATTATATACTATTTATCCGAAGTTATCCGAAGTTCGACTTCGGAGGGTGTAAATAAATATTTTGAAGTAGAATAAGTGATAATGCAATATATAGAAATTATAGTTTTTCTCTTTGGCCTTGCGATCGGCAGTTTTTTAAATTCCATAGTTTTTAGATATAACACTGGCGAGAGCGTGGCGAATGGGCGCTCCAGATGTTTCAACTGCGGGCGGGCGCTTTCTTGGGCGGAATTGATCCCTGTTTTTAGTTTTTTAATTTTACGCGGAAAGTGCAAAAATTGTTCGTCCAAAATTTCCTGGCAATATCCTGCGGGAGAGCTTTTAACGGGAATTTTATTTCTTGCGTTTTTTATCGAGTGGCAGAAGAAATTTCCGGATAACGCTGCGGTGCTTCTCTTTTGGTTTTTAATATGCTCTTTTTTGGTATTAATCACGCTTTATGATATAAAGCATAAAATAATCCCGGACAGTTTTGCATATTCTTTTTTGGCTTTGGCTTTTTTGTCAAAGTTTATTTTTTCTGAGATTAATCTCCTTGATTTGTTCCTAAGTTTGCTCCCGGCGGCGTTTTTGTTTTCTCTTTGGTTCTTCTCAAAAGGGAGGTGGATGGGTTTGGGGGACGCGAAATTGATGCTTGGAGGAGGCGTTTTTTTAGGTTTTCCTGGGGTAGTTTATGCTTTACTCCTAAGCTTCTGGATAGGCGCTCTCGCTGGGATCGCCTTGCTTTTGGGCTTCTCCGGAATTACAATTAAAAGCGAGATACCCTTTGGCCCGTTTTTGATTTTAGGTATTGTTTTAGCTTTTTTCTTTTCAGATTCACTTTCTTTTTTTAGTTTTTTCTATGCCTAGAGCAAAAAAAAATATAAATAAGTTTGATTCAAAGACCGTTATTTGGTCTGGGGTTGCAGCCGTTTTGTTCTTTTCGCTTTTATTGACGAATTTTTTTGGAGGAGTTCCTAAAGATGAGGTAAAATTAACCATCGATTTCGGGGACGGCAATATACGAAATTTTACGGCTCCTGCCAAAGAAGGTAGGACGGCCTGGAGCATGCTCCAGCAGGCAAACGCGGTTTACGGGATTCCTCTTTTGGTGGAAAATCACTTTGCTCCCGAGGCCATCGGAGACAAGAAAAACGGGGAGGATGGGAAGAAATGGAATTTTTATGTAAACGGTAGATTGCGCGAAACAACCCCTTATGAGGAAAAACTTTTGGGAGGCGAAAAAATATTATTTAAGTTTGAATAGGGTGAAAGTCTCCCGCGGATTCACGTTAATTGAGATGCTGATAGTTATAACGATTATCAGCATAGTTACCACAATCGCACTTGTTGGGTATAAAGATTACGGCGCGCAGTTGAATGTCCGGAGGAGCGCGAATGAAATTGCTCTCGCAATCCGCGAAGCGCAAGCAAACGCGCTAGCAGTTAAGGGATACGATCATGACAATAATTCCGGGACGCCTCTTTTATTCACTTCTTGGGGAGTTTATTTTAACAAGACAGTTTCAACGACTCAATATAATATTTTTGTCGATTTAGACGGGGACAAAAACTATGATTCCGGAGAATCCGTAAAGACTATAAATATATTAAACGGCGTCAAAATTTTAAATTTGGCTAAAGGGCTCGAAACTAGCGAAACAGACGATAGTTCAATTACCCGCTTGGACATTGTCTATCAGCGTCCGAACCCGGACACCACTTTGAAAGCCAACGGAGCGACATGTTCCGGAGCGGTTATTTCCGGGACATGTCCGGATCTTGAAATAATTCTTCAGGGGGTAACTGGTACACAAAGAACGGTCGTGGTTTGGTCGACGGGGCAGGTATCAATAGAATAATATGAAAGGATTTACGCTTCTCGAAACTATCGTCGCGATCTCTGTTTTAACGATTGTTATTTTGGGTCCGTTGGCTGTAACAACTTCTATTCTTTCAAATTCAAGCTTTTCGTCAAATCAGATAATCGCGTACAACCTCGCGGAGGAAGCGATGGAATTTATAATAAACAAGAGAGATTCGAATGTATTTGAGGGCAATAATTGGGATAATAGTTTTGGGAGCTGCATCCCCCTACCGAATGGTTGCCGTATCGACGTCACGACCCAAGATATTCAGGGATGTGGCGCTAATTGCGAGAAGATACATCGTAATTCCGCCTCAGGCTTATACAGTCATAATACCAGTGACCCAGTTACTATTTTTGAGAGGAGAGTATTTATTGAAGGCGGCGGCGGGGACGAGAAACGAGTTAAAGTTACTTTAAGCTGGTCAGAGAAAAACGGCAGCGCCCGCTCATTTACTTTAGAAAGATATGTTTACAACAGAGAATAAAATGAAGGGATTTACTCTTTTGGAGATGCTGATTGCGTTGGCAATTTTCACTATTGCCGTTTTTGTCGTTTTGACGGCACTTTTTTCGATTGCAAATGTGCAGAAAAAAGTTATAGCCAAGCAAAGCGCGGAGGATAATTTGAGATTCGCATTTGAATCAATGACGAAAGAAATACGGACAGGAAAGATATTTCATTGCTTGACTTCAGGGACACTCACGTTGCCGCAGGACTGCGATTTCCCCAGCGGAGGAAATTCTTTCACATTCAAAAATAACCCCGCCGGCCAGACTGTAACGTATCAAGTCGTAAACCAACAGTTGGTAAAATCTTCTAATGGGACCTTGCCTTGCACACCTGACCCAAACGATTACATTGATTGCCAGAAATTGACTTCTCCAGATCTTGTTATAGTCAACAAAGTTAATTTTTACGTTAGCGGGACGGAGGGCGGTGACGGAGCGCAATCTATGGCGACAATTGTTCTCGAGGGGCAGGTTTTCGATCCCGTGCATAATATCGCCACCGCTAAGCTTAATTTACAGACGACCGTATCTAAAAGAGGCATATTAGATAGACCATGATTTATTCAAAAGGCATCGCATTATTATTGAGCATCATATTAGTATCCATTGTTCTCGCGGTGAGCGTAGGCGTATCCAATATTGTCTCGACGGAAATTTCCCTTTCCAATACTGGCCGGCAGTCCCAAGTTGCTTTCTACGCGGCAGACGCCGGAGTCGATTGCGCAATTTACTGGGACACGCTGAATAATGGAGATCCCGGAAGCGCTTTTGCAACTACAAATCCGGATACTTTCAATAATCTTCCCAATGCTTGCGCTGGAGATTCAATTCAGGTTGGCGGAAAAAATTCCTGCGTGAATAGCGCATATCCTCAATATGGAGATGGCTCGTCGTCTAGCCCATGCGGGGGAGCAGAAGACAAAAGAGGAGGTAAGTCGGTTTTTACCCTTTCTTTTGAAAATGGTTCATGCGCTATAGTCACGGTCTTAAGGCGCCAAGATAGCTTGGCGAACCCTACCAGTATTGAGACATTTATACATTCCGACGGACATAGTTCTGGCGATGCCAACTGCTTAAGCAATAATCCTCGGGTTTTCCAAAGAAGCATTGAAACAACTAGCTTCGGTGATTAGACTAGGGTTGTGGCAGACGCGAAAGGTAGAATAGAGAAACTCAAAAAAGCGATAAATAAATACCGCTATGATTACCATGTCTTAAACAAAGAAACAATTTCCATCGAAGCGCTCGATTCCCTAAAGCACGAATTAAAAAAGCTTGAGGATGAATATCCGGAACTCGTAACTCCCGATTCGCCGACCCAGCGCGTGGCCGGGGAACCCTTAAAGGGCTTCAAAAAAATTACGCACCGCGTTCCCATGCTTTCTTTGGAGGATGTTTTTTCGGAAGAAGAATTTTCGGATTGGGAAAAACGCATCGCAAAACTTCTGCACATCTCGTATACTACGGAACTTTTCTCGGAGCTTAAATTTGACGGGCTTGCGGTCAGTCTGGTTTATAAAAACGGCGTTTTAGACTATGCTTCCACGCGCGGGAACGGCAAAGTCGGCGAGGATGTTACGCAAAACATCAAAACCATAGAAGCGATTCCGCTTCGGCTTGAGAAAGATATTAAAGGCGAAGTTGAAATCAGAGGAGAGGTTATTATAACGCGAAAAGGTTTTGAAAAAATCAACCGCGAACAAAAGAAAAAAGGGGAAGCTGTTTACGCGAATCCGCGAAATCTCGCGGCGGGATCTTTGCGCCAGCTTGATCCAAAAATGACCGCATCGCGCAATCTTGACTTTCACGCGTATGATATCGTAGGCGACATCGGCCAAAAAACGCACGCAAGGGAACACGAGATTTTGCGCGAATTAGGTTTTAAAACGGACAAGGAGGCGCATATCGCAAAAAAACCGGAAGATATTTTTAAGTTTAAAGAAAAAATAGAATACCTGCGCGAGAAGCTTGAATACGAAATAGACGGCCTAGTCATCCAAATTAACGACAATGCGATTTTTGATAAGCTCGGCGTGGCTGGTAAAGCTCCTAGAGGTGCTATTGCTTTTAAATTTGCGCCGAAGGAAGCTACCACGATTGTGCGCGATATTTTGGTTCAGGTGGGGCGGACAGGGAAATTGACGCCTGTCGCGGTCTTGGAGCCGATTCAAGTTGGAGGAGTTACAATTTCTCGGGCCTCGCTTCATAATGAAGAAGAAATCAGAAGGCTAGGACTTAAAATCGGAGACACGGTTATCGTTGGGCGCGCGGGCGATGTAATACCGGATGTCAGGAAAGTTTTGAAAGAGCTACGTCGGGGAAAAGAAAGGGAATTTCATATGCCGAAACAATGCCCGGTTTGCGGACACAAAGCCGAACGGGACAAAGGAGGCCCCTTAACTTTCTGTCTGAATAAAAAATGCCCTGCGAAGCACCGCGAAGGGATTTATCACTTTGTAGGAAAAAACGCTTTCGATATTGACGGCTTGGGCCCAAAAATCGTGGATGTTCTACTGGACGAAGGATTGATACAGGATGCCGCGGATATTTTTGACCTTATAGAAGGGGATATCAAGCCGCTTGAAAGATTTGGCGAGAAATCCGCAGAAAATATTATACGTGCGATACATGCCAAAGAAAAAATCACGCTTCCGAGATTTCTGATAGCGCTTGGCATTTTGCATGTGGGCGAGGAAACAGCCCTCGATTTGGCGGATCGTTTCGGCGCACAGGAGAAAATAAAAGAAGCTTCGCTTGAAGAGATTAATGATATTGAAAATATAGGGGATGTCGTTACAAAAAGCGTTTACGACTGGTTCCGCGATCCATACAATAAGCGCTATTTGGAAAAACTTCTGCGCCGCGTTAGTATCGAGAAATATCACCAACCTTCGGGGAAATTAAAGGGGAAGATTTTTGTTCTTACAGGTTCGCTTGAAACAATCACGCGCGGTGAAGCGAAGGCGCGGGTTCGGAAACTCGGCGGGAAGACTTCGGAATCGGTCGGGAAAGATACGGATTTCGTTGTTGCGGGTTCCGAGCCTGGCTCGAAGCTGGATAAAGCTCAAAAACTGGGAGTAAAAATTATAGACGAAAAAGAATTTTTGAAGATGATATGAATTCTGAAACCAAATCTTGCCAAAACTGCAAAAAAGATTTCGTCATCGAACCGGAGGATTTTAAATTTTACGAAAAGATGCAGGTCCCCCCGCCGACATTTTGCCCCAGATGCCGCCTTCAGCGGCGATTAGGATTTTTTAATATTTTCAATCTTTATCAGCGTAAATGCGATCTTTGCAAAATCGATATGGTTTCCGCTTTTCCAAAAGATTCCCAATATACTGTTTATTGTCAGAAATGCTGGTGGTCTGATAAATGGAATTATTTGGACTACGGGCAGGAATATGATTTTTCCAAATCGTTTTTTCAGCAATTCGATGAACTGCTACATAAGACCCCACTTATTGGATTGGCAAACGACCATACTACGAATGTAAATTCCGAGTATAATAATTTTTCCGGATACCTTAAAAATTGTTATCTTTTATTCCACGCGGATATGGATGAAAATTCAGCGTATGGATTTTATTTAAATCACGTGAATGAGACTATTGATTCCTCGGTGATGATTTCTTGCGAGCTTTGTTATGATTCAATGTTCGCTTATAAAAGCAGTAGATGTGTCGGACTTCAGAGTCAAGTTACAAATTCTATTGATTGCGCTTTCTTGAAAGATTCTCATAATTGCCAAAATTGTTTTGCCTCAACGAATTTAAGAAACAAAAAATATTATATTTTCAATAAACCCTATACCAAAGAAGAATATTTTAAAGAAATCGCTAAATGGGATCTCGGTTCGTATAAAACATATAAAGAAATACAAAAATTAGCCGAAGAACACTGGGGAAAATCTATTCCAAAGCCCAGTTTTGATGATATGTCGGTGAATCATACTGGTAGCCATGTCTTTCAGTCAAAAAACTGCAAAGAGTGTTTTGAGGTGGTTGGCGCCGAAGATTCAAAATATCTTTTAATGCTATATGCCCCGCCGATCAAAGATTGCTATGACGTTTCAAGTTGGGGAAATAATATATCTTTGTTTTACGATTGCTGTAATTGCGGAGAAAATGCTTCCGGAATTAAATTCTCTTACGGCTCCGGAATAAATCTTTATGACGCGGAGTATTGCTATCAATCCCTTGGGGGATCCAATCAATTTGGGTCCATTTCCGGGAGAAAGGGCGAATATGTAATTCTCAACAAGCGCTACGAAAAAGAAGAATATGAAAAACTCCGCGCAAAAATAATCCAGCACATGAACGAGATGCCATATGCAGATAAAAAGGGGAGAGTCTACAAATACGGCGAGTTTTTTCCGATAGAGCTTTCTCCTTATGCGTATAACGAAACGATCGCGTCGAACTTTTTTCCAATGAGGAAAGAAGAAATATTAGAAAATGGGTATAAATGTAGAGAACCAGAAGTTAAGAAACACGACACAACAATGAAAGCGGAAGATCTGCTCGACCATATTAAGGACGCGCCGGCTTCAATTTTAAATGAAGCGATAAAATGCCAAAAATGCGAGAGGGGATTTAGGATAATTTCGATGGAATTAAAATTTTTGCGTGAAAGAAATTTGCCATTGCCGCGAGAATGTCCCTTTTGTCGGATTGAAGAAAAATTCAACCAATGGGTAAAAAATTTGCGCTTAATCCCGCGCGTTTGTGACAAATGCGGAGCGAACTTTGAAACAAAATTTACCAAAGAAGAAGCGCCTGTGGTATATTGCAAAAAGTGTTACCAGCAGGAATTCGTGTAGCTTGAAATTTATAGCTTAATAGTTTAGTATTTAATTATGAGCACTGGAGCGGTTTTAGAAAAAATAGGAAAAATAGAAAAAGAACTTCAAAAACTGAAGGTTGATTTTTTATTGCGCTTGCCGGAACAAAAAAGGGGAGGCAGATATTCTGACAAGGAAATTGTGCGCGAGGTGAAAAAAGCGAGAAAACAAATCTGGAATGAAAAATACTCGCGAAGAATATAGAGTTTTTCTGGATACCTCAGTTTTACTTTCTGGGCTTAATTCTCCAAATGGAGCTTCTGGCTTGATAATTTCTCTCTTTAAGGTTAGAAAAATAGATATCGTTATTTCTCCCGAAGTTATCGAAGAAGCTGAAAGAGTTATTCAGCATAAACTCCAATCACTAAAAACAGCTTTCCTTGATTTTCTTTCGGATAAACCAGAAATCACAAAGAGACTTACAAATGTCGAACTGAAAAAGACTTCTTTTATTCTTTTTTCAGAAGATACTCCGATTTTTGCTGGAGCAATCAAATCGCGCGCTGATTTTCTTTTGACGCTAGATAAAGATTTTCAAAAACTTACCAAGGGTAAAACAAAATGCGAAGTATTGACCCCGGGCGAATTTTTAGTAAAATATAGAGCCAAGTAATTTATGGAAACTAGAAAGTGCCAGAATTGTAAAGCTAGTTTTGCCATCGAGCCGGAGGATTTTAAATTTTATGAGAAAATGCAGGTTCCCCCGCCGACATTTTGCCCGATGTGTCGGTTTCAGAGAAGGCTAATGTTTCGAAATGAGAGAGCTTTGTACAAAGACAAATGCGATCTATGCGGGGAAGATATGATCTCGGTCTTTTCTCCGGATAAACCTTTTAAAGTTTATTGTTCGCCATGTTGGTGGTCGGATAATTGGGATCCTTTGGCCTCGGGACAGGAATATGACCCTTCGCGCAATTTCTTCGAACAGATGAAGGAGGTGCAATTGAAAGCGCCGTTTATGAATTTGATTGTGGGCTATTCTACGTTAGTTAATAGTGAATATGTGAATCATGCCGACAATTTAAAAAATTGCTATCTAGTTTATAATAGCGGTCCGGATGAAAACGTACAGTATGCTGAAATGGCTGTAAACGATAAAGATTCAGCAGATTGCACTATTTTTAGAGACTCAGAACTTTGTTATTGGGCAATTGATGGATACCGGCTTTATCAAGTATTTTTTTCTGAAGATTGTAATGATTCTCATAATCTCTATTTTTCTAAAAATTTATCAGGATGTTCGGACTGTTTTGGGTGTATTAATTTGAGAAATAAAAAATATCATATTTTTAACGAGCCATATTCAAAAGAGGAGTATGAGAAAAAGATAAAAGAATTTAGATCGGATTCATATAAAGCAATCCAAGAAATGAAAGATAGAGTATATAAATTCTGGCAGACTATCCCGCAAAAATTCATGCACGAGAGGCATAATGTAAATGTATCTGGAGATTATGTCTATGAATCAAAAAATTCTCACTATATGTATCAGTCGTTATCTACCGAGGATGCTAAGTTTTGCTCCTTTATAAACACGCCAAGTTCAAAAGATGTATATGACTATACAGAGTGGGGTGATAATGCACAGCGGATAATTGATGTTATTACAACTGGCAGGCAAGCAGACAATATTAAATTTTCTTCTGCTGTATGGGATAGCTGCCGTAATGTAGAGTACTCGATGTATAATGTTTCTTGTTCCAACAACTTCGGTTGCGCCAATCTAAGAAAGAAACAAAATTGCATTTTAAATAAACAGTATGCGAAAGAAGAATATGAAAAACTGCGCGCTAAAATTATTCAAGATTTAGAAAAAAATCCATATATAGATTCGAAAGGAAGAGTTTTTAAATACGGAGAATTTTTGCCTTATGATTTAAGCCCTTATAATTATAACGAATCGACCGCAAGTTGGTATTTTGAGCTTCCTAAGGAAAAAGTTTTGGAGAGTGGCTGGAGGTGGCATGATCCAGCGCCTTCGGAATATAAAGTAACTATGAAGCCTGAAGATATGCCGGATAGCATTAATGATGTTAAAGATGATATTGTAAATGAAGTTTTCGAATGTCTTGATTGCAAAGGCGTTTGGCGGGTAATCAAGCCGGAATTGGAACTTTTGCGCCGATTCGGCTTGCCGCTTCCAAGAAAATGTCCGAATTGCAGGTATAAAGAAAGACATTCCAGAATAAATCCCCCACAACTTTGGGATCGAGCATGCGCGAAATGTGGAAAGGCAATACAAACTAGTTACGCGCCCGCCCGACCTGAAATAATTTATTGCGGGGAGTGTTACCAAAAAGGATTTATATAAAATTATGGAAATAAAAATCGTCAAAGATAAAATAAGTATGGGGGAAGTTTCCGAGATGGCGGGGAAATTGTTCGGGGATTTTACGAAGGCCGTGGTGGATATCGAGCAGGGGATTATGGGCGTTGGAGGAGAGTTGCATGCCGATATCGAGGTCAAACTTATGGAAGAATGCGGATCGAAGCGCGAAAATACGTGGGGCATCAATATTTATCCGAAGATTTCGGGGGAGGATATGATTGAGTTTGATTCCATGGTGAATATTAAGCCACTTTTGGGCAACCGCACGCGGGGCGTGGAAAATAATAAAATTAAAGATAAAATTAGAAAAGTATGCAATTTACTCATAAAAACCTAGCCATGGGGCGCTGGCAGGAACTCTCGCTTTCCGAACAGCTCGGGAATATCGGAAGCGAGGTCGGCAGGGCGAGGAAATGGAAAGGAAAAAACGAGAGGATTTTCGAAGGAGCTTGGCATAGGGCGCTTGAACTTTTTGATCTGACTCTTTCCGATCCGCGCTGGATGGGCAGGCTCCGCGAAATTGCCCGCGCCCGTGAGGTTTTCTGCGACGCGGTTTTTGGCGGAGGCGAATATTCGAGTTCGCTTGAAGATATGGAAAAATATTTTTATCCGTTCGCGTTTAGTGCAAGAAATCATGCTTTCTAAAGATGATATAAAAAAATTAGCGGAGTTGGCACGCATACATTTGACAGCAAGCGAGGAGGAAAAATTAGAAAAAGACCTTTCGAATATTTTGGGTTATATAGAAAAGTTAAAAGATGTGGATATTTCAAATGTTCCTGAAATGACGCACGCGACGGAGGAAAAAAATGTTTTTCGAGCGGATGAAGACGTTTCGAGGGACGACATTTTGCTTCGCGAGCAATTTCCGGAAAGCGAGCGCGGTTATTTAAAGGTCAAAGGAGTTTTCGAGAGAGAATGATTAAAGAGACGATAGAAAAACTTGAGAAAAGGAAGATCTCCGCGCGGGAGCTCGTCACGCATTACCTGGACCAAATTAAAAAGAAAGATCCGGAACTAAACGCCTACCGCGAGGTATTTGACGATGCTTTTTTGACAGCCGAGGAAATAGATAAAAAAATAAAACACGGCGATACGCCCCGCGTGCTTGAGGGGATTCCTTTTGCGATCAAGGACAATATATTAATTAAAGGCAAAATGTCCGGCGCCTCCTCGAAAATTCTCGAAGGATATACGGCTTCATACGATGCCACGGCGGTAAAAAAACTTCGCGACGAGGGCGCAATTTTTCTCGGGCGCACAAATATGGACGAATTCGCGATGGGCTCCTCAACGGAGAATTCCGCTTACGGCCCGACTAAAAACCCGGCGGATCCGACGCGCGTTCCGGGAGGTTCTTCGGGAGGTTCGGCGGCTGCTGTTGCCGCTGATATGGCCGTCGCCGCTCTGGGATCGGATACAGGGGGCTCAATCCGTCAGCCCGCGGCTTTCTGCGGGGCTGTCGGCCTCAAGCCTACTTACAGCACGGTCTCGCGCTCGGGCTTGATCGCGATGGCCTCGTCCTTGGACCAGATCGGGCCCATCACAAAAACCGTAGAAGATGCAGAAATAATTTTCAATGTGATAAAAGGAAAAGATGAGCTTGATGCAACTAGCTTGGAAGTTGAGCTTCCAAGAGGAAGCTCAACTTCCAAAACCATCGGTGTCCCTCGAGAGTATTTTTCACTAGCCGAAGGAGGGAAGGAGGGTTTGGACGAAGATGTCGCAAAAAAATTTAGAGAAGCGATTGATTTTCTAAAAAATAAGGGATTAGAAATAAAAGAAGTTTCATTGCCGTCGGTCCATTACGCGCTCGCCGCGTATTATATTGTTATGCCTGCGGAAGTTTCCGCGAATTTATCCCGCTTTGATGGAGTTAGGTATGGGGCGCGCGAAGACGGAAAAAATCTTTTTGATGTTTACGCTAAAACTAGAGAGCGCGGATTTGGCGAAGAGGTTCGGAGGAGAATTATTCTTGGAACATATGTGTTATCAGCCGGATATTACGATGCTTATTACTCACGGGCGCAGAAAGTTCGATATATGATCAGGAAAGATTTTGAAAATGAATTCAAAAACGTGGATTTACTCCTAACTCCGACAACTCCGCATCCCGCGTTTAAGATAGGAGAGAAAGCATCCGATCCGCTCTCTATGTATCTCGAGGACATTTACACCGTGCCAATCAATCTTGCCGGAGTTCCTGCGATCTCGATTCCGTTTGGAAGCGTCGAAAAAGAGGGAAAAAATCTCCCGGTCGGGGTCCAGTTTGTCGCCCCTTGGTTTGAGGAATCGCGCCTCTTTGAAGTCGGGAAGATTTTAGAGAGTAAATAAATTGGTTAGGCCGCTTTTGCTATTCCTTCGATCCAGCCCATTATTTTTCTCCGAAAATCTGTGCTGTTTCGTACTTTGACTCTCAATGTACCGAAATATTTTTCTGGATTCAAATAAGTTTTCTTATTTTTTACTTTAATAAAAGTTGGCTTGGAAAATTGAGATTTCGGAATCTTTGTTGCCTTTGACCAAAATTGCAAAACGCTTGCCGTCCTGTCTTTGTGTAAATAATTTAGGGCTATTCTCAGGTGAATTTTGTCCTTCGAAATCTTACAACAATCATTCAGCCAGCGGATTATTAGTTTAATTATTTTGGGGTTAGAATTTGTAAAGCCAAATTCTCCATCTCCTTTGTTATAGCCCTCGGCCAAATAAAGGGAGGCCCCGATTAAAAACAACTCTCGCCTAGAAAGGTTCCCGATTTCGCTTATTCCCTCCTCTTTTAACCTTCTGATTTTTAGAAGGCGCTTTTTGCGCAATTTTTCGGCAGATAAAGTTCCTCCCATTATCTGTTTTTGAAAAAGTTTTTTGAGCTGCTTTTTTGACAGAACAATGTCTTGGCACCAGTATCTAACTGTGCTTTTCGGAATTCCTAAGCGCTTTGTTATTTCATTCAAACTGGAGCCAGTGTTTCTAAGTTGTCTCGCCTTGTCGCGAAGAAAGGTTTGAGCCATTGAACTAGCTTATATATAAAATTATACCATATATAGGGGTTTAATAAATATAAAATCTGTGGATATAATAGATATTTGCGCTTTTTGCTAAGCTATGTATAATTATTATGCGGGGTAGAGAAGCAGTATCTCGGGAGGCTCATAGAAAATTTCTGTGACCATATGTAGCAATGCATATTGGAAAAATCCTCGAAATTGCTGGAAACTCGTTAGAGCCATTCTTGCAACAACGCAATCCGAAAGGATAAACGTGAGTGCTAAAAAAAGAATGGATTCGACAATCAGCAGCCAAGCCTTAGAAATAGGGAAGGTTCAGAGACTATAATGAGGAATTCCCATTGGGAATATGGTATAGTCCATTCCTTTAAGAAACTAAAGGTGTAGAAGAACCTCCAGACCCGGGTGCAATTCCCGGCTCCGCAACAAGTTTAAATTTTGTAAGGAAGTTTTTTATGTTTCGTCTACTATATCAAGGACGAACTTATTATTAGTATATATATAATTAAACTCTATGGGAATTATATTGGCTATTATATTAGCGATTTCTGCGGGCGTATCTTATAGAGCCGAGTCTTCTTTGCCGGGGGACGCATTGTATTCGGTAAAGACGGATGTAAATGAAAGGGTGTCGGGCTGGCTTGCTTTATCAGCAGAGGCTGAATCGGAGCATCAGGCTAATTTGGCATTGCGCAGGTTGGCGGAAGCCGAGAAGCTCAAAGCCGAAGGGAAGCTCGACGCAGAGCTGAAATCAAGGCTTGAGGGCGAATTTAAGGAGCATGTTAAAGCGGCTGACGATGAAATGGATCGTCTTGAAGAAGAGGGCGAGTCGGACGCGGCCTCGTCTGTGCGGACGAAAATAAAATCATCTGTCAGTGCAAAGGGAAGTATTTTAGGAATTACCGAGATTGAAATTGAAAATGAATTTGAGAGCGAAAATGAAGTAGATGTAGAGGCAAATAGTAACAATAGCGATCAAAGTAGTGTCGAAACTAACATCAGCTCTAAAGTTTCCGGAGATTTCGGCGAACTTGAACTCGAATACGAATCAGGCGCTCTGAAACTTTCCGGGAAATTGGCGAGGGTGAACCCGTGCGTGGACTGGAGTGTCGATACGGTTATCTCGAAGGACAACCCTCCTTCCAATGTAACGTTCAACCTAACAAAGAAAAGCACTGCGGCAGTTTGCATTCAGGTTCTGGGAGAACCAGAGAAAATTGAGGTCGAAACTCCGACGGCAGCGGATGCGAATATAACCGTTAAAGTTGAGGGAGAGGTTGTCTTTTCAGGGAAAATTAAATAAATTTTCTAAGAAACCCGCCGCATTTCTGCGGCGGGTTTCTTTCTCTAGAAAAATGTGTTGCGAAAATTCTATTTTTTGATATGATATTATGTTATAGTCTGCCAGCGTAGTTCAACGGTTAGAACAAGGGACTCATAAGCCCTGGACGGAGGTTCGACTCCTCCCGCTGGCACACTTCGACTCGCTCCGCTCGCTCAGTGTAAGCTGGCGAGGAGAAGTATCATGAGTTTGTCGAAGGACCACAATTAAATGGGCTCGTGGTGTAGTCTGGTTAACACGTCCCCCTGTCACGGGGAAGATCGTGGGTTCAAATCCCATCGAGCCCGCCAATATAATGGATAAAAATAAAGAGAAAAAAATAAGCGATTTTTTTATTGGCCGCCTTAACCAATATCACAAACTGAAATATCAAATTGATGTAAATTTGAAGGAAAATTTAAGAGACCCCGACATCGATGCATATGCAATTTCAAAAAATCTCTGGACCTTAAACCTTCAAATTAAAACGGGGGAGCCAGAACTAAAGAAGTTTTTTGGCGTTAGTGAAAAAAAGGGAAAAACACGTATTGGTATTATTTCAACTAAAAATATATTTGAGGATATTGAAAAAATCATCAGACAAGCAGAAAAACAATATTCTAATAAAAAAAATCTTGTGCTTTTAATTGCAGACGAGTTTAGTCCATCTTTTGACCAAGGTTTTGCAAGAAAAATTCCACGCGAACCATATGAGTTCAAGGGTATATATCTTGTAAAACTCAAAAATCCTTATGACGAAGGGCAGGTTGTCGCCATTAAAGATATCTTCGGATTTCACGGGGAAGTGTTTTAAGATTGACAAATAATAGAGAAAATGCTATTATTTAGGTTGCAATTTGAACCTAAAAAAAGAAAGGGGCAAACATGTTATGAAAGGCATGAAATTGATTGCATGGGGATTTCTTCTTTTGATGGTTTCAGTCGTTTTCCTGGCGATGTACCCCAATCTCTTGATAACGAAGCCGGAAGAAGTTGTTAGTGTTTTCTATCGAGGGCATATGTTTCAGTACACAAATCCTGCCGTTCGATACGACCTAACGATGTCTATCTTGCTTTGTTGGGCTGCCGTCTGTGCAATTGGCGGTATGTGGACTCTCAGAGAAGTAAAACTACGCCTCTCATAGACGTGGCGAATTCCAAAAAAACGGCCTGTTCAGGTTCTATCCCCGACAGGTCGTTCTAATTTTTAAAAAAGTGGAGGCCATTTATTCCAAAAAAAGCAGAGCGTACATTGTGAGAACACCTACGCAAATTCCAAATAATTCCCTAAATACCGTCCCGAATTTTTTCCCGCTTTGTTTATGCAACTCCGGGACGAGGTCGGAGGAGGCGATGTAGATGAAAGTCCCTGCTGCGAAAGGGATTATCCAGTCCAAAATATATTCCGGGAATGCCCCCAGGCTGATGACAAGAATAGCGCCGCCCAAGGAAGCCACGGCGGAGAGGAAGTTAAACCACAGGGCTTGCCTGGCCTGATACCCCGAATGGATAAGCACTCCGAAATCCCCGATTTCTTGGGGAATTTCGTGTAGGATCACGGCGAGCGTTGTCGCGAGCCCAACCTCGACGCTTATAAAATAACTTGCCGCGATGACGACCCCGTCGATTAAATTATGGAGTCCATCTGAAACTAATATCAGCCGCCCAAGATATTTGGGGTCTCTTTCGCCGCTTTTATTGGACATGTCGTCGTGATCGTGATGTTGCCCGTGATGATGGTGCCACCGGAGGACTTTCTCAAGCACGAAAAAGACAAGCATCCCCAAAATAATGAGAAAAGATATAGTTTCCGGATTTTGGATTTTTTCGTACGCCTCCGGTATAAGATGGAAAAAAGCGTCGCCCAGAAGGGCGCCAGTCGCAATCGCGACAAGCATAAAAACAATCCGCGCCAAACGTTCCTCGCGAAATGAGATGGTAAGCGCCCCCACGAACGAAATTAAACTTACCGCCCCCACGCTTCCCAAAATATATAAAATATTGCCCATATTCTATTTTAGCGTTTTTAGGCTTATTTTAATAGAGATATCAAAGAAGGTTTTGGAAAAGTGAATAGGCCCGATTCGAGAGAAACGGGCCTTTCAGCTTTTGGCAGTAATCTTGGTTGAAGGTATTCCTTGGTCTGATCTAATGGGTAATTAACCAAATACCTGCAATCAATATCGCTGCCGCTTTAACCAAGTTGTTAAGGAGCTCTTTTATCTTTTTCATGTTTACCTCCTTCTGACCTGGGTTTTCCTTAATCTTATTTTATTTTTTTATTTTTGTCAAGAGATTCCTGTGATTATCTCAATTCCGCTCCGAATTGCTTCGCGGTCTCTTGGTAAACTTTTTTCTGTATCGCGTCCACTTCTTCTGAGGTGAGCGTCCGGTCGCTTGAGCGGTAGACGATGCGATAGGTGTAACTTATTTTATCCGCGCCGAATTTTTCCAAGTTTTCGTATTTATCCAAAAGAGTAACTTCTTCCACCAAATCCCCGCCAAGATCCCGAATTAAGTCAAAATAATTATTAGGGACGAATGAGTTTTGGATGATAAAAGAAATATCTCGCGTGATCGGGGGAAATTTGCTTACTTCTTTAAATTTATTGCCAATCTTTAATTGCTTTTTAACGCGCTCGTCTTGGGACCATAAAAGGCGAATATCGGGCAACTCCATGGATATTATGGCCAATCTTTCGAGTCCGAATCCAAACGCCCAGCCCGTATAATTTTCAGGATCAACCCCTAATTTTTTCAAAACGCTTCCGCTGACGACGCCGGAACCCAGAACCTCTACCCATTTCCCGCCTTTATCTACCTCCATTTCAATCGAAGGATTGGTAAAAGGGAACTGATCTTCATTAAACCGATATTTAATGTCTTTGCCGAAAATTGCTTGCGCTATCTTTATTAAGATATTCTCAAGGTCTTTTATGGTGATTATCTTCTGGCTCTTCGGCGCCAGATACCACCCGTCCATTTGGTGGAAAACATTCATATGATTTCGGTCGATTTCATCTTTGCGGTACACTTTTCCGAAAGAAAGCGAACCGACCGCCTCATTATTCTTGATTCTTTTTTTTATATCCTCGTTCTCGAGGTAGTAGTACCACATGACGGTCGTATGGGTGCGTAGGATATTTTTTTCGTCGGGATAGTAAGTATCGGATTTGCTTCGGGTTGGATGGTCCGGGGGAAAATCGAAGAGGTCGAAACTTATATCCGCCGGCACAATTTCCGGCGCGTCGACGATATCGAAATTCTTGAAATCTTTGAGTTTGATGATACGCCCCACCAGTTCGCAGATAGGACTTTCTGGTGTGCGCGATAAATCCGGCATATTCAAAAACCGCATCATCCTTTTCGATTCGGGATCTTGTTTTGAAGCCAGGGTTTTTATTAGTTCTTTTTCCTCAGGCGAATCAATATTTATCAGCATCTTGTGGTGAGCTTAGTCGAACCATTTATTTAAATTAACAGATTTCTTGAAAAAATTGAAGAACGCGCAGATAAACTTCGAAAATTATTTGCGCGTTCTATTTGGAGGGGAAAACCTCTTTATATCGCAGAAACATGTCTGCAATACATGAAGGAAAACGAGGAGGAATAATCTCACCGAGCTTATGCATTGCCTTTTTCCAAGCTTCGGTGCCAGGCCACAGCTCTTGGCCGTTGCGCATGATGTCTATGACTCGCACTGCGAACATTTTCCCGTTCTTGCATGTACAACCACACTCGCAGGTTCCGTCGGATTCGACGGCGAAACATATTTCCACGCTCTCTTTAGCAACTTTTACGTAAGTATCAAAGAGATTTTCTCTTGTTTGGATTTTTTTCACAAAGATCACCTCCTTTTTGACTCAATTATACAGCATCCGAGAACCTATGTCAACAAGAACTAATTGCTTTCTTATCTATATTCTGTTAGAATTGGGTTATAAAAACAAGGAATATTTCCACAGCAAATGCCTAAAAAATTAACCAAAAAAGAAGTTACTCCTAACGGGGGGAATGGGGGGTCTTATACTGCCAAAGATATTTATGTATTGGAGGGTCTTGAGCCGGTCCGGAAGCGCCCCGGAATGTATATTGGCTCGACGGGAGTTGAAGGACTTCACCATTTAATTTGGGAAGTTGTCGATAATTCGCTCGATGAGGCAATGGCCGGATACGCCAAGAATATTTCGGTGACTTTGCTTTCTGGTAATAAAGTCCGGGTTGTAGACGACGGCAGGGGAATCCCAGTTGATATACATAAGCAAACAAAAGTATCCGCGCTTGAGACAGTCATGACCACCCTTCACGCCGGAGGTAAATTCGGAGGGGATTCGTATAAGGTATCTGGGGGGCTTCACGGCGTTGGGGTTTCCGTTGTCAATGCGCTTTCGAAATCTTTGAATGCTCAAGTATGCCGGGATGGCGCTAAGTGGGAGCAGAGTTACATGCGCGGAAAGCCGGACGGGAAGGCGAAAAAAATAGGAGCGTGCAAGGGATCGGGGACGGCGATAACCTTCGAGCCGGATCCAGAAATTTTCAAGGAAATAAAATTTAGTTTGGATGTCATTTTGGAGCATTTGCGCCAGCAGGCGTATCTTACGGCAGGGGTTAAAATCCAGATCAAGGACGAGCGCGAGAAAGAAAAACATTTGCACAATTCTTACGCTTTCTGTTTCGAATCGGGCATCAGGTCATACATAAGTTTTTTGAACCGGAGGCAGAAGGTAAAAAACGAGACGATTTTTTATGCGACAAAAGAAGTAAATGGAATTGCTGTTGAAGTTGCGCTACAATATGTTGATGATTTAACAGCGAGGGAACTCGCTTTCGCGAACAATATTTACAATCAGGAAGGCGGCTCGCACCTAACTGGATTTCGGACGGCGTTGACGCGCGTATTGAACGATTACGCGCGCAAAAACGGATACCTCAAAGATAAAGACAGTCTGACGGGAGAGGATGTCCGAGAGGGATTGACTTCAGTCGTCGCCGTCAAAATACAAAATAGCGTCCTGCAGTTCGAGGGGCAAACAAAATCCAAATTAGGAAATCCGGAGGCAAGAGGGGCGGTGGAATCTGTTTTTGGGGAAGCATTTTCGGATTATCTCGAAGAAAACCCCTCGGAGGCGAGAGCTATTTTAGATAAGGTGATTTTAGCGCTTGAGGCGAGAAAAGCCGCAAAAGCCGCGAAGGACACGGTTTTGAGGAAGGGTATTTTGGACGGGCTGACTTTGCCAGGAAAATTGGCGGATTGCCAGTCGAGAAAGGCGGAAGAGTCGGAATTATTTATCGTTGAGGGAGATTCCGCGGGAGGATCCGCGAAAATGGCTCGAGACAGGAAATTTCAGGCGATATTGCCGCTTCGCGGGAAAATTTTGAACGTTGAGCGGGCGCGTTTGGATAAAATGCTTTCATCAAAAGAAATTAAGGCGTTGATCATCGCTTTGGGCGCTGCCATCGCGGAGGAGCTTGATATTTCAAAATTGCGCTATCACAAAATAGTCATTATGACGGACGCTGATGTCGACGGGGCGCATATCCGGACTCTTTTGCTAACTCTTTTTTATCGATACTACCTCCCGATTATCGAACACGGTTACTTGTATATAGCCCAGCCACCGTTATATCGAATTCAGAAAGGGAAAAATGTCCGCTATGCGTATTCGGATTCGGAGAAAGATAAAATTCTGAAAGAAATGGAGAAAATGGCGGTGGAGTCTAAAGCGAGCAAGGCAAAAGAAAAAATGGAAGAAGAACCCGCCGAAAACCAGAAAGGAGTTCAGGCAGCAGACGAGAAGATCCGCGGCGTTAATATCCAGCGCTATAAGGGACTTGGAGAGATGAACGCCTCCCAGCTTTGGGAGACGACAATGGATCCGGCAGTGCGCGTTTTGCGCCAAGTCCATGTTGGAGACGCCGCGGAATCCTCTAAAACTTTTGAGATATTGATGGGCGACGAAGTCGCCCCGAGAAAACTTTTCATCCAAACTCACGCAAGGGCTGTGCAGAATTTGGATGTGTAACAGATATTGCCATTTTTTGAGCTTTCTGCTACTATAATATTGAAATATTAAAAAGATTGGAGGTGATTTTTATGAATCGTCTTTGGGATGCCTGTGTGGCTTTCAGAGAAGATGATCGAATGGTTTTTCAGCTTTGTTCTGCCGATCCCACTATCTCGCAAGAAGAGAGGGATAAGATCAGCATCAAGACTGCCCTCAGGATGATAAAGGGGGCTGCGGAGTACTATTGCTACAACAAATCTTTGCCCCGCTTCTCTTTCAAATACTTGGTATCTAGGGCGATCATATGGCTGTCGCAATACTTGGAGGAGAAAGAGGTCTGTCAACCGTCATAAAAATTCAATAAGGAGGGGTGGTCTCATGCAGATTTCGTATGTCGTTATAATATGCGACAGCAAGACGGGCAAGAACGTTGTTGTTTCCGTAGTTTGTGAGGAGTATATGACTCCTGACATGGCGGTCGCAGCTCTTGATAGAGCTGCTCGCTATCATGAGCTGGTGTATGGAGTTGAAATGAGAGGGGAGAAGGAGAAATTCAGTGGGAAAGTCGCTGTTACCCTGAAGCCCAAAAAATGGCTTAAGGAACTCCCAGAGATTTTGCTGGATGCGGTAAAATCCGTGGCACGGGCTTTGGGAGCCGAGCTAAGGGAAACCGACGAAAAACTTCTATCAAGATTCAAAGCAGCCGTCGCATTAACAGCGTAGCAACAGAGATTCCTTCGTCTCTACAGTATAGAGGGGCCAGGTGTCAAAACCGACCCCTCTTGTTTTTTTATTTGGTGTTGTTATTATAGAGAGATAAGCCCCTCGGGGCTTTTAAAAAGCCCAAAAAATGAACTTTTTCGAAAAATTTATAAATTATTTAAAGGAAACCAGGCTCGAGTTGAGGCATGTAAATTGGCCATCGAGGCAGAATACAATCCGCTTCACTCTTTTGGTAATTGGGGCGTCTGCAATTCTCGCCCTATACATCGGGCTACTCGACGTATTTTTCCAATATTTGCTAAACACTTTTATTTTCTAATGGCTAAGCAAACCGGAGAATTCGGCAGAAATTGGTACGCAGTGCATACATATTCCGGATATGAAGACGCGGTCGCACGAAATTTGAGGCAAAGAATTGAATCCTTAGGAATGGAGGATAAAATTTTTAATGTTCTTGTTCCGACGGAGAAGAAAATAAAAATTAAAAGCGGGAAAAGAAGGAGCGTTGAGGAAAAAATATATCCGGGATATGTTTTAGTTGAAATGATTGTGACGGATGATTCCTGGTATGTTGTCCGAAACACCCCAAGAGTTACGGGATTCGTCGGCTCCGGGACTACGCCTACTCCGCTTTCTAGAGAGGAAATCGACGTCCTTTTCAAGAGAATGGGCCAAGACGAGCCGAAATTCAAAGTGGATGTTTCCGTGGGCGATTTGGTGCGCATAACCGACGGGCCGTTTAAGGAATTCGAAGGGAAAGTAAATGAGGTTGACGAAGAGCGAGGGAAGATAAAGGTTTTGGTTTCTATGTTCGGGAGGGAGACGCCCGTCGAGCTTGATTTTTTGCAGGTAAAAAAGCTATAAACTATTCATGGCAAAGCGGATAAAGACAATCTTAAAACTTCAGCTTCCCGCGGGAAAAGCGACCGCAGCGCCCCCGGTCGGGACGGCTTTGGGCCCGCACGGCATCAACATCGGGGAATTTGTGAAGAAATTTAACGCCGAAACGGCGGACAAAGGCGATTCAATTATACCCGCGGAGATTACTATATACGAAGATCGTACTTTTACTTTTGTTTTAAAAACTCCGCCTGCTTCGGATCTTCTCAGAAAGGCGGCAGGCATTGAGAAGGGTTCAGGCAATCCGCTTAAAGAAAAAGTTGGAAAAGTTAAAAAGGCCCAAATTAAGGAAATTGCTGCTCAAAAGATGGAGGATTTGAACGCAAAAGATATAGAGGGTGCGATGAAAATTGTGGAGGGGACTGCCCGCTCGATGGGGATTGAGGTAGAATAATTTCATGCAAAGAAAACCACTCCTAATCGCATTTGAAGGAATCGATGGGAGTGGCAAATTCACACAGGCATCCTTGCTCAAAAAATGGCTTGAGGAAAAAACCGGAAAGCCGGTTGGCGTTTGGGCGGAGCCAAACGATTCCAGTTTAATTGGGAAAACCATCCGTGCTTATTTAAATAAAAAAACATCTTTTAAAATAGAGCCACTCGAATTTCAAAGAATGTTTGTGCTTGATCGCGCCCATAATATTTTTTCGTTTCTTCATCACAATCAAGAAGGACACGATTTCAAAATAGCCGATCGATATGCGCTTTCCACAATTGCATTCGGAATGCTTTCTGGGCGCCCAGCGGAGGATTTCATTAAATTGCATAATGATGTGATCGGACCATCAATGGTCTGGCCGAATTTAACGATAATTTTGGATATCTCTCCCGAGACGTCAATTTCCAGAATCAAAGCGCGGGTTCCGGGTTTTAAGGAGGGGATAATCGCGGCGGATATAAATGAAAATAAATCAGTTCAGGAAAAAGTCCGCGGGCACTATCTCGAAATTGCGAAGCGCGAAGACCTTGGAAAGACAGTAGTTGTGAACGGCGAACGGCCTCCTGAAGATGTTTTTGAGGATGTGAAAAAGGTAGTCGCCAAACATTTTGCTTTACCGGCCTAGTTTGATACGATAATAAAATGCAACAGGCTAAACATATTTTCGGTCCAGGCTCCAATGTTAAGGAAAGAATGGTTACTGATTATGTGGTGCTTAGAGACAGGGTAGACGCATTAAAAAGGCTGGGGCTTAAAATCGGCCTTACTTCGGGAACGTTTGATCTTTATCACGAAGGACACAGCCGGTATCTCGAAAAAGCAAAGCAAGATTGCGATTTTCTTATCGTCGGAATAGATGGCGACGAAAAAGTGCGCGAGCGAAAAGGGAAAAATCGTCCCATCGTTTCAGAGAACGAGAGGATGGAAATTCTTTGCCATTGCCGGCACGTTGATTTGGTTTTCCTGAAAAAATTAGGGGATCCTAAGTGGGAGTTAGTAAAAACGGTCATGCCGGATGTTCTTGTTGCAACTGCGGAGACATATAAACCTGATCAAATAGAGGCGCTAAAAGAATATTGCGGAACGGTAAATGTGTTGCCTCCACAAGCGGCTACCTCGACTACTTCCCGAATAAGGCTATTATTGATGACTCCTATGGAAGAGGTCCGGGCTAAACTTGCGGACGTCATGAATTTTCTGGATAATTTCGACGGAAAAGGATCATAGTATGAAAGTCATTATTGCGTATGTTCCCGTATTGCATCGCGGATACCGCGATTTTTTTGCGGCAGAAAAAGCGGAAAAACTTTACCTACTAGATCAGTCATTCTTGGCTAATTTTGAATACCTTCGAAAGGATATGCGCGCTTTAAAGCAGGAAGATGTAAAAAAAGCCGTCGAGAGTCTGGGACTTTTTAAGAGTGTGGAAATTTTAGACAAAGAAAACATTGCTGAAGTAAAAGATGAGTCTATTATAATGCCGGACGAAGAGGAGATGCGGGTAATCGCAGAAAAATATTTTAATGGAATTAAAATTGAGTTTCGAAATGTTTTTTTACGATGGGATCCCAAGAAAGTTATTGAAGAAAAACAAGTTGATTACGAGCGCGTCATCTCGTACGAGGGGGTAGTTAAAGAAATGATGGATAAGGCTATCACAGAGAGCAAAAAGGCGACAAATCTTTGGAGACAAGTCGGGGCTGTCGTTGCTCGGGATGGAAATGTTCTGGCTACAGGTTTCAATAAACAAGTTCCAAGTCAGCACACTCCATACTACGAGGGAGACGCCCGAATGTTTTTTAAGAGAGGGCTTAATATCGAACTTACCACCGATCAGCACGCAGAATCTGTGGTAATTTCAGAGGCTGCTAAAAAAGGTATTGCTCTTCTGGGCGCGGATCTATACATTAGCACTTTTCCTTGCCCGCCCTGCGCGAAGATAGTCGCGGCCGCAGGAATAAAAAGATGTTATTTTTTATCGGGCTATTCGATGCTCGACGGCGAGAGAATTCTAAAGGATAGCGGAGTTGAAATAATTCAGGTTAGATAAAAACCTATCCCATTCGGAATCGGACGGGTCTATATTTTGGATCCTCTCTGTCTGTTATATTGGCCGTGACTATATGCCCGTGAAGATGGTCAACTGTAGCCCCGTTTCGTTTCGGATCGCCGAAACGCATTCCTAATACCCCGCTTTCCAGTTTGTATTTTTCCTCTGCCCAATCGATTATCTTTTTTAGTTCGGCCCATGCTTCTGGTTTCACTTGACTGATTTTCTCAGCGTGCTCGTTCACAATTATAAGAAGATGTACTTTTGTGTTTTCGTACGGCCAGCGATTTTTTCGAACGTTCCAATATTCCAAATCAATATCCCTTATTTCTGGCTCAAGCTCCGATTTGTCCAAGTTCTCTCTGCAGAAAGGGCAAAAGCCCTCGGTTAATATTTTTTCCATTACTTGCTTTTGTTCATCATTCCGGGAGTTGTCTAAATTTACGAATTCATTTTTTTCACTCATATCGCTTTATATTTTTCTTGTATAAACCCACTGCTCAAAATCGTATTCATTATTTTCATCTTTTGCGTGCTTTTTTTCAAGTTTCTTGTCCCATTTTGATTCGTCAAAGTTTGGAAAAGCGGCGTCTCCTTCAACTTTTGCGTCAACTATTGTTAAGTATAAAGTATCTGCGAATGGGAGAGCCAGCTTATAAATTTCTTCTCCGCCTAAAACAAAAATCTCCGCATTTCCTTCTGCGAGCTTTATAGCTTCGTCCCAGCTTGCAGCGGTTTCGCAATCGTCCCTATGATAGCTTTTATCTCGGGTTAGCACGATTGTTTTTCGATTCGGCAGGGAGTGCCCAATACGATTAACAATCGATTCTTCCGTTTTTCTGCCGACGATGATTATTTTGCCCAACGTAAGCTTCCGAAGATGTTTGAGATCATCGCTTAGGCGCCAAGGGAGATTTCCGTCGCTCCCGATTATTTTACTGTCTCTTGCAAATGCCGTTACCAGAGAAATTTTTATACCGGCGTCCATATTCTGCGTCTTGGAAGTTCGGGGTGATAATCTTCTATCGTAAAATGTTCGGCTCGAAAATCAAAAATATTTTTGATGGATGTGTCTAGGGTAACCGTCGGAAATTTTCCGGGTTTGGTCTGGAGAAGATCTTCTACATCTTTCATCTGTTCGGTATAGATATGGCCGTCGTCTACGAAGTAAACCAATTGTTTCGGTTTATGGCCTGTAACCTGCGCGATCATCATGAGCAGCGCCGCGTATTGGATAAAGTTAAAAACCAAGCCCACCGGCGCGTCGGCGCTTCTTTGCCTGTGTACCAAAGACATTTCTTTCGTTCGCGTATTAATGTGAACATGGAACCATCCGTGGCAGGGGACAACTACAACTTTTTGCTGCCTGCCTTTGCCGCGAGGAATATATTGAGGAATCCACGGAGAGACCTCGAGCGTTCTTAAATGCGGGATCTCTTCGATTTGCTCGATTAAAGTTGAGATTTGGTCGAAAGATTTTCCTTCAGATGTCGGAAATCTTCTCCATGCGGCGCCGTACGAACCTGGTCCGAGATCGCCCGTGGGAAGCCCGCGCTTCGCACATTTTTCTTCCGTGACCCAGGCTTTCCACCAACCCACGCCGAATTTTTTCATTTCATCTAAAGTCTGCGCCCCGTTCAAGAAGGCGACTAATTCGGCTATGGCCATTTTGAATTGCGAAGGTTCTGAAACTAAATCCCTTTCGGTTATTACCGGAAAACCGTTTTCCAATGGGAAGCGAAGCAATGACCCTATCCATTTATACGCCGGGTGATCCATTTGGGTGTCCACCTCTTCGCCCTTCTCTTTTATAGTCCGAAGAAGCTCCCGGTATTGCGTATCTGGCGTGCGTTCTTCAAATGGTCTATATTCGATCATGAAAGTATAAATATGATACCATAGTTCAAAAACAGATTAGGAGGCAAATATGGATAGCGCGGAATTGGTCATCTCCAGCCTAGCTCGGGAAGATACCGAGGCTCGGCAGACAAAACTGTCGAGCCTTTTTTATATCAGTTCTCTATGCTAAACTTTTTCAATATATGTGGAAATCGAGGATATTGGCGATTTTGTTTATAGTTCTTGGGATTTTAGCCGGGTACTTTGACGTCGCCGGACGTTTTTCTTTTACGCCCGATTTTTTAAAAAAGGAATTCAGCTTGGGCCCCGATTTGCAGGGAGGAATAAGTTTGGAATATAAAGCCGACACTTCTTCAATCCCGGATTCAGAAAGATCGGAAGCTATGGCAGGGCTCCGCGACATCATAGAAAACAGGGTGAATTTATTCGG
>MFIQ01000003.1 GCA_001778905.1 Candidatus Giovannonibacteria bacterium RIFCSPLOWO2_12_FULL_44_15 | reverse complement strand
AGGACTGCTTGAAGATCATCGAAGTCCGCGGCCGCGAAGTAGTGCGAGTTGTCGTCCGCGATTGTCTGGAGATAGGTCGCGTCCACATCGCCTCCGATGCCAACCACGAAGATCTCTATTCCCGCAGCTCGCGCGGCATCGGCTTCCGCCTTAGCCACGGCTTCCGCGTTCGGTACGCTATCCGGCTGGTTCGGGTTTCCGTCTGTGATGATAATCATGACGTCCTTAACTGTAGGCCTCTCGTGCGCGTGCAAGTTGTCGAGCTCGTCCATGGCGAGGGAAATTCCTTCAAAAAGATTGGTAAGCCCGGTGGACGCAAGCGCGTTGATTGCTGTATGCGCCGCTGTCTCGTCATCTGTTAAGTGCAAATCGAGAGATCCGTTTGAGGCGAAGCTCGTCTGCCCGACGTGTACGCCGGGAGCAGTCGGAGCAAGCGCGGTCACGAAAGCGTTGGCGGCGTTTTTGAGTGTTGTGAGTTCGCCCGCGTCAATTGAGCCCGAGCGGTCTAGGACAAGCATCAAATCGAGTTCGTCGTTGCAGCCGAGCCCCGGAAGGCTTATGCCCGTAACTTCAAGCCATAGGTCGCATCCGAAAAGCTGGTGCTCCAAATCCGTAGGCTGGATATAATTATCCGCGTTAACCTCGTCTTTAGGATCTGAATTTTCCTTGACGAAATCCGCCCAGTCCTGCGCGCAATGTCCTTCGAAGCAGGGGACCTTAAGGTCAATATTCCATGTGTCGCTTAAGTCGTTCTGGGATTTAATCAATTTTCCGAAAACTCGGTGCGCGAGGGTCTGCTGCAAGTCCCAATCCGGAAGCGTTATCGGCCCGTGGAACGGGAATTTCTTCGGCCCGTCGTTCTCGCCATTTGGCGCTGTCCCGTCGGTCGTTAATTCTTCTTTGGAAAGGTATGGGCACAAAAGCGGTAGCGGCTCGGATCCGTCCGGGCAGACAAAGTCTCCCTCGCCGTTTTCCGTTACCTGCACAAAGCTCAAATATTCGATCGGGTCCGTGTCTGGTTTAACGATTCCGCATTTCGGCTTCTGCCGGATTTCGTACGTGACGTCGTCAACGCGGTTCTCGTCCTGAAACGACTGCGACAACGTTACGTCAAAAGTTTTGTCCAACTTCTCCTGCGGGAACACCGTCCCGAACTGCATCCCGTCTTTGACGATGGGTACATTTAACGCGTTCTCGATTTTCGCCGTGACGTTGATCACGTGCGCTTCGAACGCGGCGAAGAGAGGGAGCATTGCAATAGCTGTCCCCGCGGCCGCGATTCCCAGAATAATCTTTTTCTTCATATATTTTTTATTTATTTGTTAATAATTCTAGAAAATAATTTGAAATGAAATTTATTTGTTTATTACTCCTCTATGCATGCCGTGCTGTACGTTAGCTTGTATAGAAGCCCTGCCGGGTTAACCTGTTCCCCTCCGGGAAAACCTTGGTTCGTAACGGTGATTTCAATTGTATTATTTCCCGCGGACAGGTACGGAGTGACGTTGCAGGAGTCCTGGGTCCCAAACTGGAAGTTATTCGCGTTTGCGTCGAGGCAAGTCGTGGCAACGTTATTTATCTCAACCGAATATGTATTGTCGGTCGCTATATCAAGAGATGCCGAAACAACCGTTCCCGCCGTTACAGTAAAAGTCTTAACGAATGTAAATGTCTCGTTATTGTCCGGGTCGCCGACTCCGTCTTCCTCCCAAATCCATGTCGCCCCGGGAATCGAAGCTGTCCACGCCTGGTGGATGAAGGAAACCGCCAACGCGTTCGCTCCGCCGTTTTCGGTTACTGTATTCGTGGTATCGGAGACAACCGTTGCCCCCGTAACGGGCGCGCACGGAGTCGTGGTACTGATTCCCGAAACCTCAACCCATAGGTCGCATCCGAAAGTCTCGTGCTCGTTCGCGATCGGCTGGGTGTAGTCGTTCGGGTTCGCTTCCGAATTAAATTCGTGGACGAAGTCCGCCCAATCCTGCGCGCAATAACCGCCGAAGCAAGGAACCTTCAAATCAATATTCCATGTGTCCTGTGTGTCCTGTTCTGATTTAGCCAAGCGTCCTTTAACGTCAAAGCTTTTAGCTATAGGAAGCGTCCAGGAAGCAAGATCGATCGGTCCGTGAAAAGCATTAAGCCCCCCGCCGTCGTTCTCGCTATTCGGGGCAATTCCATCGGTGGAAATTTCGTGTTTAGAAAGATACGGGCACAAAAGCGGAAGGAGCACGTATCCGCCGACGTGGTTTTCCGTGCCGACGACGCGCTCGCAGGTAAAGTTCCCTTGGCCGTCTTCAATCGCCGGTTCGAATTCGGAATATTGGACTGGTTTCGTTTCGGGAATCGGAAGCCCGCACTTCGGTTTCTGCCTGATAAAATATTCAACGTCGTCTACCCTGTCTTCTTCTATAAACGACTGCGAGAGGAAAACATCGAAAGTTTTGTCGAGTTTTTCCTGCGGGAAGACCGTCCCGAATTTGATTTCATTCACGGGAACGGATAATGCATTCTCGATTTTCGCCGTGACGTTGATCACGTGCGCCTCGAAGGCTGCGAATAATGGAAGCATCGCTAATGCCGTTCCCCCGGCTGCAATCGCGATTAGTATTTTCTTCTTCAACATAATGAATAATTTAAACTATTAAATAAAAAAACCGGCCAAATATACTTGTCCCCGGCACAAATAGTTTTAAACCCTATATTGTTAGAGTCTAATTATAGGGAAGCCTCGTGGCAAGACGCAAGATTGCCAGAATCTGGAAAACCTGTGCCAATATTGTGGATAAATAGCGGGAAATCTCTCAATATCCGCCTCCCCGCCTATCTAAATTCATCTCTAAATTCATCAAAATCATAAAAGTAACTATTTTCGCGATCGCGAGAATACTTACTTTTATATTCACATCCCAAATTTTATTTCCGTTTTATACTTTACATATGGCCCGGTATAGCAAACTTGCCCTCCAGACCCTTTCCCTTCTCTCGCATGGGCTTCTTCTCGGCTATTCGCGCCGGGGAAAAGAGCGCCGAGAACTTCTCGCCCAATCCGACCGGCAATGGATGGAGATAGACCGCAACCAACTTTTCCATGCGCTCAAAGTTTTAAAAATGCAGGGGCTTGTCGACATCATTGAAAAAAATGACAAGCGCACCGTACGCATAACGGACAGGGGCAAAATCCGCGCGGACGCGGGCTTGATTTTCGGACTTGAGGTCCGTCTGCCAAAAAAGTGGGATGGGAAATGGCGGATAGTCATTTTTGATATTCCCGAGGAACGGAAAAAAATCCGCGATTCCTTCCGCTCGCACCTAAAGAGGCTCGGCTTCCACGAATTCCAGAAGAGCGTTTTCGCCATTCCGTACCCGTGCGAAGACGAGATTACGATCCTTACCAACTTCCACGGCTTAAAAGATAGCGTTAGGTACCTTGAGGCCAAACTTAGCTACGACGAAGATCTCCGCAAATCCTTCAAGGTTTAAACGCCTAAATTTAGAACATTAGAGAAATTATAATAGTAAGTATTCTCGCGATCGCGATAATATCGACCATTCAAATATTCGAATCTAAATCTAAAGACAATGACCCTGAAAGGACCTCAAGGGCGCCTGCTTGCGGCTGAAAGCGGATTTGCGGCTTAAGCCCAGATGATTTAGATCCTAACTGAAGAATCTGACGTATATGGCGGCGAGTGCCCCTGTTGCCATTGCCGCGAACCAATTCCAAATGGAGTCAACTACCGCGAAGAATCTTGGCGCCCTGGGTGCTGGAGGAATTTCGATTTTATCCGAATCGCTGATCTCCTCGGGAGAAATTTCATCGATCGAATTTAAGATGCGCGTCTTGGTGTCGTCAATTATTTTCGGAAGGTCGTTGATTGTCGGCACGGTAGTCGTATCTCCAAGGACTTCGGGCTCGCTTTCGGGCAGCGCTTCAGTCGGAGTTGGGGTCGGTGTCGGTTCGGGCAGAGGGGCCAGAACTTCGATGGAGCTTTCCGCGAAGACGAAGTACCGGACTACTTCCCTCTCGTCTTTTCCGGAGAATTTAGCTTTGTTCGTATATGTTCCCGGCTTCGCAGTCTTGGGAATCTCAAGGGTGTACGTTATTTTAATTTCTTCATCGCCGTATATGGTGTCTAGACTCCAGTTTTTCTGGTCTACGGGATTCTCGTCCCCCTCAAAGTAGAGCTTGTCCTCCAAGTTCGCGCTATACGCGCGCCCCGAGGAGTTGTTTTCTAAAACTATTTCATAATCGACTTTCCCTCCGGCGTATACGGATGTCGTAGCATTATTGGTTTTTGTCATCTTGAAATCCGGGAGCCCGTAGTTCATTATGTTCGCTTCGCGCGGGCGGTACAAAAGGACGGATGTGCGCTCGAAATTGTCGGCGGTCGAGGCGTCGGGCTCAAGGAGGCTCGCGGATGATTCGTTAGAAACAATATACCCTCCCGGCGGGAAACTGTCCGAGACAAGCATTGTATAAGAAATTATTTTTACTTCTTTCGGCTTCATCGCGCCTAGATTCCAGACAATGGTATCGTCGTCAAGCATTGTCCCCCCGTTAAGTTCGCCTGTGCGCAAGAAACTCCTGTTAAAATCGTTTTTGATGCGGACATCCGTCGCGTCCGTATCCCCGTTGTTGATGGCGGTCAACTTATATTCGAGGGCGTATCCCGGGTTGATTGAATTTGGAACGTTAGCCAAACTCTCCCCGATCCATATATTAGGCCTGCCGAAAGCGATGTTCCCCTTCCAGTTTCCAAAAACATTCACAAGCGCTAAGATCCAGTTCCTGCCGACAACATTCGTGTTAGCCACGTTGATGACGTTTGCCGCCGCGTTCGCGTTTCCGGTCGAGATGAATCCCGCGCCTCCATTTCCGTTGACTTTATTTTGACCTGTTAACGCCAATACGCGGATATTATTTTGTATGTTGGCGGAATTCGTATTCGTAATATTGACGTCGCCTGAGCTACTCGGAGTCGAACTTGCTCCGGAGTCCCCGAAAATCGAGAGGCCTCCGGGAGTCTCCATCCACGAAAATCCGTCGGGCGCGGAGAAGACTTCCCCGTCCCAATCCCCGAAAAACCTAAACGCGATGAATACGGAGTCCGATCCGAAAATATTTGTATTCGCCTGCGTTACGACATTGGTTACCGAATTTGCGTCTCCGGTCACAACCAAACCCGATCCGTTTCCGTTCGCTTCGTTATCCCCTGTTCCGGCGTCAGCCGAAACTCCGTTTGCAATCTCCGCGGTGTTGTTGTTGGTAGCAATCACATCTCCCTCGCCAGTGCAGCAATTGAATTCATACTTTGAGGGAAGGATCAAGTCCCCCGCCCAGCTCCCGAAATTGTTTAAGATCAAAAATAGGTAGTTTGATCCGATTATATTCGTGTTCGCGACGTTAAAAACATTCGCCGCGGCGTTCGCGTCCCCGGTCAGGATTATTCCGTCGCCCAAGTTGCCCGAGGCGGAATTGTCTCCAGTGCCCGAGCGCACAATAATATCGTTCGTAATATAGGCGGTATTATTATTGCTTACAGTAAGGTCGCCTTCCAAAATCGTGCAATTGTCCTGGCAGGCCTCGGAAAATCCGTACGTGCGGAGGTCAAGGTCTCCAAGATACGAGGCAAAAAAGTTTAAAATTCCAAGCCATCCGTCCGAATCCGTTATCGTCGTATTGACGATGTTGATCACATCGGCGGAAGCGTTGGCGTCTCCGGTCGAGATGAGTGCCGTTCCGGAATTGTCGTTCGCGGAGTTTGCGCCGGTGTCTGCTGCGGATTCTCCGTCGGTCGCAACTTCGGCAGTGCTATCGTTCGTGACTTCGGTATTTATTAAATCTTCTCCTCCAGTATTATTTTCCGAGCTTTCCGTGCTCACAGTTTCTTCGGCTGGGCCTTCCGGCGTCGGTGTTGCTTCAGGAGTTGGCGTTGGATCTGGCGGCGGGCTCGTAAGCTCGCTCGAGTTAACATTATTTTCTGTCGTTAGGTTGGAAGTCGCATCTCCGGTATCGATAACTGTTACATTATCTGACGCGGGAGGAGTCTCCTCGCCTCCGCAGGTATTCTCCCCGCAAGTTGGCACTGGGGTAGGCGTCGGCTCAGCTTCGGTTACTGTTTCTGTCTCAGTCTCCGTTGTCGCCTCTTGGGCCATCATTTTCCCGGAAGGAATTCCAAAAATTGTGAGCGCGGAAACAAGCGCCAGCGCGACTGTTATATTTTTAAAATATTTTGAATATTGATAAGACATGGTAAATTATTTTTTTAATAAACTTCTCATATATTTGTCCCCCCTTGGATGAGTCTCTCTCCCTTGCCGGGGGCAAGTCGGAGAGACTCGTCCAAAGGCTCCGACCGAAGCCGGAGTCCCTTGGGCTATAAGCCTAGCGGCGAATTCTCGTTACGTTCGTGTTCACAGTGTTGAACACGGTCGCAAAAGAAGTTGCGCTGCCAGTGGAGATTAATCCTCCCCATCCTGCGTCGCCGTTGTCTCCGCCGTCTCCGGCCGAGTTGTCGTCGTCAGAATAGGTAACGTCTCCGCCGTCTCCGGCTGCTCCGCACTCGCATTCAGAAGCATCGCCTCCGTCTGCAACGTTGTATCCGGTCTTGGCGCGAACATCAACATTATTGCTGACCGATGCGCCGTTGTCGTTGGAAACGCTGACGTCGCCGTCCTCGCTATCCTCTTCACAGCCGCAAAGTTCAACCCTGGTCCTGTTGTAGTTCAAGTCGTTGGTAACAAGAGCGTCAGCGTATGCATCGCCAGTGACGATGACTCCGCCGTCGCCTCCATTACCTCCGTTTCCGCCGTTTCCGGCAGAATTGTTGTCGTCAGAGTAATTAACATCTCCGCCGTCTCCGGCTGTGCTCCCGCTTCCGCCGTCGGCGTCATTGCCTCCGGTCGAAGACGATACGTCTACGTCGTTTGAAACGTTAGCACTGTTTGTGTTGGTCACGTCGACATTGCTGTCGTCATTGAACCAATTCCAGTCGAAAGCCAATGCAGGCGTCGCGTAGAGGCCGAAGGCCATCGCGGGCACCAACATTGTAGAAGTTACAATTTTCTTCAACATATTATTTTTTGGTTTAACTTAGCTCCGATAAAATTTTGAATTCGACCTTTGCTTAAGTCCCCCGGCCCAATAGGAACAGGGATCAGAACGCCCGCTTTTCTTCGGGAGCTCTGATCCTCGTTTCTTGTCGGAAAATAAAAATGCCGTTTTTCTACGAAAGAAAACGGCTTAGAAAAAGTCTCTAAAACATGACCTGTATTCAATTGGGGGAAACCAAAAACCTTGGGCATAAATTTCTACTTCCACCTCGGTTTCCCCAACGAGACAGACTTATTCAGTTACTTATAATCATTTGTATCCTATAATAAAAGTACAGTCAAGAAGTTTTGCACAAGTCTAAATTTAAGGCCAGACAAGGGCCCTGAACCAGGGGAAACAACAACAAAATTGTCGTTCGGCTCAGAGCCCGTGTCCGGTCTAAAACAGGGTTAAAAACCTTACTAAATCCTATAATAGGGTCATATGATTTGACCTAAAAGTCAATAGGACTTTTGCCCAGGCGCAAATATAGCATGGTTTTGAATTTGTATAAAAAATTCTGGTCGGATGGAGTCAATACTATATTTTTTGTCGTAGTTGCACCCGCTTCACTTGAGAAATCCACAGCCTCCGTTTCGTATCCCGTCTTTTCGAATTTTACGGTGTGGATATTCCCCGGGAGAAATACCTGGAACTGCCCTCCAGAATTCGCGCGCGTTTTAAAATCTAAATCCGGAATGCTAATCGTCACATCGCCGACAGCCGAACCCAAAGGATCAACTATAATTCCGGATACAGCGCGAGCCGTGTAATAATCTTTAACGGCTACATAAGCTGCCTTCGCCCTATCCCTCTCGACTAGCGCCGTTGAACCGCCTTCAAGCACCCAGTAATTTACATACGGTATAGTTTCGCTTTTTATATAAAGTTCGCGCAAAAGCGAGCGGACGAATTTCGCCTGCTCTGCCTCGTTCATCTCCCCATTGATGTCCGGAATGGGCGCTCCGAATTCTCCCAAGCCTATATCGATGCCAAGCCTCTTTCGGATGTCAGAGATGTCTTCCCCGAACACATTCGCTCTTTTAGTATAGTGGTCGATCACAATGCCCTTGAGCGCCTGCGCCGTCGCCCTATCCATCACTTCCTGCGCGATGTCTCCATTCATTGAGGCAACAAGAGTAACTTTTTTTCCCATCGCATCGAAGGCGCTCCGTGAATCCGTAAATTCGTCTATTAAAAATATTCTGTATCCAGCTTTGTCCGCTGTATTTCGAGGATCCCCTGGGCCTCCGTTTTCGCATTCGTGGCAAGGAGTGAAAATATCACCATCTCTAAAAAGTTCCGGATATTTATTAATGAGGTTCGCTAGTTTTTTCCGGTGCTCCTCGCGCCCGATCCTCGAATAGTTAAACCATCTCTCCCAGCCGGAAAAATTCCCCCTAAACCAGACTGAAAGCCCGTGAGCGCGGGCGGACTCTACCCAAAGCTTCATAAATGGGATAAATTCCTCGTCGTAGGGCGTCCCTATCGCGACATGGGTCGCGCCCGCGCCCACTATAAGCCCCATTTGCCGTTCGATTACTTTATCGAAATTTGGATCGCGCGCCCTTTCGCGGGCGAGATCCCTCGAATATTTCATAGTATCAATGGCTTGCACCTGAAAAAGTTGGTCGCGGAAATCCTGCCGGACGTAAACTTCGGGTTCGTAGGAAAAAAGCGAAATCCCCCCTAAAACGATGAGGAGCAGAAGAGAACCCGCAATTTCGAATAATTTTGCAACCATATCCCTAAAATTAATTGTCCCCTATCCGCTTAAATATAAGAATGTCATCAGAGGTATATGCCTTCTCAAAATACTTGTATAGGCGTCCGTTTAGTCCCGGGTCCTCGTATATGCGCCTCCAAAGATCGTCGTCCCTCTGGATAATTATCCAGTTCGCATATTTTTCAGGCGCTACGAGCGATTCTTCCCAATACGGTTTGTTCCCGATATAGATAATATTCTCCATCGGGATGGGGGTGCGAATAATGCTTAATACCCTCTTATAGTCATCCATAAGGATGAGGCCATCGTCGTAATTTCTCGCGAGCCAATATTGCGCGTCCGGCAATTTCGCGGTCGCCGAAGAAAGTCCACGGGTCCCATCTTCAAACGCCAGGACCGGCGAGAAACCGCTAAGGAAGAGAAGCGTCTGGGCGAGAACGATGATTGCCAGAAGAATTTTTCCAAAATAGCCGTTTTTAGCCGCGAGATAGCCCACGAATATCGCCGCAAAGGGAGCCATCAAAACCCCGTAGCGGACATTGAACAGGGTCCATTCGAATGTCGTCGGCGTGAGTCCGGGCATAAACATTATTGACTGCCCCAAAAATAAAGTGATGACATTGAAGAAAAACGGGACCAAAAGCAAAAGCAAAATATAAAAGCGGTTTTTTGCCGTGCGGTCGAAAAGAAAAACGAGCATGCCCAAAATTGAGGCAATGAAAACAAGGACTCCCGCCGAAGACATGCTTGCGACAAAATAATATTCGAGGGAGACCGCAATGTCGTGATAAGCCGGGAGCTGGCCTTTAGCAAGCCAGCCCATCTGCTGGGAGTTCGCCGAGAATTGACTATGCGTGAAATACAAGGGATCTCCCAAGATAAGAAAACTCCACAAAAGCCAGAGAAAAATTCCGAAAAAGGCGAGCGTCGCGAATAAAATAAGCCGCCCCTCGAATTTTTGAAATTTTCTGCGCCAAAGATAATATAAAAATAAAATCCCCGCTTCCATCAAGACGAGCGCCCAGCCGTCGTAGCGCGAAAGAGTCGCGAAGAGTCCAAAGAGCGCGGACATAATCAATGGATAAAGTTCGCCCTCCTCCATGAATAAAATAAAATAATATGTTGAGAGGACAAAAAAGACGATTAGCGGAAGCTCGGTCATCGGGGTGGATTGGAGATAGAGCACGTTCGGGTTCAAGATGAAAATGAGCGAGGCGAGAAACGAAGCTCCGGTATTTTTTGTGAGCAACTGTGTAGTCTTATATATGTATAGTGCGGAGACAACGAAAGCGATTCCGGAGACAATCGAGCCCGCGAGGCCGCTCCGCCAAAAAATATCAAAATATACAAACGGCATAAGGAGGATGTGCGGCAGAGGCAGCCAAATTCCTCCAAGCTGTGCGAACCCGGGGGTCAAACTGTCGACCACGCGCTTGGCAATATTTAGGTGGGATTCCGCGTCGCCGTACGCGGTTATGTACCTATTTACGAAAGCCCAGACTGTGGCCAGGAGGCCCGCTAGAAATGCTAAGAGCATGACCCAGTCTTCCGGGCTATATATCGAAGCGATGCGCGGGAATATCCGAAAATGCGATTTTTTAATTACAAAAGCATTAGCCATGGTTTTTGTCACGTAGTACGAGCAAGGTTAAAACGGCCGCGAGCGCGATTACTATGTATATGGCCAGGTAATACGCCTCCAGGCTAAATTTTCCATCGAAATAAGTATTGTAGATAAAACTCGAGCTCTGGTTTTTATTAAGGAAATCCAAATTCAGGAGAAAATTATGTTTGTGCGCCGGGAGCAGGATCGCTTCCGATTTCGTCGGTATGGCATTCGACGTAAGGGCGCCTAAAAGCGCGATTGCGGAAGAATAAAGGAAAAGCAGAAGCGCTAAATTCTTTTTGAACCGAGTGAATACGCCTCCTGAAATAAACGCGCCCGCGAAAATCGAGAGAAACGCCATCGACGGGATTAAATAACGCGGTCCATATGCCCATCCTCCCCAGGGGTCTCCCCACGAGGAATAGAGCGCCAAGTTTACAAAAATGAGAGATAAGGCCAAAATATATTCGGCCCGGATGCCGATGTCGCGCGATTTTTTCCAGAAAAGCCGGGTGCCGAAGAGAGATAAAATAAAAATAGGATAGAAAAAGAATAGGCCGCGCTCATCCGAGAAAAGAAGGACATAAAAGCCCTTAGGGATATTGCGCTCGGAGAAAAAGGCTCCGATATCCTGCGTTTGCTCAGGCGACTCCATGTTGATTGGGATTTCTTTATGGTATCCGGCGATGCCTCCGGCGAGCTGTAGCCATGAGCCGTAATAATGAGCGTTATGCCAAAATTGAAAGCTCATCGCCAAAACAAAAACTATGACAGTCGCGATTGCCGCCCACTTTATGGAGATGGCAACCCCTTCTTCCAATTTTTTGACCGAGAAAGTCGAGTACGCGAAATAAAGCATAATCGGGAGCATCATTGCCGCATTCGGATAATCGACAAAGATCGAGAGCGCGTACGCTGCCCAGACCCAGGACGCGTAAAGCCGGGAGTACGGGCCCGATTCATTCCGGAATTTCCATGCGGCATAAAAAGCCGTTGTCATAAAAAGAACGGTAAAGAGATGCTGGTAGAGCGTGATTGAATAATTCCAGGCGGAAGACGCAAACGCGAAAACGAGGACGGAGAAAAAGGAGGCAGGGGCGCTAAGCGCGAAGATATTTCTCGCGATTTTGTAGATGAACGCGGCGGAGATCGCGCCTATAATAATTTCCATGAAAAAAACGGCGACCTGGGCCAAATTAAACTTGGCGCCGATTAAATAAAACGGTACGGCGAAATAGGTAACTCCCGGCGCGAAGAAACTGTAGAATTTTCCGCCCGCGACTCCGACATCCGGATACGCCACATCCGCCCAATCGCGGGTAAGAGCGAAGTCTCCCTTTTCAGCCAATGCCACAACGTGAACATATCTCCCCCGCTCGGGCGAGAGCTCAAAAGCTCCGGAGGGTTTTTCTAAATTTTCCTTGAAATCGCCGATTCCCGGAATTCCAAAAGCTCCCCGGAGTGTTAGCGTATATAAAACGAGGACTAGAAAAATAATTGCGGTTATAATTTTCGAATCTTTTTTCATAGAGGCGTATAATAAATTTCGCATTCTTCGGGTATTCTGCCTTCGGGGAAAAGCCCGGAAACCTGGCTCCTGTACGCTTCAATCATTTTTCTTTTCTCCGAAAAATTTTCTTTCCACTCGAAAGCAAAAGTTCCGATCTTCGCGATTTCCTTAGGTTTTGCCGCGCTCCTTATATTATACGGGAAATCCGACCATAATATTACGCGCTCCCCGAACGCCATAAGGCAGGCGTCACGCGTAAGAATGTGGTCAACGTGGGAGCTTAGCCCAAGCGGGCAAAACACAAAAAACCTATTTCCCGTTCCCGCTAAGCCCGATAATACGCTGGTAATTTCTTTCTTAGTCTCTCTGTCGCGCGGGGAAATTTTATTGGAAGCGACAAGCAGGCGATAAATTGGGTAGACATGTACAAATTCCGGGAGCAAGCGGCCCAATATTTTTTGCGCTAAATTCGGCGACGGTATTTTTCTCCAAAGCGCGTCCACAAAACCGAGATGGACTGGCTTAATCCCAAGAATAGAAAATGCTTTCATATCTTCTTCGGTCCTGGCGCGAAAAAGCGAAGCGGCATCTCCGTCAAACCCCGAGAGTCTTAAAAATTTCTTCGCCGAGAGCGTCGCTGGCTCATCGCTTTTTGTGAAAATAGTCGCGACCGTAATAGGCACGCCGGATTTTGCCAGATGCGCCATTAATCCTCCAGCCGAAAGAGCTGCGTCGTCAAAATGAGGCGAGACGAAGTAGCACGGTGTCTTCTCTTTTATTATTTTGCCGATTAGATTATTTTCCATATAAAATCCTTATACATATCCGCTATTTTATCCCAGTCATATTTTTTGGCCTCGGCGATAGCGCTCTGGGAAATTTTTCGGTAATAATCGTCATCCAGGAGTAGCTTCATAATTCCGTCCGCGAACATCTTTTTGTCAAACGCCTTGATTTTTACCGCAGCGCCTTCGGGAATCCATTCGGTTCCGGGAATGTCAAAAGCTACGACGGGGATCCCGCGGGACATCATCTCGAGGGCGGCCAAGGAAAAAGTCTCGAACCGCGAAGTAACGACGCCGATTTTTGTTTTTTCAAGAAATTCATCTTTCTTCCTGCCCTCGACATATCCGACCACGTCCACTTTGTCTTTGAGCCCATTATTTTTTATTATCCTCCCCAATTCGGCAATATTTTTCTTGGACCCGTAGCCGGCGATCGCCAGACGGATATTGACTTTTCTGCTTATTTCCGCAAATGATCCGATAAGAAAATCTAGTCCCTTCTGGTCTATCTCTATTCTGCTCATAAAAGAAATGTGTCCGTCTTTCCTATTTTTTACTTCTTCCGATTGGGGAAGATTCACCCCGTTCGGAATTATCCTAACTTCGGCAAACTTATTCTTGGATTTAACCTCTTCCATATTATTGCCGGTAAGGACAATAAAATACTTATAAAATTTAAGGCCTAAATTCTCGATAATCCTGAATGAGATGCGGTATTTTCTCTGCATATCTTTGGCGGCAAGCATGTGAACGAGGCCTATGACCGGTCTTCTCGTGAAGAGAGGCGTGAAGGAGCTTGAGAAAGGCGGAGTGAAGCTTTCAATCCATAAATCAAAATCTTCCGTCATGGCGCGGATGGGAATAAAAAAATGATATAGAAGCTGTCCCAATTTCGGCCCAAATATAGAGAACCCGATGCGCTTGTAGGCCACACCTTCGCGGACTTCATCAGTTGCTCCCCTATGGTTCCCATAAAGAACGCGTACTTCAAAATTTCTCGCGAGCCGCTTTGCCACTTCGTGGACAGCGTGAGCTCCGCCGCCGCCATACGCCGGATTTTTGATATTGTCGTAGCTTGAAATGATTATTTTCTTATTTGTGCTCCCGGCCTTGATAGGGATTTTGGTTGATTCCGAAATTTCCCAGAGCGCCGTTTTTCTTTCTGGCTTTCTTAAAGTAAGCCGGCTCAGCATAAAATTCAGTGCGAGCGCGAAGGGTGCATATATCGGGTCTCGAATAAAATATTTTAATATTCCAGTGATTTTATAGCGAACCGGGATGATATGGACATTTGAAGCTTCCTCTCCAAAATGTTTCTTGATTAAAATTTGCTCCGTGCCGAAAGTCCGGTTCGCGTGCGCGATAAAATCGTGCCATGTGATGGGCGGCCAATAATAAATCACGGCATCGTCGATATATTTAAATCCCCCCGCTTTTTTTGCCATTAAATATTGATAGACCCTTTCCTCAATGGCCTCGGCGGGAATCCGCAGGGTTTTTGCAAAAGACTTCCGGTATAAGGTTGCGGCGCCATAATAATTCTGGACGTGGTCTTTTCCCGGCACGCCAAAACGAATCGAATCCCACATTGCGTAACTCGCGTAAAGCATGCGCGCGACAAAATTCTTCGGACGGAGAGGAATTTGATGGGCTGCCAACATGGCCTTTTCCGGGTTTGCAATAGCGTTTTTAACCATCGTGTCGAGGAAGTCCTCGCCCTTGATACCAATGTCCGCGTCAAGAACTATCAGGAATTCGCTTTCCAGGTCGGCGAAGATCTCGTTTAGGATGTTTGCCTTGCCTCGCCTCTCCCTTTTTTCGAGTAAGGAGACCTCTTTATGCGCTCTAGATACCCGGTTAACGATGTCCGGAGTTCTGTCCGTAGACCCGTCCGAATAGACAACTATTTTATCCAGCGCGAAAGAATTCCTATTTTGCGCCAATATTCGCGCGAGCACATTTTCAATTGTGCGCTCCTCGTTATACGCCGGTATGGCGATCTGGAGAGACGGCCTATTTTTGTCCGTAAAGTTATTCATGGCTTATAAGCAATTTCTTTAATTCCTTGAAGCCCCGATAAAACTTTGGCCTTTTCGCGGCCGCCCGATAGGCGTTTTCCCGAAATCTAAGCAGGGCCGAAAGAAAGTTTCTTGAAAAAACATTTTTGGATAATACTGCGGTGTAAAGCTGGCAGCTTTGATCCGTGAAATCCGTCTTAAACCTGTCGCGACCCTTGCCGAGGCTAATCTCGTCCGAACCTTCGCCATTCAAAAATTCCAGGAAGTTTACGAAAGTAACAAAGCCAAGATTATAATATTCGTATCCGGAGAGATAAGCTTTTTGGCTCGCGATATAGTTATTTTTTAATTTGAAGTAAAGCCAATACGCGGCGGGTTTATTGTCAAAAGAAAAGATCTGGATCAGAACATTCTCTGGAAGCTTTTCTGAAAGAAGGGAGTAAAAAAGCCTGGCGTCCTTGCGCCAAAAAACTCCCCTGCCCTGCCTCTGCTTCACGCTCGCCTTGTCAATTTCAAAACAATTTTCGAGAGCGCTTTTTGAGGCGCCGGATTCTATTATGGTGTTGGCTTTCTTATCGCTGTTATTAATCCGATTTAAGGAATTTTTTATTTTCTTTCGGTTTATCTTGCCTAATTCTCCTTGGGTAAAATCCATAAAAAACTCTTCGTCGGATGGGAAGATTATCGACTTGTTATCGCTTGATGTAAAAATGCCGGCCTCGTTTTTGCCAAGTCCCGTGATATACGATGTTCCGAGCGCGAGCATCCCAGAAACTATGCTTTCCGCTAGCGATTTATCGCCGCGGTTACCTAAAAGCGCACAGTGATCGGCAAATTCTGCCGCTGGAGGAGCAAAAACACCGAGGCCGAATTTCTTCTCAAGAACAAGCGGAAGAACCGCGGCCAGTTCGCCACTATCATTATGCGCGGTGATAATCCTGACGCTTTTGTATTTATATGTTTGGAGCGCGGCTTCGAACCATTCCGGAGAATTCGCAATATTGGCGTATGCGGATTTCTCCCATAATCCCATCCATTCTTTCTTAAGGGGCGCTGTAAGCGAGTTGTGGATTGATATATTCATATTTATTCGGCGAGTGCAGTTTCGTAATTAACTACAGGGTATCCCGCTCCAGAAATAACTTCGAAGAAATGGCAGCTCGACTTTTCCCACGAAAAGTTTTTTGCCCAATGGACCGCGTTTGCCTCGGCAAGTTTTCGAGAACCCTTGTTTTGGATAAAAAATATAATACGTTCGGCCAAGGCATCGATGTTTCCGTACGGAGAGAGAAACCCGGTCTCCTCATTCCGGACTGAATCGCAAAGCCCAGGGACATCCGAGGCAACGACTGCCGTCCCGCAGGCGTTCGCTTCAATCGTTGTAATTCCCCACCCCTCCATCATCGATGGATTAACGAACACCCATGAGGTCTGAAGTAAAAGCCGCTTTCTTTCTTCGGATATTTTTCCGGTAAAGAGGACTTTATTATAAATCCCGGAATCCCGCGCGACGCGCTTCAAACTTTCTTCCTCCTCCCCATCTCCCGCAATTACAAGAAAAGCGTCTGGAACTTTCTCCAATACTTTCGCGAAAGCGGCGATCAGGATATCAATGGATTTATAGTCCTTGAGCCTTCCAAGATAGCTAATCAAAGGCGTCTGCAGTTTTTCCGCCGGCCAGAGATATTCCAAGTCGACTCCGGGATTAATTATGTTAATTTCGCGTCTGGTTATTTTCAAATCCGCCATGCTTTTTCTGGATGATTCGGAGATGGTGATGAAACGCGAATTGCGGTATACAAAGGGCATCATCCGGCGCTCAAGGAACGAAGCGAAAACTGCAAGCGGCCAGATTAAAGATTTCCGGAATATTTCCTGGTGGATATGGTGCAAAAGGCAGAAGACTGGCTCTTTGGCGTAAAGCGGAGTAAAAAACGGGATGCCGTTTTCGCAATCGATTATCACGTCGAATTTGCCGCGAAAGCGGATTATGTAGTAGAGAAGCGCAAGAGCGTAGACCCCGTAAAATCCTCCGCGCCGGATAACACGTACTCCGTCTATCAGAGCGTAGGGCTCATGCTGCCTGTCGTTCGACGCGAAAATCGTTACCGCGTTCCCGTCCGCGGCCCAACGCTTGGAAATTTCATGTATGTAAACTTCGGCGCCTCCGGCAAAGACGTTTTCTATGTCCCTCCAGTTAAAAATCAAAATTCTTTTTCTTCCAGGGGCCGGATACGGAAGTTTGGGAATTCTCGAGAAAACCCCGAAAGCGTCTTTAATATTCCAGCCGAATTTCCTAAGAGCATTCCCAAAAAATTGGACGGATAATATTGAAGCGAGATATACGAAGTTGAGCGCGGCGACCATTCTGACAAAGTCATCAATTGAAGAATGGGAGAATGCTATCCCTAGGACCAAAAGAAAAGAGATTATTAATGAAATTACGGAGTAAACATACCTCTTTCGAGCAAGTTGGTATGTAACCAAAGTCGAAGAAACCGTAAATAGCATTAGAGCGGCCGAATAAAGGCCGACGTACGGCAAAATTTCAACTGCACGCGGGCCAAAAAAGAACGGGATTAAATACGAGCCGAAAAGATAAAGTCCCGCTCCGGCTGAGAAGGTCAGGAAAATCGTACCGTAAAATATTTTTTTGAAGCTTTTTGCCGGATCTTTCCCTTCCCCTTCTGCCCTACTCACAAAGGTAACGATAAAAATATTTAGCAAGGATCCGAAGAAAAATATCATCTTGCCGACAAGCGAAAGGAGCGCGTAACGGCCGGCGTCGTCCGCGCTTAGATAATGCTTGGCCAATAGAACGTCGAGGCTCAAGAAAACTGTTGCAGAAAGGCCGCACATTAGCGCTGCTCCATAGAAAGAAAACGGGAAGGCTGGCGGTGCTGCATTTGTTTTATTCTCTTTTTTCAAAGCAGAGGACGCGCTAGCTGAAGACGCAGCCCACGAGAGCAAAATGGATCCCGGAAATGCCAAGGCTGCCAAATCCTTGAGCCCGGAGATGACGAAAAATGCCGCAAGCCCGAGCTTGGACGCGACTTCCAGCGCGGAGGCGAAGGCGACTTGGCCGAACCGCAAAGTCCCCGCGAGATAGCTTTTATTGTACGCGCCCATCGAGGCAAATAATATTGCTGCGGCGAATGAAACTAGGACTAACGTCCCCGAAAGGTTGAAAAATCGCGCCACTGCCGGAGAAGCCGCTATCCAGAGCAGGCTCGCAGCAAAACTTACCAAAAATATTCCGGCGCGCTTCGACTTAAAAAATTTAGCTCCTGCCCCAGATTCCCCACCGTCCAAAAATGAAATGGCGCGGTTCGCCGTTGTTGAAAGGGCGCCTACGAAAAGGCTCAAAAGAAAAACAAGTGTACTTATAACTGATAGCGTGCCGAATTGGGCCAAAGAGAGGTTCCTAGAAAGATAAGTATTAAATAGAAAATTTAAGAGGTTCGCGAAAAGAGAGGACAAAACCAAAAGCCCAGCTCCGGAAAACGCGTATCTGAATATTTTTCCGCGTTCGCGCTCGAATTTCACTCCGAGATGAAGCCCGTGCGCAGTTTTGTACCAGTAGTGCGGGCGGACAATGATTTCATAAACCGCTTTCCAGGCGGCAAGGCTCATCCCGAGCCAATAAAAAGGTACCAGGAATACATACTTGACCAGCGAGTCGTATCCGCGTTTGGAAGCGCCGATCATGTAATAGTAGATGTAAAGAAAATTACCGAAAATCAAGGAGAAGATGCCGACATAGAATATCGGCCCGGGGAAAAGGGATTCAATAAAGAGGCCGATTTTGATCCGAAACAAAAAATAGCAGGCGGTAATAACCCACATTACAGGATTTATAAAAAGGGACAGCACTTTGGCGCCCACGACCAATTGAAAAGAAAGAAAATCTTTTATTGTATTGTTCGCGAAAAATTCTTTTTGGTTCCTGTTGTGGACAAAATATGTCTGGATATATCCCTTAATCCAGCGTGAGCGCTGGCGGTACCAATTTATCGCGGAGGAATTAGCTTCTTCGTATGTCGTAGATTCGACAATCGCCGTCCGAAAACCGCGCTTGGCCAGGCGCACGCCAAGATCGCAATCTTCCGTTACATTAAACGCGTCCCATCCTCCAACTATGTGGAGATAATCAGTCTTGAAATGATTGGATGTGCCCCCCAAGGGAATTGGCAAATTTAAGGACTGGAGTCCGGGCAGTACCAGGTCGAACCAAAGCGAGTACTCGACGGAAAAAAGGCGCGTCAGAATATTCTGATTGGGATTATAGAAATTTAGCTTCGCCTGCACGCAGACAACCCTGCTTGAAGATTTTTTGAAAGCAACGACTGCCTTTTTTAACTGGTCCGGTTCCGGCATGTCCTCGGCGTCGTAGATGACAAGGCGTTCACCTCTCGCGAACCGCAAGCCGTAATTCATGGCTTTCGGCTTAGTCTTTGGCATCGAATGCGGAACGACGATGCGCTCAAAATTGGAAAGAAGTTTTATTTCCGGTATTTTTTCAATCGTCTCTTTGTCGTCTTCTTCAAGAAGAAGGAGAACTTGGAGCTTGTCCTTGGGGTAATCCAGCTTTGACATCGCCTCCACAAATTGCGGCAGAATATGCCACTCGCGGTAAAGGGGGCAGAAAATCGTATACGTCGGCAGTTCGTCATCCGAAAGCGCTGCCAATTCCTCCGCGCTGACTTTTATCTCGGGACGAACACTTATGCTTCGGTAGATTATATACGCATTGAAAAGAAAATCTAAAAAATAGACTACGGTCAAAGTTGAGAAAACAATTACAAGAGTCGCGTGCCAATTTAAATAAAAAGCTCCGGAAATCAAGCCCAAAAAAATTAAGAAGGCCAGCTTCTGGCGCAAAATCAAATTATAAAATGCGGTCTCTCTCCGTTTTAGGCCGCTATGGTGGACGTATTCCTGGTCTTTATGGAAAAAACCATTTTCTGTTTCTCTGTGTATTTTATTCATTAGAAACCGTATCGCCCGATTGCGCGATTAAAACTAATTCGTAAGAGTTCAATTAAGGTGCCCAAATAGGAGAGTCCGCCGACTTTTGACCCCGCGGGATTATCCCAAATAACTGGCACTTCTTTTATCCGATATCCTTTCTCTCTTGCGATGACTAAAAGTTCAATGTCGAAGCCGAACCTATCAATGGTCTGGTACGGGAAAATTTGTCTTGCGGCCTTAGCCGAGAATATCTTAAATCCGCGCTGGGTATCCCGGATTTGAGGCGTTGCCAGCAATCTTATCAGCATGTTTGCGGCGGATCCCAGAATCCTGCGATGGATCCCGTTATGCTCCGTTGCCTTACTCTCCCCGATTTTAATTGATCCTATTACAACGTCATATCCCGATTCCAACGAGCGAATAAACTCATCGACGTGAGAAATATCTACCGAGTTGTCCGCATCCATAAAAAGCCTTATTCTCCCATGCGCCTTTCGCATTCCCGCTCGCACGGAAAATCCTTTTCCCCTATTGCCTGAATTCCTGATTATTCTAATTTGCGTGAGCGATTTCGCCAAATTTTGGACCAGTTTAACCGTTCCATCGGTTGAGCCATCATCAACGACAATTATCTCGTAAGAATAACCCTTGAAGGACAAATATTGGTTTACTCTGGTCAGTGTGGAGCGTATGCGTTCTACTTCGTTATACGCGGGAATAACCACGGATAGGAAGGGGTTTATTCCGTCCTTTTTGCGCTTTGGCGACTTTATATGCAGCCTCATATTGGACTCTAACTTGACATAATTATTGGTATTTGTCAATTAAAAGTCTTGTTGCCCGCTAGTCCTAACCCTAGCCAAAAGCCCCTATCAGGAAGTTATTGATTTGACTTTTTATATAATTGAGAGTATAATTGGAAAATATGAATATCAAAAAAGTTCTCGCAAGCATTTCGATAATTGCTCTCTCTTATTCGAGCGTCGGACTCACCGCGGTAAGTGCCAGGTCAGCCGACGATCCCGATTCTGGCTCAAACCGGAAAATTGTCGTATTTAAAGACGGGGTAACCGATGAAATTCGCGATAATGTTTTGGGCGCGCGGTTCGCATCAAGAAAAATCAAACGACTTGAAGTTTCCGGAGCTGATGTTCTTGAAAACGTTTCTGATTCCGAAACTGCTGGCCTTAAGGCAAATCCAAACGTGCTCCGTGTTGAAACCGACGCCATCGCGACAATTCAAGTTCGCGACGTCCGCGATGCTGCCAAAGGAAATGGAAACGCGACCATCCAGGCGCAAACCCTCCCTTGGGGAATTGATAAAATTGATGCCGAACAAGTCTGGCTAACCGGAAATACGGCCGAGCCGATCAAAGTCGGCATAATTGATACCGGAATTTCTTTAAAACATCCGGATCTCGCAAACAATATCAAGGGCGGTTACAACGCCATCACCAATCGCAAAGGAGCCAATGACGACAACGGACACGGTTCGCATGTCGCGGGAATCATTGCTGCACTGAACAATTCATCCGGAGTTGTCGGGGTTGCTCCGAAAGCTGATCTATACGCAATTAAAGCTTTGAATGCCGCAGGTTCCGGTTATATCTCGGATATAGTTGAAGGAATCGATTGGGCAATTTCAAGGAACATTAAAGTAATAAACATGAGTTTTGGATGCGCCTGCGACGTGCAGTTTATGCATGACGCAGTGATCCGAGCCAAAAACGCAGGCATTGTAATAGTCGCCGCGGCAGGAAATTCCGCGACAGACCCTGTAATTTATCCTGCGGCTTATCCCGAAGTAATCGCCGTATCGGCGACCGATTCATCGGACGCACTCGCTTCTTGGTCCGCTAGAGGCCCCGAGGTTGATCTTTCCGCTCCAGGTGTCGGCGTATACTCAACATATAAAGGCAAGGGTTACGCGACGCTTTCCGGAACTTCAATGGCCTCCCCGCACGTTGCTGGCGCTGCCGCTCTTGTATTAAATACTCCTGTTGGAAACTATGACGAGAACAATAACAGCAAATGGGATCCTCCCGAACTCACCGCAAAACTCAAGGGTTCAGTGACTGACCTGGGAACGTTCGGCTTCGACAATCTCTTTGGTTTCGGCCTCGTAAACGCGTTCCTGGCCTCGCAATAAACGATTGTAAAACTAAAAACCCCCGGCAGCTGCAGGGGGTTTTTAGTTAAATTAGTTTATCTTCAAAAGCTCTATCTCGAAAATCAACATTGAATTCGGGGGGATTGGGCCTTGCCCGCGTTCACCATACCCTAATTCTGGAGGAATCGTAAGTTTTCTTAGTTCTCCCGTCTTCATCCCCAAAACGCCTTCGTCCCATCCCTTGATTACATATCCCGAGCCGAGGGTAAATTCAAACGGGACTCCCTTATCGCGCGAGGAATCAAATTTCTTCCCGTCGGTCAAAGTTCCCACATAATGTACAGAAACTTTATCCCCGTTTTTGGCTGCAGCTCCGGCGCCCTCTTTTAGCGTCTCAATTTTAAAAGCATTTTCCATGTTGATAGAATTATTAGCATCAATAATAGTGGCCGTTTCGGCTGCGGTCGGCGCTTCGGCGGTTTTATGCGAAGCGTAGTAAAATAACCCGCCCGCTAAAATTACGAATGCGACTGCCCCGATGATTTCAAACTTTTTCATAGATTTTCATTTTACTATACATACGATTTTTGACAAGTACCTTAGCCTGGAATAATATTATATTGATGCGTTGCGAAAGGTTATTACCGGTTATTGTGCTTAAATTTCTTATTCAAAAAGAAGCCGGTTTTGGTTTTCGCTAAAAAATAAAAATAAAGAAAACTGGAATCGGCTAACGAGCCGATTTTTTCGTTTGTACTATTAACAACTGAATAAAGGAGGGGGTATGACCATTACCTACGGCGGGAAAACAGTGAAGGGGGTTTCGATCTCTGATTGGCTGGCGTCAGTTGCCGCAGTCGACTGCGGTGAATTCGGGCTCGTCTATAAAAATGACAGCCTCGAGTACCGGGTGATTGCGAGCCACAAACTTGAAGCTTGCGTAGAATCAGTAAAAAGAAGCATTGAGCGCAAGAACATAAATCTGCAGACACGGATCATACATTCCGACGACGCGTATAAGTTGTTCGAGGTATGAAAACTAAACCCCAAAGAAAGCGAGGGAGTCCACGACTCCCTGCTTTTTTATTCCGCAAGCCACTGCACGCGGCCGATGGTTCCGTCCATAAGGCGGACTTTAATCCCTCTTGGGTGGCTCGAGCCGGGGCTTAAAACATCTTTGACAATCCCCTGCTTATATTTATCCGTCCCGTAGTTTTCTTTCTCAATTACCCAAACCGCCGACCCGGGCCTTATCTGGCCTTTCGCGGGCGGTTCCTGGTTGTCGTGCTTGTTAATTTTCATATAATTCCAATACCTGCTTATCAAAACCGAAATATTTCTCGCAGATAAGCTCAATTTTATTGGGTTTAAGAACATACCACGAATCTCCTTCGAGAAAATCTTCGTCTTCTTTAGGTTCGGGCTTATGTTTTTTCGCGCGGAATTTTTTTGCCAAATCAAATCTTGCTCCTTCGATCTTCTCCGCAATGCCTTCAAATTGAACCCCGAGATTATCCTCGCCGCTATTGCTAACTGTAATCGTACCGGCCGCTTTTTTGTTTTTTAAAACCGCTTTAGAATGACGAGCATCAGGATCAGATATCCAATAAATATTGAGAGCTTCGTCGAAAACATAATTGACATCCGCCACCCAAACTCCGCCGTCGTCAAAAGTCCCGAGGCTCATAAGATACCCTCTTTCTAAAACACCTTCGATTAGTTTTTTTATATTTTGCGGCATTATCTCTTCCAATCGCCAGCGTTAAATCGGTTGCGCGGCGACTTTAAATGCCAATCATGCGGGTTTGATTTATAAAATGCCTGCCAGAATTTCCTTGCGGATTTGGTAAATAATTTTGGGTATACATATTTATCACGATGCTTCTTCCAAGTCGCACTAAGCTTATTTCCTTTATTCGCAATTTCAGATAATTCTATCTGCACATCTAGATTATCTGCATCTTTTACGATTTTGGATTCTTTGGTTTTTCGTTTTTCATATTCATCAAAAATCTTAATGAATTCGTCATGAAGTATGGTTCCCTCAAAAATATCTTCGATCGCCATTTTTTTGTCGCGCTTCGTATATTGCCTGGATAAATAATGCACATCACCGCACCTACTTTCCTCGAAATCATGGATCAACGCCATTTTTATTATTTTTTCCAGATTCACTTTCCCCTCGTATTTACCCAGCGTCAAAGCTATCCAGATAACACGAAATGTATGCTCGGCATTATTCGCGACTTCCGTCCCCAAAAATTGCTTCCATACGCGCTCAACATTTCTGAACGCGCTAACCTCGTATAATAATTCAATATCTCTCGCAATACCCATAATTTTATTATATCTCACTTAACGGAATTAAATCTTTATCAATTAGTTCCTTGAAATAAGTGTCGAGCCCATCGAGATGTTTTACTTTCTCCCAATCAAGCCACCTGAAAGAATCGTGCTCGCTTGGATCTATTTTAACCTCCCCGTCAGCCATGCCGATATAAGTCAGGCGAACGACGTGCTTATCCGTATTTCTTAAAATATCCTGTGCTACAATTAATTTCGGGGTGCCTGAAAGTGCAAGGCCAGTTTCTTCCGTCATCTCGCGCTTCAAGTTTTCAAGAAGGGTCGTCCCAGAGTCAATCCTTCCGCCGGGAATATCCCATCTATCCTTTATTTCGGGATATTTCTCGGCAGACCTCCGCAAAAGTAAATACCTCCCCTCCCGATTTTTCAAAAGTATCTTCACCCCGACTTGCAATACAATGTTTCCTTCCATTATATTTCTTAATATGTTTTTGACGTTCTCCGCTCCAATCGAAATACTAAAATTATCTTTTCAGAAACCTTAATTTTGTAAAAAATTCGATAAGCACTGATGCGCTGAGCTCCTTAAAATACTCGGATCAATTTGCAGATTCCAATTTTTTGACGAGCTCATTATATGAAAGTGTTCTGCCTTGTCGTAAATTAATCTCGGCTTTAAGAAGCGCCCTTTTTTGCGCCTTTGTGGGAGTGAATTCTCTCATTTTTCTCAATTCCAAAAGACCCTCATACTCTTTTCGCCGTACAATTATCAAATCGTCATCTTTTGCAAGTTTTTTGGGAATAGTAATTGTGCTCATTGCCAAATATTAATAAAACTACGGGTTAAGCGCAAATTTCTGGTGTTCCTCTGTATTCAGCATCCCGCACTTTTTATATTTCTTCCCCGATCCACAGGGGCAGGGGTCGTTCCGGCCTGGTTCATTTTTATTAGACGGTGCAGCTATAATCTGGACTTCGTGCTTTTTCTCTCCAGGATGCGTGTGTTCGCCCAAGTGCAAAATTGAATTCGAGAAATTAAGGTTCATTGATCCTTCGAGCTCCCTGAAAAGCCGGATCGCTTCGTTTTTGTATTCAACCAAAGGATCGCGTTGCCCGTACGCGCGCAGTCTAACCGACGAGCGGGTATATTCCATAAGTTCCAAGTGCTCCATCCATAAAAGATCGATAGTCCGAAGAAGATTAATCCTTAGAGTTTGCAGAAAAGAATCCTTTAATTCTGTTTCTTTCTTCGCTAAAATTTCCTCCGTCACTTCCTCGGTTAGATATTCTTTATAAATTTCCTTGAATTCCTCGTCCGGAGAGTTTAAAACTTTTTTGCGCCTTTCATAGACGGACTTTCTCTGCTTATTCATCACGTCGTCGTAGTCCAAAAGATGCTTCCTCGCATCAAAGTTAAGCCCCTCGATCTTTCCCTGCGCGGACTCTATGGCGTTCGAGACCAATTTATGTTCCAGGGGTTCGTCTTCCGGAATTCCAAAAGACCCCATCATCCCTTTTATCCGCTCCGAGCCGAAAATCCTCATCAAATCGTCTTCAAGCGAGACGAAAAATTGGCTCTCTCCCGGGTCGCCCTGCCTGCCCGAACGGCCGCGAAGCTGGTTATCTATCCTCCGCGCCTCGTGCCGTTCGGTGCCGAGAACATATAGCCCGCCCGTATTCTTAACCACTTCTGATTCCTCCAGCGAAGGAGGGTTTCCTCCTAAAATTATGTCGACTCCTCTTCCAGCGATATTTGTCGCTAATGTCACCCTGCCCTTTCTGCCTGCTTGCGCGATTATCTCGGCTTCCTGCTCGTGGTTTTTCGCGTTCAAAAGCTCATGCGGAACTCCTTCCCGTTTTAATATCGCCGATAGGCGCTCGTTTTTCTCGATTGAAACCGTCCCGATTAAGACCGGCTGCCCTTTTTCGTGCCTTTCCTTGACTTCTCTAGCAACTGCCTTAAATTTCCCCGATTCGGTCTGGAAAACTTTATCTTCCTTATCCATGCGCAACATAGGCCGATTGGTTGGTATCTCAGCTACTTCCAGATTATATACTTTGTAAAATTCTTCCGCGGACGTCGATGCCGTTCCCGTCATTCCGGACAGCTTCTTGAATAACCTGAAATAATTTTGAAAAGTTATGGTTGCGAGCGTGCGCGATTCCTGCTGAACTGTAACCCCTTCTTTGGCCTCGATCGCCTGATGGAGCCCGTCGGACCATCTTCGCCCCGGCATCAATCGCCCGGTGAATTCGTCGACGATTATGACTTCCCCTCCTTTGACGACATAATTAATATCGCGCACGAAAAGCGCTTGCGCCCGAAGGGCCTGCTCTAGATGGTGCACATAGCGCATGCCCCGCTCCGTATATAAATCCTTAATCCCTAAAATGCTTTCTATTTTCTCAATGCCCTCTTCCGTCAGTGTTGTGGCTTTCTGTTTTTCGTCAACTTTGTAATCCTCTTCTTTTTTCAGGCGCGGGACTATCTTGGAAAATATTTTATACAGTTCTCCCGACTCCGCGTCCGGCATGGAGATAATAAGCGGTGTACGCGCTTCATCAATTAAAATCGAGTCGACTTCGTCTACTATCGCGAAATTATGCCCGCGCTGTACTACCTGCCCCTCTGTATACGCCATATTGTCCCTGAGGTAATCGAAACCGAATTCATTATTCGTTCCATACGTTATATCCGCCGCGTACGCTTCGCGCCTCGTTACCGGGCGCAAAAATTCGTGCACGACTTTGAAAGAGCCCAGTTGGTCGCGTTCTTTGTCTTCTTCTTTATTCGCTTCGTGAGCGGGGTCGTATAAAAAACTCGAGTCGTGGTTTAAGACGCCTGTTTTGAGGCCAAGAGCATTATAAATCTCCCCCATCCATACGGCATCGCGCCGGGAGAGATAATCGTTAACGGTTACGACATGCACTCCCTCGCCGGGAATCGCGTTAAGATAAGCCGGCAAAGTTGCAACCAAAGTTTTGCCTTCGCCCGTCTTCATCTCGGAAATTTTTCCCTCATGCATAATAATCCCGCCCATAAGTTGGACATCGTAATGGCGCTGGCCAAGCGTTCTTTTGGATGCTTCCCGCACGGCTGCAAACGCCTCAGGAAGTAAATCGTCCAAACTCGCCCCATCCCCGATGCGCTTCCTAAATTCTTCCGTTTTATTTTTTAGCTCTTCGTCCGATAACTTTCCAAAAGCAGGCTCAAGAGAATTTATTTTTTCTATAGTCGGTTGTAATTTCTTTATCTCGGCCTCGCCGGAGACCCCGAAAAGTTTGGTCAAAATTCCCATAATTTGCTAATGATAATACAAAAACTCGCCGCGGTAAACAGCCTGCGGCGAGCTTCCTAATGCATCGGATCATGGAATCAGCTTTCGTCGTCGTGATAGCCTCCACGCTGGCGCTGATCACCAAACGAATGAAATCCTTTTTGAGTCCTGCGGACCTTGTGAGTTGTCTCCTCCATGAGTTCCAGTGCAGTGCGCTGGTAAATTTTCTCCGGTGCTATTTTTTGATTTTTTCTCCTTCTGTCTTTTTTCCTTTCCAACTTTACTCCTCCTCTCGAAATTGTACTTTCATTATTAAAATATCATCTTGAGAAAATATTTTCAAGGCCTGCCTGCCGGTAGGCAGGTGTGGAAAACTTTTTTGCGAAAATTTTATTTTCTTCTCATCCGGCGGTAAAAATCTCCGGCTCTCTGTGCCAGGCGCGTTACATGCACATAATCTTTTAGTTGCCTAGCTACGCGTAGAAACTTTGAAGAGCGTTTGTTTTTGTAATCGCTGATCTCGCGCAGAATCTCGTCTTTTGCATCGTCGATTGCAACTTCCAAACTCTCTGCCATCGCCCTGGCATAAAGTGTCTGTTTTATATGCGGAAGCGCTAAATTTGCTTCGCACTTCCAGATTCTTCCCTCCTCGTGATGCTCCGTAACCTTCGCAAGCTCGACTTCCAAAAAATGCTCCGCTGGCAATTCAGATCCCAGCCTTTTTTGCACAGGCGAGAGCAGTTTTTCCTCTGCCAATACCCTCAATCCTTCGGTTAATTTGAAGCCAGTTGATTTTATTTTTATCTGCATATATTTTTTTAATGGCCTAGGATAGGCTAACTCCGTGACTACGTCATTTAGTGAGTGCCAGTATCCCAGGCCATACATATTATAACGTATGAAAGGCGAAGTTGTTACGCAAAAGTTCCAAAAAACACAAAACCCCGCAAATTGCGGGGCATTGTGAGACGTAGTTTGAATTCCTTTCGGAACACTCACTTTATCAATTATAGCAAATACGCCCAAAAAGTCAACTATCTCCCTGTCCTTCGGGACAAAATCGCTAGTGTTTTTAAGATAATTTTCAATTCCATCCAAAGCGAGCGGTGTTTTATATAATAGAGGTCGTATCGTAGCTTATCCTTGGCCTCGTGGGCAAACGCCCTATTTTCCATATTAATCTGCGCCCAACCGGTAAGGCCCGGGCGGACCAGGAGGCGCAATTCATAAAATGGGACGTCCTTCTTCAAAATCTCAACAAATTCCGGACGCTCCGGCCGGGGACCAATGAGGCTCATCTCGCCTTTTAAAACATTTTTAATCTGGGGCAATTCGTCGAGATAACTCTTGCGTAGAAATTTGCCGACCCTGGTGTATATACTCTCGCCTTCCGCTCCCCACCCGACGGATTCATCGACTGCAGTCCGGTGCGTGGAGCGAAACTTCCACAGCATAAAATGTTTTCCGCTCTTGCCAACCCTCTTCTGCTTAAAAAATATAGGGCCGGGAGACTCGATTTTTATTGCAATCGAAATAAATGGAAACAGCAGTAGCAGCAAAGCGGCAAGCCCTATAGACAAAATGATATCAATAGCCCTTTTCGTGGCAGCAAAAAAAACCTTCTCGGCTTTGGCGGCGTTTTCTTTCAAAACTCTTGCCTCTTCGGCAGAACCCAATAATATGCTTGTCATATATTATTTAAAACAATCCCCCTTTTACAATAGTTTCCTTACTGCGGCTTCTTCCCTGCTTGTATCTCTTTTATGAAAGTTTCGCCTTGTTCTTTGAATTTAGGATCGAGCGCAATCGCCTTTCTGATCTCAACTATGGCCAAATCCAGCCTACCGGCATCATAATAAGTTGCGGCCAAATTGATCAGGAGCTGAGTATCATTCGGAGCAAGTTTAATTGCTTCTTTATATATCTCTGCCGCGAGCACATAATTTTTTGTGTTAACAGCAATACTAGCCCAATTTTTAAGATCGTCGGTGGATGCTTTGCCGGAATTTATCCTTTCCCGAACATAAGCTAGGGCCATATCGCTTTTGCCCGCATACACCTCTAGGGAAATCAGATTCTTCACCGCATCGAAATATGTCGGGTCAAGATCAACAGCCATCTGTGCCAATTCAATGGCCTTATCAAAATTTTGCTGCTGGATATAATATTGCGCGACAAGGAAAATAATCTGCTGTTTTTTCGGAGAGAGCTCAAGGGCCTTTTTAAATGTTTCGAAAGCCTCTGGTCCTTTGCCTGCGGCATCATAAACGGAACCTAAGAAGAGCATGGATCGCGCATCTCGGGGAGAGTCTTCCGTCTGGAGCTTCGCCTCTTTAACGGCGTCTTCTAGATTGGATCTCCTAATTGTTTCGGGAATTTCCTGCCGAGACGCGATTAGGGTCGCGAAATACGCGTACTGTTCCCGAGACTCTCTTCTGCCCAAAGGAGAGAGTCTTATGGCGCGCTTAAATTCGTCCTGTGCCGCCTGAAAATTTCCGTTATTTCCATTCGACAGCGCGGACAGGAGCGAGGTGTTGGCGAGAATTGGCTTAATATTAAATATATAGAGCGAAAAAAGCAGGGTAATAAATACCGCGGAAGACCAAACGTACTGCGATCCTTGGGATGCCCCCGCAGAAAATGCCGCGGAATTCCCCACTTCTCTTGTTAAAATAAAATTAATATACGCAAGAACAGCCAGGATTAGAATATATGAAGTTAGCTGGTCGAATACGAAAAGATTTTGGAAGAAGTACCCGGCAAGCAATCCGATAAAAACGCAGAGCTCAATATTCGATATTTTACCCGCCGAAAATCTTTTAAAAAGAAGCCAGACGGAACTCGCAAAAATTCCAAGATAGGCAGCTAGGCCTAAAATGCCTCCTTGAATAAGCCAATCTAAGACGGAATTATGCGCGCGGTCGAACCACGGTTCGCGGGACCAAAGGCGCGGGTCATAATACTTCGAGAAAACCACGGCGAAATTCTCCGGGCCCCAGCCAAAAATCGGGCGCTCCTTGAAGGCACTAAAAGACAAGCTCCATATGTGGAACCGTGCCTGCGCGTCATCGCTCGCAATCGATATATTGCGAACCCGCGCCAAAGTCGGGCTTTGCGTTATAAATTTCGTATCTTTCGCGAAATAAAAACCGATTGCGAGCGCAATCATAACGGCAATTATCCCATAAGAAAAGGTTCGCAATTTCTTATCGGCGGAGGAAAAAGTGAAAATTAATGCCGAGAGTAGCAGCCCCCCAAATAAGCCCAAAACCGCCCCTCTGGTTGCAGTCTGATATACGAAGAAGATATCGAGTAAAAATATAGCTGCGTACAATATCCTCCACGCATTTTTTTCCGATTTGAGAAAATAATAAAGGGCAAGGAAGACATGGAGAAGCATATATACGGCGAGATAGGTAGCGTTGCCCAAAGTTGCGTCGATGCGGGTTCCACCTTGATGGATTTCGTTTACTCCCGCAAGCTGAAAAAGCGCATATCCGCCGACGAGCAAACTCGCAATAAATGAAACGTGGAAAAATCTCCACCAATCTTTTTCGGTCTTGCTAATACCTGTCAAAATTAGAAAATACATAAATAAATGCAGGTGGCCTAGGAGACCTTCCATGCGCTCGAAGTTGGACCAAAATGATCTTGAAACGTCCACGCCGAAAAGGGTTCCCAAAATAAGAGCTGCCGTTGACGCCAGAACAAAATAAAACAGCCATGATCGTTTCGGAAAATAACTCCTGTCGCGAAGGGCCAAAATAACCCAGGCGGCAGAAATTATTTCTATTATTATCCTAAATATGAAATTCTTTCCCGATATAAACGGGAAAAACATCCCCTGAAAAACAACGAGGGGCAAAAACAATATTAGGTAAGTCCCTGTTTTGATCGCAATGGCCAAAAACCGGTTCAACTGCATAGGTGTAATGATATTAAAAAAAAGAGGCTCCGTCCACAGTGCGTGAACGGAGCCTGGGTTGTGCTCCAAAAAGATCGAGAATCAAGGAGAAATGAACTTCATTACCTCATTCGCCGCACGCTCGGCCGTGCCAGGGTTTTCGAAATCCATGAAAGGCTCGGCTCGAACGTTAAGAGTGTAATGGCGGATTCCACCGGCATCACGTCTTACCTCATGGATAAGACGATATATCCGATCCGTCCTCTCGACTCCCCAGACAAAATCCTTCGAAATTATAGGCGGGACGCCATTGGGATGACCGTAAGCCACCCTGTTTGGATAATCGTCATAGCCATATTTTTTTTCGTCCTCCTCGCCCGTTGGGAAAAGCATAGTTATGACTGGTGTCCCG
>MFIQ01000002.1 GCA_001778905.1 Candidatus Giovannonibacteria bacterium RIFCSPLOWO2_12_FULL_44_15 | reverse complement strand
CGGCTTCTTGGAGATGGACGACAGAAATAATTTAAGCGTTCTCGCGGATTAATATGGCTTATCACGCGGACGCTGTAATGCTTTGGTGTTTCGATGCGCGCTTTTCTGTAGCGCTCGATTCACTGATTAAAAAAAAGAAATTGAAGATGCCGGATATAATTAAAGTCGCGGGAGGGGCAAAAGATATAAAGCATCCGTATCTGCTTTCTCAAATCGAGAAATCTTTTAGGCTGCACCATCCCAAGGAGATCTATCTTATGGTCCATGAGAAATGCGGGGCGTACGGAGGAAGGGCGTACGACCAGAAAAAGGAGCTCGCGAGATCAGGGAAGATATTGGAGTCTTTTTTGAAAAAGAAAGGGATTCGCGCTAAGATACATAAGGTTTTTGAAAGACTGCCGAGATAGCTCAGACGGCAGAGCGCATCCATGGTAAGGATGAGGTCCCGGGTTCGATTCCCGGTCTCGGCTCTGGTAATATGAATATATGTCACAGGTAAACTTAATAAAATTTCAGTGTACCAAGTGCAAGCGGTTCAACTACTATTCGACCAAAAATAAAAAGAAGGTTGAGCGGAAATTGGAATTCAGCAAGTTCTGCAGGTGGTGCAAAAAAAGAACCGCGCATAAAGAAGCGAAAGCTTAATTTATGTTCTCAAGCATAGGAGTTTTCGGATTGGCTGCGATCGCTGGCTATTTCATATTGCCTCTTTTTCTTTCCAAGGTTATTATTCAAGCCTATCTTTCAAGAACGACGGATTCAGAGGCGGAGTGGCGAGATTATCTTTTGCGCCCGCTGACGGATTTTCTGGACGAGCACCTCCACTTTATAAGCCCGAATGTCGTCAGCCTAATTGGCTTTGCTCTGGTCGGACTTCTCGCATATCTTTTTAGTGTCAAATCCGATTATCTTGTCATATTTGCGGTAACGCTTCTCGCCGGCTTCACTGATATGCTCGACGGCTCGCTCGCCAGGAACGCGAAAAGAGTGACGAAGACAGGGGTCGTTTTGGACATCACGAGGGATTTTATACTGGTGCTCGTTTTGAGCTTCTACCTCATCTCGTACCAATTTTTAGCCGCCAATTTATTTTTCTGGTTTTTGGTCGGGTATATTTTCTTGGGCTTGATTAGGAATCTCGAATTTAAGTTCGCATCCGGAAAATTTTCGCTCGACGAAGATTATAAATTCGTCCTCGACCGGATGCGCCTTTTTATATATATCGCGGGCATCCTCGCCTTGATCTTAACTCCGCTTTCGGAGAATTTTAGGACTCTCGGCGAGACTTTAATAATATCCTCTATCGTTATGGCATGGATTTCCGTTCTCTTCCACTCGGCGCATTTGAAAATTTTGTGGGATGAGAGATTGAAGGTATAAAAATTTGCGGGGGTGCAAGCTTGCCTGCCGGTAGGCAAGGAATCGCCCAGCACCTTTGCGGGCGTCATCGGTCATGAACCAGCCCAGTTAACTAGAATCATTCACGGCTATCCTAGCGGCTAAATAGGAAACTGTGGATTCCGCCCCTTGATTCAGATTAACGCTTCTTTTCCCTAATCCGTCATAACACCCGCCACTTATTTGGTCGTAGAGATACTGCTCTAAATAATTTTCTCCCAGATACCAATAAAAAGCTTTGGTCATTAACATTTTGTACTTTTCTTCCCGCGTGATTATATATATTTTTTTAAGAGCTTCGACCATAGCTACAACGTCTTCTGGCTGTTGGTCGAAGAATTTTCTTTTTCCGCCTTTTTCGAACCACCCGCTCTGTCCGACAGGCATATAAATTCCATTTACGAAAGAATGAGAAATCAAAAAGTCCAGAGTTTTTTTGCCGACATAGAAATATTCTTCTTTTCCTGTAGCCTGAAAAGCGGACAACAAACTTTCACATAATACAGAGTTGGAATAAGTTATGATGCTATCGAACCAGTGCCAACCGGAATCACTGTGAGCCACATAATTTTTCATTAGCTCGTCTGCAAGTATTCTGATTTTTTCACGTAGATTCTGTGAGGAATGGCTTTGATATAAGGCAAATAAGCCTTTTATGTAAAAAGCTTTGGGGCGAATGTGTTGGAAGTGCACGCCAATTTTTAACCTGCGCTTGTAGATTTTTTGAGCTTTTCTTTTTAATTCAACTGGAATGGCGTGAATAACAGATAATTGCATAAGAGCCCATAAAGCTCTGGCGTCGGCGTCTTCCAAGTTGTCTTTGGCGTTGGCGGCATCATCAGGCTTATAATTTTTATTAAAATAATTTAAAAATCCATCCGATCCCAAAGCATTTGCAATAAAAGACAAATATATATTCAATAAGCGCAAAGTAGTTTTTTTTCTAATGCCCGCTGAATAATATCTTGCGGCGATCACTAAAGCTCGCGCGTTGTCATCCAATGTGTAACCAAAATCAGGATTTCTATGGCTCAAATCGGCGAATTGAAAAATTCCAAAACGATCCGTAAGTTTATTTAAATGTTTAAGATTTAATTTTGGTAGATGCCTGTTGTCAACAGAAAGGTCAGGCGCGCATTTCATAAAAACCTTAAGGTAGGAAAGTGCCACATTGGACCAAGTCATGTGTCTGGTGTTAAAATATGCTTTCTTTCCCATAACTTCCCTCAATTTGGGATTTACAAGTAGCTGTTCTATAGTTTTTTTTAACGAACTCTTGTCTCGAAAATTGACGAGAAGGCCTGCTTCTCCTATGTCTTCTCTGGCCTGTGCAAATGGGGCTGATATTATGGGTCGCCCAGTTCCCATGGCATATGAAAACGTTCCACTTACCGCTTGGTCAACATTAGTGGATGACGCAATATAAATGTCGGTGGCTTGTAAAAATTTCAACAAACGACCAACTTCCAAATAGAGGTTATAAAAGCGAACATATTTTTGAATTTTTAATTGATTTGCCTTCTCCATCAGAAAATTGCGATATTCTTCGCCTTCATTTTTTAGGACAAGCGGGTGCGTTACTCCCATAACGAGATAAAGCAGGTTTGGAAACTTGCGAATTAATTCCGGAATTACATCCAATACATACTCAATCCCCTTTCCTGGATTAAGAAGCCCAAAAGTGCTCATGACCTGCCTATTTTGTATGTGGAGCGCCTTTTTAAATTTTTCGCTCGTTTCAAATTCAACTGGGTGTATGCCGTGATCTATTATAAAAATTTTTCTGGGATTTATACCGTACCTAGAAATCAAGATATTCTTAGAATTTGTGCTCATTACTACCAGGTATGAAACACGGTCCAACAGAGGCCTTATAGATGCTTCCATGGCAGGTTTCGGGTTGGGAAGTACGGTATGCAGAGTCATTACTGTTGGCTTCTTAAGTTCAGCAAGAAAATATTTGAGGTTGGAGCCGAATTCTCCTCCGAAGATTCCAAACTCATGCTGGATGCAAACCAATTTGATATTTGGGTCTGCGTTTATTTTTTTAGCCGCTATTTTATAATCTTCAGTTTTATCCTGATCAATTTCCAAAACAACTCGTGAAGAGTATTTGGGGTTTTTTAGGGCGCTGTAATTCATTGCCGCGACTGTTGTCTTTATTGCTGGTGCGAATGTATTATAAAACGCTTGAGCCAGGTCGTAAGTAAAAGTGGCTATACCACAACGCCGGGGAGGGTATGTCCCTAAAAACAAAACTTTAGTTGGTCTCGCCATGCCAATTTCTATTGGGCTTATTTCTTTCATCTTCAGTTTCAGTCCCGCGATTATAATCGTCTTTCAGTCGGATAGTATTGCCTTTTTCTTGTGAAGAAATTTCCAGTACAATTGAATCTTCTAAGGCTTCCAGCCGGTGTTTTTGTTTAGGCAGAATAGTATACCCCTTTTGTGGTTCCATATTTATTTTTTGTAGCTTGCCGTCATCGTTTTCTATCCAAAGTAGGACACTGCCTGAAAATAAGCATAAAGTTTCTTCTTTATTGTCGTGATACTGAAAGGAAAGTCTTTTTTTTGAACGGATTGATAAAATTTTCCCCGTCCTTCCTAATTCTTTAGGGGTAAAAATAATTTCCCTGCCCCAAGGTTTTATGATTTTCTCCTGAAATGGTTTATTAGGTCGTTTCATGTCTTATGTTTTAGCAATTCATTAATTAATTCAATTACGCTGATTTTTTTCGCTTTTATCTTGGAATCAGCGGCGCCGTAATAGATAAATAAATCATCTTTTTTCAGTATTGAGCCAGTGGGAAATACGACATCATTTGTTACGCCCTCTCTTTCGTCTTGTCCTTCCGGCGAGAACAGTGGAAATGGCAGCCTTGCTTTGACGTGAAGCGGATTTTTTAGATCCAGCAGTGCAGCTGCAGCATGATAAATTTTTCCGTGGTTCGTTTGTTCTATAGCATGAAAAATTAGCAGCCAGCCATGCCTTGTTTTGATAGGCGGGCAACCTCCGCCGATGCGTTTGTTTTCAAATTTATATTTTGGATCAAGAATTATAAATTCGGCCATATGGAGTAGGTATTTTCTCCATAATTCCTCAGTCAAATCAGAAAAATTCCTAAAACTTATGGCTTGGATTCCTGGCATTATCCTATGAATCAGAAAAAAATTTCCTTCGATTTTCTCTGGCAGAAGAAAAACATCCTTTTGCCAAAGAGAGACTCCTTGGCCTCTTTCTTCTTCATAGTGTTTTGCATACCATTCATATTTTTCCGGAAGGCCCGCATGTTTAAAAATCTTACTAGCGTCCTTATAAAGGATTGCAGGAAAAATTGGCCCCTGTTTTTTAAAATTACGCAAATCAGAGGAAATAGCATAAGCAGCGGATGCATCATATCCATCGTATGTTGTGTAAAACAGATAATACATTCCATCCAAATAAACTATCCTGGGATCCTCGACGCCGCTACGTTCGAAATTATGTTCAGGGAAAATTAAAGGCTTATTATCTCTGCGGATAACCTTATTATCTTTAATCTGGCAATATCCAATTGTAGAAATATTATTTTGATTGATGGCGCGATAAAACATGTGGACTATATCACCCTCGGCAATGCACGCAGGATTTAGGACAGCCCGCTTTTCAAACTCGTTTTCTGTAGGCGAAAGAATGATGCCTAGATCTTCAATTTGCATAATACAATTTTAACATTTTTAGCCCTCTCGGTCTCTCGATACTAAAATTAGCGGGGGTGCAAGGAATCGAACCTTGATCGTCGGTTTTGGAGACCGATATTCTACCATTGAACCACACCCCCAGATTTTACATAATATACCACTTTTTATGATTAAATAAAGCGTTCTGCTATACTGCAAGAAATAAAATTTCCTTGATTTTGAGAGGAGGGGATTATGCGGTGGCCAAGACGACATATTCAAGACGCGGAGATTTTGTATGGGTGGCGGAAGCTCTCGCCGGGAAAGCGCCTAGTTTTGCTTAAGGGTCTATTGCTCGCGGGCGGCGAAATGTATAAATTTTCCAATCCGGAGCGGCTTAGCAGGGTTAACGATCTTAACGTAAAAAACTTTCCGCAAAGCGCGCGCCAAGCCGTCGAGAATTCTTTCCAGAGGTACTGGGTGCAAGGGAAGCGCTATAAGCTTCTTAGAAGGGGATTTAACGTCCTTAAATTCGTTTCCTTTATACGTATGATCGTTAAGGCTCTGGAAATCGACCGAGAGTATCGGAAATATTTCCGATAGGAAGTGCCACGGGCGTGCGCGAGAGAGATCTCGCCACGCCTTTTTTTATTTGAATCGTAAGTATATTCGCGATCGCGAGAATACTTGCGATTCAAAAACCGCCTAGGTCATGGGGATGACGCGGCGGTTTTTTTGTTGGCGAAGATGCGTTTGTCGATAAGGTAGCTTATGGACGACACGACAAGCGTCAAGATAGCCTGCGCCCACAGATCAGGAAGCTCGGCGTGTTCAACAAGCAGATAAATAAGGCCTGGCCCAAGGATAAAAATAAAGAAGAGGACTTTCCCGGCGTAGTTTATAATCTGCCGCATAAGCCATTCGGATTCTTTATTCCTAAATGCCCAATACTTCTGTAGAAGAAAAGTTAGGCCCCAGCTCGCAATGGAAGCGACAACTGTTGCTGCGACGTACCACTGATCGGTCAATCGAGTTAAAGAAACATAGACAATGTAATACAGGAGTACGCCAGGCACCCCTGCGCCGCAGAATCGCAGAAGTTGCATAGAGCACTCCTTTCAAAACAGCGTTTGCCCTAAACTAGCGCAGTCTGAATATTAAATCAACTTCCTAATTTAATTTTGCTTATTTCCTTGGATTTTGCTACTTTTTGAGGGAAAGAATCTTTGACTGGAGGAAAATTATGAGCAACATGACATATAAGAATGTCGGCGTGGATTACGACGCGATGGATCCGTTTAAGCGCATGGCACAGCTCGCCGCGCGAAAGACTGCAAAGAATCTACTGAAGAGAGGTTTTCGCGAGCTCGAATGGAGCCGCGGAGAAAGCGTGTATATGATGGAATCTCTTCACCATGATTTTATTCTCGGGATTGTTGAGGAGGGCCTCGGTACAAAAAATTTGGTTGCCGATGCCATGGAAAAGCTTACTGGCTGCTCATATTATTTTAAAGTCGCGATAGACGCGGCCGCAATGATTTTCAATGACATGATAACGCTTGGGGTAAGGCCATTGGGGGCATCCCAACATTTGGCAACTGGCGCCTCCGAGTGGTTTAAAAATAAAACACGTATGGAGGAGCTGATAGCTGGCTGGGCATACGCTTGCGACCTCGCGGGTTGTGTTTGGGGAGGTGGAGAAACTCCAACTCTCAAAGATATCATCGGGGAAGAAGCGTCTGTTATCGCTGGATCGTCCGTTGGAATAGTAGAGCCAAAATCGAAAGTAATTTATCCAAATATCCAGCACGGAGACGCAATCATTCTCATCGGAAGTTCCGGTATCCACGCGAATGGGCTCACGATGGCTCGGAAGATCGCTAAGAAATTACCTGATGGCTATCTCACACGGCTCAGCGACGGGCGAACATACGGCGATACACTTCTCGACCCGACACCGATCTATGTTCCGTTTGTCGAGGATTGCCTAGATGCTGGCGTTTACATCCATTACGCCGTGAATATCACAGGACACGGCTGGCGGAAGCTCATGAGAGCGCAGGGCGACTTTACCTACAGCATCTCGCTGCTACCGAGGCAACTTCCGATCTTTGACTTCATTCAGAAGTATGGCCCGGTGGATGACATGGAGGCGTATGGAAACTTGAATATGGGCGCAGGTTTCGCGCTGTATGTACCGGAAACTCACGCGCGGAAAGTTCTGGCCATTGTCGAGAGGCAAAAGTTTCCGGAAGGCCTCAGCGCAGTGCACGCCGGCCATATCGAGCGGAGCGACGAGAAGAAAGTCATCATCAAGCCGAAGAATCTGGAGTTTCGGGGGTCAACTCTTGGTGTTCGTTAGGCAAGTTTGAAGTTTAGGGGCGTGTGCGGGAATTGTCTCGCACACGCCCTTTTTATTTTTACAGATACTCACAAATGAAAACCGCCGGAAGCGGTATAATTAATTACATGAATCCAAACACAGAGCTCCTTAAATTTATTCAGCAATCGCTTAGCGCGGGGAAATCAAAAGACGAAGTAATTAAAGCTTTAAAAGACACGGGGTGGCAGGATGCAGATATCGCCGCAGGGTTTTCGGAGATTGAGAAAACTAGCACTGCGCCTGTCCAACCTCAACCAGCTCAATTCCAACAACCAGGCCAGTTTCAACAACAGCCTCGCTCTTACAAAAAACTGATTATATCTATATCCGCTGGGATTGTCGTCGTAGCTTTGCTTGGAGGTGGGGCGTACGCATATTTCATGAAGCTTGGTCCCTTCGCGCACGCACCATATGCCGAGGATAATTTAATGTCCGGAATTCTCCTCGCGGCTTCCAAAATCGATACTTCTTCTTATTCAATTTCTGCCTCGGTATCCGTTGGCAAGCGCGATGCCGATGCCGAGCCGTTTTCCTCTAAGCTTACTTTAGGCAACGCGGCGCGTGAGATGTATAAAAATGATTCGGCGCGAGCGCAGAATGCGGGAGCGATACTGCAGTATTTGCAGACTTTAGGATATTCCCAAAAAACCAATCCATATCCCGCGACCGCGAAGCAATTGCTTGTCGACGCCGGAAAGCAGAAATATTATTATACGAGCAAATTGTCCATAACTGATCCCAAGACGGAAGAGGAATACGGGTATAGGCGATCGGGTGACGGCAAAAATTTTGAACTCACAATTAACTTCGAAACGGATAATGCCATAGTTCAGTTGAAAAAAATTTATAATTTTAAGCCCGAGGCGACTCGCATCGAAGGAAAGAGAGTAACGTTTACAAAAGACAGCTCGAGTTACCTGTATATATCTTCCGAGCCGCCTAAGCCCTTTTTGGTCTCGCTTCAAGAGATGGTTAACTACGCGCCCCCAGAGATGAATGTAAGCTTCTCTGCCTCCGCACAGACGGATTGGGAAAAAGAAACAGCCGATTGGAAATTCAACGGCGATGCCACTGGAGACCTCGGGGACCTGACCTATAAATTAAACGCGGATGCCCTCAAGAAAGATGGAATATATTATTTACGGGTCAATAATATCCCGAGCATATTTTTAGGTTTTATTGGAAACATAAAAGGCCAGTGGATCAAAATCGATCCAAATGCGGCTACGTCTTCGGAAGACGCATCATACGGCGATTTTTCCTATTTTACAAACGAAGTCCCAGATGCCGAGAAAAAATATAAGGAGAACCGCAGGGAGCTCCTGGAGTTAATTCAAAAGGCGGCGACGATCGCGGACGAGGAGAAACTGTTCGCTTTTGAAAACGCCCCGCGTTCCGAAAATGTGGAGGGGAGGTCGCTTTACCGCTACGATCTCAAAATCCGCAAGGAAGCAGTCGCCTTGTTTTACGAGCGCCTAATAAAAGAAGCGGATAAAAAGAGTCTTACTACGGATTATTCTCTGATCGCCGATCGCGGATATCTCGAATATTTGAAAAGCCCGGAATTCAATGAAGCGTTCGATTACTATGATAAAAATGCCAAGCTTACCCTTTGGGCTGACGCGAATGGGTATCCCGCGATCATTACCTATACCATCCGCGCGGTGCCATCCGACTCGGCAACAACACTCAAAGATAAGCAGATAAATATAGTTTTTAAGGTGGTAATTTCGGATATCAACAAAGAAGTGAAAATCGATGCGCCGAAAGATTCCAAAACTTTCTACGAAATATCCGACGAAATATCCGGAGGTGCCTTAAGCATCGCGCGAATGAAGGCCCGGGATGCACGCCGTATGGCGGATTTAAGCCAGTTGCGTCTTGCATTTGAGCTTTATTACGATGAAAAAAACGGGTACCCAGCGAAATTGAGCGACGTCAGCCCGAAATATTCGCAGACATTGCCAACCGATCCGACAACAAAAGCGCAATACTACTATACTTACCATACCCTGAAAAATTCCCGCGACTCGTATCATCTCGGGGCGAGTTTGGAGAGTAGGGACAGTGTCGGGCTTGCTAACGACAAAGATTGCAATTCTAAAACCGACAAAGGCTGCGGCGCGAAAGGGAGCGGAGCATGGTCCAGTACTGCAGGATTTGACGGGGACGATTCAAGGGGTTGCGGCGGAGAAATTGATCGCTATTGCTACGACATATTGCCTTTTTGAGGTTTTTTATTTGAATAGTAAGTATATTCGCGATCGCGAGAATACTTACTATTCAAAAATTTATTTTGCTTATTTCCTCGAATTTTGCTACTTTTTGAGGGAATAGAATCTTTGACTGGAGGTGTTTTATGCCTATAGTGGCTGTAGGATCCAATCAAGCGACAAAACGACAAGCGGCAGAGTTGGCTTTTTGTCGAATGATGCCGAATGAGGCTAATGCGAATTCGGCTGAGTGGAAATTTATATCGACGCCAGTTTCTTCCGGTATCAGGAAGCAACCGGTGTCCGATTGCGAAGGGATATTAGGAGCCAGAAATCGGGCTAGGACTGCGCTGAATGAAGTCAGTGATGCGGAATTTGGAGTGGGTATCGAGGGTACATTGGAGATGGTCAGTGGCATTTGCTATCTTCGCACATGGAGCGTGGTGATAAACGATAAGGGAGATGAAGGAAGCGGAGCGGGTCCGAGCGTTTTTGTTCCTGCGAATATCGTTTCTTTAATAAGGCAGGGATATCAGCTTGGCGAAGCGATTGAAAAAACATCGGGCATACCGAACGCACGCTACGAATACGGCCACATCGGCCTTATGACGCGAAACGCCATTTCTCGATTAGACGAAGAGGCGATGGCGGTTCAAATGGCTCTCGCCGCGCTCCTGCATAAAAAAAGCTAGTTTGTTTTCAATGCCTCATCCGACGCGATCGGATGGGGCATTTTTCACTTTGCTTATTTCTCTGGATTTTGCTACTTTTTGAACAAATAAACTGATCGTTTCCAAATGAATATGAAGGGAGAAATCAATGATACAAGTGGTAAGAGTAGGAACCAAAATCGGAACTGATGTTCGAGGTCAAAGCTGTTTTACCGAAATACGCAATTTGGGTATCAGGAGCATCGTTGGTGTTAAGACGGCGCGCGTCTATCGTCTCGAGGGAATTGAACCCGAGGATGCATCCTATCTCGCGGAAAAACTTTTCACAGACCAATTGACGCAGGTATTCACTTTGAATTCACCGCTGATCCAATTTGCGGCCCGCTTAATCGAAGTCGCTTACAAACCCGGAGTAATGAATCCGGAGGCGGCGTCGATCATGAAAGCGGTAGGCGATCTGGGCATAAATCTTGTCGCGGCGGATTCCAGCACTGAGTATGGGTTCTTTGGAACGCCGTCGGATGAGGACGTTCAATTTATCTGCGACCGGCTGCTAGTCAACAAAACTGTCGAGCGCGTTGTCATCGAGCCGCCTATTACGCTTATTATCTCGGGCGAACGCGGAGCGATCACGATCATCCCCATTTGTCGAATGAGCGGCGAGGAACTAGTGGAACTATCCAAGAATCATGAATGGCATCTTGATCTCGAAGAGATGCGAGTTCTCCAGGCGCACGCTTGTGAAATAGGGCGCGATCTGACTGATGGGGAATGTGAAACATATGCTCAAACTTGGAGCGAGCACTGCAGCCACAAAACTTTTCGAGCGCGCCTTATTGTGAACGGCGTGGGGAAAAAACCATTGATCGCCCGAATTAAGGGAACGGCGGAAAAATTCGCGGACGGCTTGCTCTCGGTCTTCGATGACAACGCCGGCGTTATAGATTTTTTCGGCGGGCAAGGTTTGTGCGGAAAGGTAGAAACTCATAATAGTCCTTGTGCGCTCGAGCCTTACGGCGGAGCGATGACGGGAACCGGCGGGGTATTAAGGGATATTTTCGGGGACGGCGAGGGCGCAAAGCCAATTGCATCGACTGATATTTTTTGTTTTGCTCCTCCAGACTTTGACCCAGAGAAACTTCCTGCCGGTTGCTTGAGTCCTCGTTATTTATTACGACGCGTGGTTGATGGAGTTAGGGACTATGGGAATCGCATGGGCGTCCCGACCAATAATGGCTCCATACACTTCCACGAAGATTTTCGTGCAAAACCTACGGTTATTGTCGGCGCGTACGGAATAATTCCCGTGGGCAAGTGTCTAAAAGGCAAGCCGCAGCCGGGAGACAGGATTATTGTAATTGGCGGAAGAACCGGGCGGGATGGAATCCATGGCGCAACGTTTTCTTCGGGTGAAATGACCGACCAGACCGTACAGGTTAATGCCAGCGCAGTCCAGATAGGAAATGCGATCGAGGAAAAAAAAGTGGGCGACGCAGTTCTTAGATGTCGCGATGAAGGTTTGATTCGCGCCATAACCGATTGCGGAGCGGGAGGTTTTTCGTCGGCTATCGGAGAGATGGGAAGCGAAACCGGCATTCATGTAGCTCTTGAGCGGGCGCCGACCAAATATCCGGGAATGTCGCCGTGGGAAATCTGGATTTCGGAATCGCAGGAACGAATGGTGGTTGCTATTGCCCCGGAAAATATAGTTCGCTTCTTCGAAATCTGTGAGGCTTTGAATGTCGAAGCAACGTGGCTTGGAGTTTTCGCCAATACCGGACGGCTTGTGGTGATGTACGAAAACGAAACGCTCTGCGATCTCAGTATGGATTTTCTTCATCACGGCTTGCCGCAGCGAGTGCTGAATGCAAATTGGGTGCGCCCGGAATTTGAGGAACCGGAGATACCTGTGCCGAGCGACTGGAGAGAAACCTGCCGCCGAATTTTGAGCCATCCAAATGTTTGCTCAAAGGAATCCATTGTGCGGATGTATGATCATAGCGTGCAGGGCATGAATGCCCTCGCGCCGTTTTCGGGCGTCAATCACGACGGGCCGAACGACGCCGTAGTTTTGACGCCGATTTTGGGGGAACGCTATGGAGTTATTATCAGCCACGGACTGAACCCGATATTGAATCGCATTGATCCGTATTGGGGGAGTGTCTGGGCGGCGACTGAAGCATTAGCAAACTTTGTCGCTGTGGGCGGGGATCCGAGAGAAGCGCGGCTTATCGATAACTTTATCTGGCCGTATCCCGACGAACAGGAATTGGGCGCGCTAGACCGCTCGGTTGATGCGTGTGTAGACATCGCGGAGGCGTTCGGGATTCCGTACATTTCCGGCAAGGATAGCTTGTCGAGCACGTATCGCGGGAAAGACGGCACAGTTATCAAAATTCCTCCGGTGCTTTGCATCTCGGTCTTCGGAAAAATTCGGGATGTGAGAAAAACGATCTCTGCGGATTTCAAAGAGGAAGGATCCGCAATCATGCAAGTGGGATTGCGAAAGCTGGAGATGGCAGGCTCAGTTTACTACGATCTGCATGGCATAGTTGGCAATAATCTGCCGAGGGTTAATCTCAAAGAAGCGGTGAGGACGTTTCAGAAACTTCACCGGCTTATTGCCAGAGGAATTATTCTTTCCTGCCACGACATAAGCGATGGAGGACTTTTCACGACTCTCGCGGAGATGTGCTTCGGCGGTGGGATGGGCGCATCTCTGGAACTCGGGTACGCGCGCGAAGAAAAAGAGAGAATAGATTTTCGGCTATTTAACGAGACTGCCGGTTGCTTTCTCATTGAGGTGAGGGATATGGATGTTTACGAGGTTCAATCTTTGGGAATGCATGCGGAGGAAATTGGACGCACGATTGCAAGCGAAGTTATCAGCGTTCATAACCGCGGCCATGTTTTCCGAGCTGACCTTGATGAATTGAAAGAGTTCTGGCAGAAACCTATGAAGGAGGTGTTCCATTGAGACCCAAAGTCTGCATTTTGAGAACGGACGGCACGAACTGCGATGAAGAAACCTCCTACGCTTTTAGAAAAGCGGGAGGCAATCCTGAGTTCGTGCACGTAAACCAGCTCCGGAGCGGCGCACTCCGCCTCCGGAGCTACAAGATACTGGCAATTCCCGGTGGGTTTTCTTACGGAGATGATGTGGCATCGGGAAAGATTCTGGCGGTTGAGCTTATTTCATTTCTGCACGACGAGCTTCAAGAATTCGTTGATGCAGGGAAACTTGTCATCGGAATATGCAACGGGTTCCAGGTGCTCGTTCAATCCGGACTCTTGCCGTTAAATACTATAGGCATTCGGTACGCAACACTCGAGACTAACGATTCCGGAAAATTCGAGTGCCGGTGGATAAAGCTCATCACAGAAAAGGGAAGTCCGTGCATTTTTACCCGCGGGTACGATAACGAGATCATGCTTCCAGTTGCCCATGGCGAGGGAAGCTTCTTTGTGGATACGAAATGGCCGGAGATCGGTGAGAATAAAAATTGCGTAGCATTGCGCTATTCCGAGGGTGGCCAGCCGGCTGATTTTTATCCGGCGAATCCGAACGGGTCGCTCTATTCCATCGCGGGAGTATGCGATCCATTCGGCCGGATCTTTGGGCTCATGCCGCATCCGGAACGCTTCGTTGAATTCTCCCAATTCGATAACTGGCGAAGAGAATCTATAGATAAGCCACACGGTTTGCAGATGTTTGAAAACGCTGTAAACTTTGCGGTCGAGCTATGACGATTTTTCTCTGCCCAGAACCGAGCCCGCCGCGCACGCAATTTGTGCGAGGCGGGCTCTTTTTATGCTAAACTTATTTTTATATGCCGATCTGGAAAGAGCTTAAAATTGCCGCTCTCGGGACAATCCTTATTTTTCTCATATTTTTGCTTTATTGGTATTCCTCAAAGGAGCCAGCTCCGGCACCGGCAGAAACTATTTCCGTAACGATTCCGGAGGGGTTTAACGTCTATCAAATTGCGACGGCGCTGGAAAGCGCAGGGATTGTTGGACGGGATGAATTTTTGAAAGAAGCGGTTTCGGAAGAAGGATTTTTATTTCCCGATACTTATGAATTTTTCAAAGATTCCAAGCCGAAAGTTATTGCCGCGAAAATTAAGAGAAATTTCGAAGAGAAGACCGCTATTTTTGAGAGCGAGATCGCGAGACAGAAAAAAGAAATGCGCGATATCGTAATTATGGCTTCTTTGCTTGAAGAGGAAGCGGCCTCGGAGAAAGATAGAAAAATTATTTCCGGGATTTTATGGAGGCGGATTTCGCTCGGGATGCCGCTTCAAGTGGACGCTGCGCTGACTTATGCAACTGGAAGATCTTCGCATAAACTTACAGATGCGGATTTGGTTTTGGACGACCCGTATAACACTTATAAATATAAAGGGCTTCCGGTTGGGCCCATCTCGAACCCCGGAATTGGCGCGATCGAAGCCGCGATTAATCCAACTATCTCGGCGTATCTCTATTATCTTTCGGATTCGAAGGGCGTTATCCACTATGCGAAGACTTTCGAAGAGCATAAACTGAATAGGACAAAATACTTGCGCTAAAGGAGGAGCAAGAAAATGATGTTTAACAAATTGATCGCCCTCGCTGTGGGCGTTTTTTTCTACGCGGATCTAACTTTTGCAAACGAAAACCCGGAGAAGAAACTTCGCGAAGCGTTTAAAAAAATCCAGTCACTATTCGAGAGGCAAGCTTCGGAGAGGGAGTGGTCGTTATCGCTTGCAAAAATTTCGCGGGATCTGCTCGGCCCCAAAGGCGCCGACTCTGTAGCCTTGCCTAACGTGCCCTATGTTTGCGGTTGCGGAGGACTGGGCATCTGGTCTACCAGGACAACCGTGAGAGGAGATGTTACTAAGGTCCAGGCATGGATCATACGCGTCGATCTCGAAGGCAGGAAATGGCTCTCATTCTGGCAGTTTGAGTTCGTGTTCCGGAATGGGGGATGGTATTTATACAACTATTCATGAAAGGGAGGTGTATCATGACAATCACAGCTCTTGGAGAAGATAAAAAAGGAGCGAGTGAAGACGCGTATCACCCGATTAGCGGGGATGGTCAAAACGAGGAAAGCGAGCTAAAGATAAACGTAGATCAAATGGATTTCGGGTTTCCAAGATCCTTAAGCCCGGAATTAAAAAAAGCTCGCGGAAGAGTTATTCGTCTGCTGAAAAAGTTACGAAATAAACAGCGGCAGGTAATTGAGATTAGGGGACGATTGAAGTTGGCCGAAAGCAGGGTTTCTAGAATTGAGGAAAATCACAGAAGGCAGATCGAAGATTTAAATAATGTTATCGAGAAACAACGAGACCTGCTCTATGGGAAAAAAGTTGCCAGTGGAGAATAGCAAATAAGCAGGTACACCAGAGACGACAATCAAAGGGGGTGAGTGCGCTACCGCTCTCACCCCCTTTAAAAATTTCCAAATTTAGATTATATTTTAAGCGTTATGGATACAAAGAAAGCTAGCCCTGAGCGAAGTCGAAGGGTTTTTGTAGCTATGTCCGGAGGCGTTGATTCAAGCGTCGCCGCTTTTTTGCTCAAGGAACAAGGATACGATGTTACGGGCGCGCATATGACTTGCTGGGAGGGGTGCGATTCGAACGAAGATAGAAGAGATGCGATGCGAGTTGCGGCCAAGCTCGGGATCCCGTTTCATGTTTTTGATTTTAAAGAAGAATATAAGGAAGGAGTTTTTAATTACATGATCCGCGAATACGCTTCTGGGAGAACGCCTAACCCGGATGTCATTTGTAATTCCGAAATTAAATTCGGTATTTTTTTGGAAAAGGCAATTTCAATGGGAGCGGATTTTATCGCGACGGGGCATTATGCCAGAGTAAAGAATGAAGATTCAAGATTTTGGATTCACGAAGCGAAAGATAGAAACAAAGACCAGACTTATTTTTTATGGCGGCTTACGCAAGACCAATTGTCCCGCGCGCTTTTCCCCATCGGTGATTATCTGAAAAGCGAAGTACGGGAAATTGCAAAGAAAGCCGGTTTAATTACCGCGGATAAAAAAGATTCGCAGGGTCTCTGTTTCGTAGGCAAGGTGGATTTTCAGGATTTTCTGCGCGAATATTTGCCGAAAAACGCGGGAAGTGTGGTTAATTCTGGAGGGAAAGTTTTAGGAACTCACGACGGCGCATATTTTTTCACTCCGGGGCAAAGGCACGGAATAAAATTGGGCGGGCATTCGGAGCCACTCTACGTTGCCGAGACAAATAAAGAAAAAAATACGATTATCGTCGCCGAAGGCGCTTCGGATCCAGTTTTATATAAAAAAGAAATTTTCATATCTGGCGCGAATTTGCCGGACGATATTCCGGAAAAAATTTCCACGCGGATTCGATACAGGCAGACGTTGCAGGCGTGCAGCATTTTAAAAATTGAAAATTCAAAATTGAAAATTGTTTTCGATTCCTCCCAGCGCGCGGTCGCTCCTGGGCAGTCCGTCGTTTTTTACTCTGGCGAACGCCTTCTGGGTGGAGGAATAATCGAGAAGTAAATCCTGTTGCCAAAAATCCCTTTTTGTATTAAAATTCAAATCAAAATTTAGTACACAGGGAGGGGACAAAATATGAGGTCTCAGTATAGCGGAACACTGGACCCGGCCATTAAAGAGCTTTTTCAGCCGGACACTCTGGCCCATGAGGAGTATCTAAAGACCTTTAAGCCAAGAGAGATGGAGCCGGAAAAGCGAGTCATGCTTGCTGTTTTGGAAGAAGCGGTTCATTGCTTCCAAAAATATATTTGCGCGAAATACCCGAAAGAGATTTCATTATTTGACGACGCGGAAGCATGGTTCATGGACGAAAGCGATGGAGGTCTTTTTTCTTTCGTTAGTGTTTGTGAAATCCTCGGATTAGATCCAGCTTACGTCAGAAAGGGGTTATTTGCATGGAGGGATGCTAAAATAGCCGCCGTAGCCAAAGAGCCCGAAGATAAGCGGCGGCGTAGGCGTCTGCGTTTCTGACTTGATCTTTGGTGTGGCAAATCTGTGCGGCGAGATGTTCTTATAGAGCATCCCGCCGCATTTTTTTTGGCTGAATTTTATGCTAAAATGCTTTCATGTCGGCGAACGAGTTACGCAAAAAATTTCTCGAATTTTTCAAATCAAGAGGGCATGCAATTGTGCTTTCAAGCTCGCTTCTGCCGGATGACCCGTCCGTGCTTTTGACAACCGCAGGCATGCAGCAATTTAAAAAATATTACACCGGCGAGGCGGATCCGATGCGCGATTTTAAGTACAAGAACACGGCTTCCATCCAGAAATGCTTTAGGACATCAGATATCGACGAGGTCGGAGACGAACGCCACAATACATTTTTCGAAATGCTAGGCAACTTTTCATTCGGAGGGTATTTCAAAAAAGAAGCCATCTCATACGGAAAAGATTTTTTCGATTCCATTGGCCTTGAAATCGAATATGTTACGGTTTTCGCGGGAGATAAAAATGTCCCGTTCGATGAAGAATCGTTTAATTTTTGGGAAAACCTTGGGATAAGGGATATACGGAAATGCGGGAGGGAGGATAATTTCTGGGGTCCAACGGGGGCTGAAGGACCTTGCGGGCCTACGACGGAAATTTATATAAACGGCGTTGAGGTTTGGAATATAGTTTTTAATGAATTTTATCAACTAAAGGACGGGACTTTGGAAAAGTTAAAAACGCCTGGGGTTGATACGGGGATGGGACTGGAGCGCTTGGCAATGGTTTCACAGGGGAAGAGAAATATTTTCGAAACAGACCTATTTTTGCCAATTTTGGATATTCTCCCAGGGACGATATCGGAGAGGCAGAGAAGAATTATTTCGGACCATCTTAGAGCGTCGGCATTTTTGCTTTCCGACGGAGTTTCACCCTCGAATAAAGAAGCCGGTTATATATTGAGGCGTCTTTTGAGGAGAGCTTTGGTATATGAGTACATAAACTTTCTCAACCCGCAGATTTTCGAATCGGCGATAATCGAGGCGATAAAAATTTATGGAAATTTTTATCCCGAATTGAAGCATAGGCGGGACGACATAATAAATGCATACTGGGCGGAGCGCGAGAAATTTTCCAAAACGCTCTCGCGCGGGATTAAGGAATTGGAAAAAAACGAAAATATTACGAGCGAGAAGGCATTTAGCCTGTACGAAACTTTCGGCTTGCCTTACGAAATAATAAAAGAATTCTCCGGGGCGAAATCGAGCAGTCTGACTCGCGAGAGTTTTGATAAAGAATTTGGCAAGCATCAGGAAAAATCCAGAGCCGGGGCGGCGGGTAAATTCGGAGGGCATGGCCTTCTTTTAAATACCGGTGAGCTTAAGGCTAAAGATGAGGAAGAGCTGAAGAAAGTTACCCGCCTTCATACGGCGACGCATCTCTTGCAAGCGGCGCTTAGAAAGATTTTAGGAGAAAATGTTCGGCAAATGGGTTCAGACATTACCGTAGAAAGAACGCGGTTTGATTTCAGTTTTCCGAGAAAACTTACCATAGACGAGATTAAAAAAGTGGAAGATCTTATTAACGAAGCGATATCTAGAAAGCTCAAAGTTAAGATGGAAGAGATGGATATAGAAGAAGCCAAAAGATCTGGGGCGCTTTATTTTTTTAAGGAAAAGTATCCCGCGCACGTGAAGGTATATAGCGCAGGCGATTTTTCAAAAGAATTATGCGGCGGGCCGCACGTCAAGAACACGCAAGATATCGGCAAATTTGTTATAATTAAAGAAGAGGCCTCCGCCTCCGGCGTCAGGAGAATTAGGGGGAAAATTATACCTTGATGTTTTTTTCGAGGCTGAAAAAAGAGAAAAAAATTCTAGTCTTTGATATCGGGAGTTCCTCGGTGGGCGCTTCATTGCTGTCAAAAAAAGAGGATGAAATTCCTGCTTTTTTGTCTTTCTCTCATTTAAGGCTGCCGCTTCTGGAAAACCCGGACTTTAACCATATTGAGAGGCACGCGAAGAAGGCGATTAAGGAAATTTCTGAAAATCTCATCAAGTCGAACGGTAAAAAGCTGCCCGACGTAATCTACTTGGTATTGTCTGTCCCATGGTATTTTTCCAATACAAAGCATGTGAAAATAGATAGGCGCGACACGTTTAGGGTAACAGAGGATCTCGTCGACAAAATAATGGAAGATGAGCTTGAACTTTTTAGCCGCAAAGGCAAAGAGAAGTTAGATGACCCGGAAGGCATAGAAATTTTAGAACAGGAAAAGATGAAGTTTATCGTTAACGGCTACCCGATTGTAAATCCCTACGGGAAAGATACGAATAAGCTTGAGCTTTTCATTTACCTGAGTGCCGCAAGAAAAAGCTTTGTAAGGAATATTGACGATATCCTGAAGCATTTTTTTTGGCGGGCGCAAATAAAGTTTATTTCCGAACCATTTTCTCTCTTCCGAGTTTTGTCCGAAATGGTTAATCCAAAAGACGGGTATTTGGTGGTTGATGTCGGCGGGGAGGTCACCGAGATTTACCTGATTCGGGATGGAGTTTTAGAAGATACAAAAAGTTTTATTTGGGGCGCAAATCTTGTTATCAGGAGGGTTGCCTCCTCGCTTAATATGGGCCTGGGCGACGCGCTTTCATTTTTTTCGGCGCGAAGCGGGGGAGATATGAAACATGCCACTGATGAAAAACTTTCGTCGGCCGCATTAGGAGTTTGTTCGGAATGGCAGAGTTTTCTTGCCAAATCGCTTTCCGAGCTTGGTAGTGTGCAGCCGCTGCCGCAGACTCTCGTTATTCTTGGCGGGGTTGCCGGAAGCGACATATTAAAACAATGCCTTGATTCTCCGGAATTCGCTTCCTTTACGATTTTAGGGAAACCGTTTGATGTCGTAAATTTCAATCCGGAGAATTTTAGCGAGAAAATATTAACATCCGGCGTGGATCGCAAAGATTCCAAAATGACGCTACCATTACTATTAGCGCTAAGCGCGGTGAAATATGGCGAGCAGAAATAATCCAATAGAGCGTAACCCCGCTTCAGGGCGGCCTTTGATGAGGGATATAGCTTCCAAGCCCTCCAGGCTTCCCCCGAGAGTTGTGGAAGAAAGGACAGCCAAAATGGCGGCAATCCCCGTAAAGAAAAAAGCGGCCGCAAAAGAAATTCCATTAGGCAAACTCCCGGAAATCAAGAAAGAGGGGAGGAAATTCGGCTTGCCCAAGTTAAAAAGTACGCTAATTTTATTGGGAGCAGTCATAATTCTGGCGGCGATCGGCATTTTTGCCATATCACTTGCGGAGGTTCGGGTATCTGTCGCGCCACGGCAGGTTTCCATGGATGTAGACGCCAACATCGAAGCTTCTTCCAATGCGGCATCCGCAGTTTCTTTAGAAATTATCAGCGTAGAAGATACTGTAGAGCTTGGCGGCTCTATAGAAAAAACATCATCTGGAACAGAAAAGGCATCGGGGCAGATAATAATTTTCAACGCTTACTCGACTGCAGAACAGGCTCTCGTGGCAACAACGCGACTCGAAGCGCCAGGAGGAAAGATTTACCGCATTAAAAATAGCATCACGCTTCCGGGAGGAAAAATGGAGGGAGGAAAGCTTACCCCGGGACAGCTCGAAGTGACCGTATACGCGGACAAGGCGGGAGCGGAATATAATATCGGTCTAGCGGATTTCACTATACCTGGATTCAAGGGAACGCCTAAATTCGAAAAGATTTACGCAAGGTCTAAGACGGAAATGGCCGGAGGATCTTCCGGCGGAGCAAAGATTGTCACACAAGAAGCGATAAACAATCTATTGATACAGGCCCAGGAGAATTTCAGGCAGGAGATTAAAAACAAAGTCCAGAAAAGTTTGTTAGAAAGCGCCTATATTCCAGCGAGCGCGATAGATGTGAAAATAACTCTTCTCGATGCGGATCCGAAAGTTAATACAGTTGCCGATGAGGTTCAGATAAAAGCGAAGGTATCGGCTCAAGTCTCAATATTCAAGGCAGATGAGATAACAAGGGAACTCGCGAGCAAATATTTGGACTTGAATGGCGAGGAGAAGGTTATGGTTAATAATTTGAATGATCTCGATTTCAAGATTTTGAGCAAAAATATAAACGAAAAAAAGATTACCTTCAAAATAGCGGGGCAAGCCAGATTTACTTGGCTTTTCGACGAAGAGGCGCTTAAAAAAGATTTATCCCAAGCCTCGCGCTCTATGCGGCAGGATGTTTTTAAGAGATACCCAGGAATTGACAGGGCGGAGATAACTTTTAGCCCTTCTTGGCTGAGATTTTTCCCTTCCGACCCGAATAAAATAAAGCTTGACTATCAAAACCTTTAAGATTAAGATATAAGGACTATTCGCCTGCTGGCGGATTAGAATGTTAGAAAATAAGGACAAAACAATCATCCAAGGACAGGTAATAGAGGCTTTGCCCAACGCTACCTTCAAGGTTATATTGGAGGACAAGAGGGAAATCCTCGCGCATCTCGCAGGAAAGATGCGTCTTTTTTACATAAAAGTGCTTGTTGGCGATAAGGTTAAAGTCGAGATGACGCCTTACGATGAAAAAAAGGGGCGAATAATACAAAGATTATAAAGTTTAAATTGAATGAAGGTTCGAGCTTCAGTTAAGAAAATTTGTAGTTCGTGCAAAGTAGTCCGCCGACGCGGACGTTTGCATGTAATTTGCAAAAACCCGAAGCATAAACAGCGCCAAGGCTAAAAATTATTTATGAGGATTGCAGGCATAAATATACCGGACAGTAAAAGGCTTGAGATAGCTCTTACTTATATTTACGGGATCGGGCGCAATTCGGCGTTAAAAATTTTAGAAAAAGCGGGGATACCGGAAGGGAAGCACCCTAAGGATTTAAAGGGGGACGAGATAAACAGGCTGCGCGAGGAACTAGAAAAGAATTACAAGGTTGAAGGCGAATTGCGGAGAGAAATTTTATTCAATATAAAACGGCTCAGGGATATCGGATCCTATCGCGGGATGCGCCACTCGAGAGGCCTTCCGTCCCGTGGGCAGAGGACCAAGACCAATTCGAGAACTCGAAGGGGCAATGTCAGGAAGACGATGGGTTCGGGAAAGCGCAAGCTTGAGAAAAAATAGTTCGATAAACTCACTATAAATAAAATATGGGCAAGAAAAGAGTAATCCAAAAAGCAGACGGGGCTTCGGGAGGAGCCAAAAGCCAGTCCCAGTCAAAACTTCCGAAGCGGAAAATAGACTTTGGGGTTTTGAATATTCTTTCAACTTATAATAATACGATTGCCACACTGACTGACCGGGGAGGGAATGTCATACTATCTTCTTCCTGCGGAGCCATGGGATTCAAAGGAGCAAGGAAAGGAACTCCATACGCTGCGTCTAAGGTTTCGGAATTTATCGCCGAACAAGCCAAATTAATGGGATTGAAAGAAGTCGGGATCAAAGTCAAAGGAATCGGCTCGGGCAGGGAATCCGCAATCAGGACATTCGCGTCAAAGGGTTTTGAAATACAATTTATCAGGGACTTAACGCCAGTGCCGCATAACGGCCCGAAGCCGCCTAAACCAAGACGAGTATAAAAATATGAGGATTTCATGCAAAATTTGCAGGCGGTTGGGGATGTCGATTTGCGGACGCGAGAAATGCGCGTTTAAAAGAAAGCCGTATGCCCCCGGCGAGCATGGGAAAACGCGCAAGTTTTCGCGTGCTTCGTCCGAATTCGGGGCACAGCTTAAAGAAAAACAGAAACTTAAATTTTTGTATAACCTTCGAGAACGCCAGTTCAGGAATTATATAAGGGAAGCGGAGAAAAGGACTGGAGACTCTGGGGAAAATCTTATGAAATTTTTGGAGTCGAGGCTCGATAACGCGGTTTACCGCCTGGGGTTTGCACAGACTCGAACGCAGGCAAGGCAGGGCGTCACGCACGGGCATTTTATGGTGAACGGCAGGAGGGTGAATATCCCGTCATTCAGGGTCAAGAAAGACGACAAAATTACAATCAAGCAGCAAAGCCTTTCCGGTGGAATTTTTAGGGATTTGGATACCTACCTCAAAAAATATGTCCCGCCAGCCTGGCTTTCTTTTGATAAAGAGAAAAAAGAAGGCGTTGTATTAAGTTCTCCCGCGACGGAAGACGATTTACTCTTGGGTTCAAATATTAATTTAAAGGCGATCATTGAGTTTTACTCGAGATAAAATTATTAATTAATGGTTTAACGATTGAGTTATGAGCTACACCATTTCAATACCTTCCCGCATACGCACCGTATCCGAGGAAGAAAATAAAGGAGTTTACGAGATTGATTCCCTGCACCCGGGCTACGGGCATACTATAGGGAATAGCTTGCGTCGCGTTCTTCTGTCGTCTCTGCCGGGGGCTGCTATTACCCGCGTCAAAATTCACGGGGTATCCCATGAATTCTCGACGATTCCGGACGTTAAAGAGGACATAATATCCTTAATCCTCAATTTAAAACAGGTTAGGTTATTGATGCATGTTGATGAGCCGCAGGTTATAAAGATATCCGCCAAAGGAGTTAAAAAAGTGACCGCTGGCGACTTTGAAACCCCGACGCAAGTGGAAGTCATGAATAAGGATTTAACCATTGCGACTTTAACTTCCAAGGAAGCGAAGTTCGAAATTGAAGCCACTGTCGAGCGCGGCTTGGGATATATCCCGAGGGAAGTTCTCGAGAAGGAAAAAGCTGAAGTCGGCATGCTGACCCTAGACGCCATTTTTACGCCGATAAAGAAAGTAAACTATGAGGTTGAAAATATGCGTGTGGGCGATCGGACAGATTACAACCGGCTTAGGATTTTGATCGAAACCGACGGGACCATTAATCCGAAGCACGCTATCGAGGAGGCCGTCAGGATTTTAGTAAAGCAGCTTGAAGCGCTGGTTTTTGACGAAGAGAAGGTTAAAAGCGAAGTTCCCGAAGTTGCGGAGCTTTCTCAAGAAGAGATTGCTTCTGCCGAAGCGGGGAAAGCGCTTGACGACGAAGATCCGCTTAAAGTCCGGATAGAAGATCTTGAATTTTCTTCCCGTACCCAGAACGCCTTATCGGGGGCTGGCATCAGGACGGTTGGAGGGTTGGTTAAAAAATCAAAAGAAGATTTGCTTTCGCTCCAGGGAATAGGCTCTAAAGCAGTCGAAGAAATTGAGGAAGCACTTTCCAAAATAGGGCAATCGCTTAAAGAATAAAATGAGGCACAGGAAGAAAGGAAGAAAATTCGGCAGAGTCAGGAAAGTTCGCGTTGCTTTGATGCGCTCTTTATTGAGGGCGCTCATTTTGAAGGAAAAAATAAAAACGACCGAGGCGAAGGCGAAAGAAATCAGGCCGAAAGTTGAACGACTTGTCACTAAAGCCAAAAATAGCGGACTTGCCGCGCGTAGAGACATACTCGCAATATTGCCGGATAATATCTCGGCCAAAAAACTGCAGACCGTCTTGGCACCAAAATATCTTGACCGCAAAGGAGGATATACTAGAATAATCAAGCTTGGGACCCGTCCTTCGGACCGCGCTCCCATGGCATTAATCGAATTCGTATAAATTTTATGGAGAACGCAGTTTTAGACGTAAAAGGAAAATCTCTTGGGCGGGCCGCATCGGCGGCCGCACTTATGCTTCGCGGAAAAAATTTGCCATCTTTTGAACCCCGAATCAGGCCGTCTCACACATTGACGATTAAAAACGTCAAAGAATTGAATATTCATCCGACGAAACTCAGGACGAAAGTATACGCCGACTATTCCGGATACCCGGGCGGGTTGAAGCATATAGGGCTAAAAGAGCTTTGGGCAAAAAGCCCAAGAGAAGTTTTCAAGCGCGCAGTCTGGGGGATGCTTCCCAAAAACCGATCGAGAAAGCACATTATCAGGAATTTGAAATTTGAATAAAATGCCGCCAAAGAAGAAAATTGCTGCAAAAAAACCAGCTGCAAAGAAAGTTGTAAAAAAACCTGAATCAAAGAAGGTGGAAGTTCCGCGTCCGCACATGCCCGAGGTCAGCGGAAAATATATAGAGGCGGTTGGAAGAAGAAAAACCTCTATCGCGCGCGTCAGAATTTTTCAAAATACCCCGTTTTCGATTTCAATAAACGAGAAAGCATACGATTCGTATTTCCCGACATTTGAATTGAAAAATATAATCGACCTGCCTTTGGAAAAAACAAATCTCCCCCAAAAGTTTTCGATAAGCGTCATGGTTAACGGGGGAGGGATACACTCGCAGGCGGAAGCGGTCCGTCACGGAATCTCTCGCGCGCTCGAGAAAATCGAGCCCGGACTCCGTAAAGTTTTAAAACCGTTTGGATATCTAAAACGCGATCCGCGCATGAAAGAGCGCCGCAAATTCGGCTTAAAGAAGGCAAGGAAGGCTCCTCAGTGGGCGAAGAGGTAATATTTCCATTCTATTCCCGTCCTTATTCACATATATAACAAAATAGAGTATAGTGAAAATAGAAAAAGGTTACACCATAGAGCTATCGAGAAGAAGCCGTATTCATGTAAAGTTTTCTAGAGAGAAAAAGGTAGTTTTAGGGTTTTCAGTCAATTTTGAAGCCCGTCTTAAGAAAGAATGGAAACCTGTAATTAGGTACGATACAGCTCACGACTATACTGGAAAAATAAAATGGAGGTTTCCGCATAAGCACACATATTATAAGAACGGCAAAGAAGTCATAACACAATTTAAAATAAAGGATTACAATTTAGCGTTAACTTATTCACTTAAAGATCTAAGAAGCAATTTCAAACAAATAAAAAGTAGATTTTTTAATAACTAAACTATTAAATCATGTCTGAATCTGAATTAAAAAAAATGGAAAAAAACTTAAAGCTTTCTGTGGAATTTCAGGAATATATTTTAAAGCACCCCGATATTTTGGATGCGTTACCCAGGAATTCAAAAATAATACTGGATGAGGATACGTCCGAAATGAAGAAAAATAATGTTTTTCGGGCAGTAAAAAGAAAGGGAGAGTGGCAATTGCTCTCAGCTTCAACTTAGAACGACGCAAATTCGGCCTTAAGAAAGCCCGCAAAGCCCCGCAGTGGGCGAAACGCTAGTTTTGGCCACTGATTAGCAGTCCTTGACAGGGAGTGCTAATTCGAATAAAATCAGGTCATGAATAGATTGGGGGCTAGGGAGGAAAATATCCTTAATTTTATAATCCGAGACTATGTCCGGAGCGCTTCTTCTGTTTCCTCGGGGAGAATTTTTGAATCTAAGACTTTTAGATTGAGCCCTGCGACGATCAGAAACGCGATGCTCGAGCTGGACAAGGAGGGCTATTTGGAGCAGCCGTATACTTCTTCGGGCAGGATTCCAACCGATAAGGCGTATCGGTATTTTGTTGATAATTTAATGTCGCATAAAGACCCAACGCGAAACGAAAGGATGGTTCTGGACGAACTTGTCCAAGAGGTTAGAAGCAGGCACGAAATGTTATTCGAGAATTTTGTAAAAACGCTTGCGGACGAAGTTGGCCTTTTTACCGGAATCGCCAGTTTCAGAGGCGAGCCCAGAATTGAAGCCTATGGGCTTGAAAAAGTTTTTTCCGAACCGGAATTTGACGACAGGAACCTCACAGTTGAGTTTTCCCGTTTGATCGATAACATTGAAGGCGTCGCCGAAAAATTTTTGGCGGAATCTTTTGAGGATAGGCCGTCGGTTTTTATCGGTGGGGAGAGTTCGTTAAAAGATGCCAAAGAGTTTGGCTCCGTTTCGATGAAGTTTTCGGACGGCGAATTTGGAGAATGCGTAGTTTTCTCGCTCGGCCCCAAGCGGATGAATTATGAAAAGGTCTCCTCTCTCCTGAATTTTATTATTAAAGATATGAACGGATAATATGCCAGACGAAGAAATAGAATTGGAGGAAGAAGTTATCGAGGAGGAGGGTCTAAAGGATAAGCTGAAAAAAATGCGGGAGGACCTGAAAGCTTGTAGAAAAGAGAAAGACGAGCATTTAGCGGGGTGGCAGAGAGCAAAGGCAGATTTTATAAACGCCAGAAAGGAAGAAGAGAAGTCGAGGGAAACTTTCGTGAAATTCGCCCAAGCATCGGTACTCCTGGAATTTCTTAAGATAACTGATTCTTTGGAGATGGCGATGAAGCATGGAGACGGCGGGATCAAGCAAATTTACTCGCAGGCGAAAGATATTTTAAAACAGCACGTAGTGACGCAAATCGAAGCGGAGGGGAAAAAATTCGATCCGGCAATGCACGAAGCGATAGAAAAAGAGGAAGTCGATGACGAGAAAAAAGATAATGTAGTGGTCGAAGATTTGCAGAGAGGCTGGCTTCTCTTCGAGAAAGTACTAAGACCGGCCAAAGTGAAAGTAGGAGTATTAAAAATTAAAAGCTAAAAGCTATAAAATTATGCCAAAAATATTAGGAATAGATTTAGGAACAACTAACTCCGCGATGGCGGTGATTGAGGGCGGGGAGCCGAAGATTCTAGAAAACGAAGAGGGTGTTCGGACAACGCCGTCTATGGTCGCGATATCTAAAGCCGGAGACAGGGTAACTGGGCTTCTGGCTAAGCGCCAAGCCGTTACAAACCCCGAGAATACAGTTTTTTCGGTAAAGCGGCTCATCGGGAGAAAATTTACCGATCCGGAAGTCGAGCGGGATAAAAAATGGCTTTCATATAAAATTCAGGCGTCCGCAAACGGAGGAGTTGAAGCAAAAATGGGAGATAAATGGCTCCGTCCGGAAGAAATCTCCGCAATGATCCTGCAGAAGTTAAAAAGAGACGCAGAGGCGAAATTAGGTGAGAAAATAGACGCGGCTGTAATTACGGTGCCCGCGTATTTCGACGATTCGCAGAGAGCGGCGACAAAGGCGGCCGGAGAGATCGCCGGATTCGAAGTGAAAAGGATTTTGCCAGAGCCGACGGCGGCAGCGCTTGCATACGGATTGAATAAAAAGAAGGACGAAAAAATTGTTGTGTACGATTTTGGGGGTGGGACTTTCGACGTTTCGGTTTTGGAGGTAAGTTCGGATACTGTCGAAGTTCGCGCAATTGGCGGGGATACCCATCTCGGAGGAGACGACCTGGACCAGATATTAATCAACTATCTCGCAGGCGAATTCAAGAAATCCGACGGCATTGACCTTTCGAAAGACGCCCTTGCCCTCCAGCGCTTAAAGGAAGCCGCCGAGAAAGCGAAGCACGAATTGTCGACAACGGTGGAGACGGAAATCAATATCCCGTTTATCACCGCGGACGCGTCTGGGCCCAAGCATTTTCTGATCAAGCTCGCCCGCGCGAAATTAGAAAACCTTGTCCGCGACCTTATTGTTAAATCAATAAATATTACTAAGGACACCGTAACCTTAGCTTCGCCGAAAGGGGCCGGATTCAAATTGAGTGAAATCGACGAAATTATCTTGGTCGGCGGGCAGACGAGAATGCCCGCGATACAGGAAGAGGTTAAAAAATTATTCGGAAAGGAACCGAACCGCACTATTAACCCGGACGAAGTTGTTGCGCTCGGAGCGGCAGCGCAGGCCGGAATATTACAGGGAGACATTAAAGATGTCTTGCTTCTCGACGTAACGCCGCTTTCTTTGGGAATCGAAACCCTGGGAGGGGTCTTTACGAAAATAATCGAAAAGAATATGACAATTCCGATTTCCAAAAGCCAGGTATTTTCAACCGCCGCGGATAACCAAACTTCGGTTGAGGTGCATGTTTTGCAGGGAGAGCGCGAGATCGCGCAATACAATAAAACTCTAGGCAGATTCATACTGGATGGAATAGCGCCTTCGTCCAGAGGAATGCCCCAAGTTGAAGTTTCTTTCGATATCGACGCCAACGGGATTTTGAACGTGAAGGCGCGGGACAAAGCGACAAATAAGGAGCAATCTGTTCGAATTGAGGCCTCAACCGGGCTTTCCAAAGAGGATATCGAAAAAATGAAACAGGATGCAGAGGCGCACAAGACTGAGGACCATAAGCGAAGAGAATCGGTTGAAATCAAGAACCAAGCGGACGCTTTGGTGTATACTGCGGAGAAAGCTTTGAAAGACGCCGGAGACAAAGTCCCAGCTGAAACGAAAAGCGAAATTGAGGAGAAGATTGCTGAGCTTAAGGGCGTAAAGGACGGCGAGAATACGGAGGATATAAAGAATAAAACCGAGGAGCTTTCGAAATCCATCTCCAAAATAGGCGAGGCATTGTACAAAAATAATCCGCAGGAAGGGCCAAATCCTACGGGCAGCGCAGAAAAGGAGCGCGAGGCCGAATACGAAGACGTTAACAAAGAAGAAAAAAAAGACGATAATAAGAGTTAATGAGACTCTTGCCCAAAATAATACTCTCGGGATTAATTATCGCGAGCGGAGGATATTTCTGGTATCTCGTGGGAGGTACGAACCCGATTTTCGGGTTGATCTCTCCTTTTTCCGCGGCAGTCTTGGTTTTCTTTTTTGGAATAACAGGCCTCTCATTCATTCTTCTCGGCAACAACATCTCTGCCCTATCAATATTTTTAAGCGCTGCCCCGACGCTTCTTTTTCTTGAAAATAAATATCTGGCGTTAGGCATAATGTTCGGATCCTCCATACTAAGTTTCATTCCGGCTGGGAGAATAAAAAAAGAAATTAAATCCCGAATGACTTTTTCCGTAGACGAGCTATTGCGTAAGGGGCTGCCGACATTTCTAACTATCATGGCACTTTCTCTCGCAGGATTTTTCTATCCTGAGGATGGAATCCGAAAGTTTGAGGATATTATTCCAAAATCTGCTTTTGAGAAAGTTCTTACTGCAGCAGGCAAAATACCGCTTGCAGGCAAAATCCTACCATTTGATATTCCGGATCCGGCAAAAACCGTCGACGAAGCGTTAATCACCGTTATTCGAAGCGAAAATGCCTTCATTTTTGATAAATTGTCCCAAGCGGAGAAAAGCGGAATTTTGGCGCAGGCCAGGGCAGAGCTCGCAAAAAATCTAGGAGCGGAAAAAATTGAAGGCAATTTGCGGATTGGAGATGTTTTATATCAAGGGAGCATCGGCATTATCGAAGCTCGATTCGGAGCGTACAAAAAGTACTTGCCAGCAATTTTCGCGTTGGCGGTATTTGCAGCCTTCCGAACGCTTTTTATCATGCTTGGTTGGATAAGTGTTGCAATTAGCTGGATTGCGTTTAAAATACTTCTATACGCGGGGGTTGTTAAGATTTTTACTCGAACAATGCCGCAGGAATATGTTGAGTTCAACTAATTTATGCCAAAAGATTATTACGAGATTTTAGGAGTCCAAAGAAACGCGTCCAAGGACGAGATAAAAAAAGCGTTTAGGAAATTGGCGCATAAGCACCACCCCGATAAAGGCGGCAAAGAAAACGATTTTAAAGAAATCAACGAAGCTTATCAAGTTTTGTCTGACGAAAAAAAGCGCGCAGAATACGACCACTATGGCAGGGTTTTTTCGGATCAGGCCGGAGGTGGACATGGGGCGACCGGTTTTGATTTTGGCGATATGTCCGGGTTTGATTTCGGGGATATTTTTGAAGACTTGTTTAATATGGGCGGGCGAGGGACTAGGGTTAAGCGCGGGCGCGATATCTCAATTGAAGTTGACGTAAATTTCGAAGAATCAATTTTCGGGGTCCAAAGAAAAGTGCTTTTGACTAAAGCAGCGTATTGTTCAAATTGCCAAGGTTCCGGGGTGGCGCCCGGTTCAAAAACCAAAACGTGTACGTCTTGTAATGGATCCGGCACGGTCCGCGAATCCGGGAAATCATTTTTGGGTTCTTTCATGCGCGTGGTTGAATGCAGGAAATGCATCGGGCGCGGAAAAATTCCGGATGAGATTTGCGGAGTTTGCAAAGGAGGGGGAGTTGTCCATAAAAGAGAAGAAATTGTTGTAAATGTTCCCCCCGGCATACGAGACGGAGAGATAATTAAGATATCCGGATCGGGAGAAGTTGTTTCTGGGGGAGTTGCCGGAGATCTTTATATCCGTATTAATGTATCGAAACACGCACTGTTTACGCGCGAGGGTGAAGATCTCGTGATGGATTTGGCAATCCCGATTACAGAGGCTATTTTGGGAAGCGAGCGGACGATAAACGCGCTAGACGGAATACTTAAAGTTAAAATTCCGGCAGGGATAGATTCCGGAGAATCCTTGCGAATCCGCGGTCGCGGAGTTCCGGGAGCCGAAGGCGCGAGAAGGGGAGACCTTATAATCCGCATATCAGTCAAAACTCCGAAACATCTTTCCAAAAAAGCAAAAGAAATAATTGAAGAACTCAAAAAGGAAGGGATCTAGAATGTCCAGTATTCTTGAAATAGTGCGAACCGTTTTTGCCCCTCGACAAGTTCGGGGCGATGAAAGCCCCCCGCAAAAAATCCGAAAAGCGGCGGAGCCACACCGATAAAAACCGTAAAAGAACCCGGAGGAAAACATCGGCGCGAATCATATTTTACGAAACCGCCAATTCGTTTTTGCCCCCAAAATCCAATACGAAATGGCCGCCGAGCGAAGCGAGGCGGCTTCCTCTGGCTTGCGCTTTTCTAAAATGTCCGCCCAGTAGGGATCGAACCTACGACCTTCTCCTTAAAAGGGAGCTGCTCTACCAGCTGAGCTATGGGCGGTTAGCTTTTACATTATTATATTTTGGGCTAAAAATAAAGGCCTATTGCCAAAAATGGCTAAATATGCTAATTAATTAAGGAAATAAAGGTAGATATTGACCCTTGAAAACTAGGGAAGAAAGGGGAAATAAACGTGAAGAAAACATCAATTTCGATTATTTCGGTTGCTTTTTTCTTAATCACGCTCGGGTTCGCCCGAGCCGAGGAGGAAGTCATTCAACCCGAGTCCTACAAAGACAGAGTGCTCCCGGGCGTTATGATCGTCATGGAACGCGGGAATACCATCTGGGGGACTTGCAAGCAGATTGAGATCGACGGGAATTTGCCGTTTGAGAAAGTCAAAGACCATATGCAGTGCACAAAAATGGTCGCCGAAAATCACACCGGATTGACCGGTGACGCGGCCATGGAAGCGACCAAGAAAATTCAGGTGGGCGAGCCAGTATTCTTTCCGTACTTGACAGTTGCGCAGATCGTGGCGGCTAACGAGGCAAAAGTCGTTGCCGCGGTCCAGGCCAAAGATCAGGAAATTTTGGCCAGAGACCAGCAAATAGCGGAGTTCAAAACGCAGAACGGGGTGTTGCAGGCAAAGTTAAAAAACGCTTCGACAAAGCTCGAGAAGCAGGCCGCGACAATAAGCAGTCTGAAGGGCGTCAGAGATGAAGCGTTGCGCCGCGCATCTGAATTCGGGGATGTGGTTAACGGCGTAGTCGCGGTATATAGCGACACTGTTAAAAGTAACGCCGAAATCTGGAATAGAGTCCTCGCTGCAGCGCGCCCGCTTGACTATCAAACGGAGTTGCCATATCCGTGGTTGGAAGGCAGCGAAGGTTATCTCTTTGGTCTCGCGATAGTGGCGTGTACTATTTTCTGGGCTATCTCTTGGGCTTATCGCACAGTTGAGCATCCGAGAATAACTGTTTTGCTCCGAGAAAACACCATGCTACGTGCTCAGCTCGAGTCGCACGATGCGGCTTCGAAAAAAGGTATCGAGCGATTTAAGGCGGAGCTTGCAAAAAACAAGCCCGGCGCGACGGAGGAGGTTTCTATCGGCAATGCCCCGGATGTTGTCAAGCGAGTCTTTACTTTGCGGCATGTCTGGGAATGTGCTTGTGGCGAAATGGACATTACGGTAATGGACAAAGAGGACCACCGAAAGCGTCATCTCAAACATATGCATCTCCATGGCGACAAGATCGCGGAGATGGCGTTGCGAGCTCTATAAAATAGTTCGTTTGCGCTAACTTTGCATACCCCCGAGGCGTTGTCCGACGGGTATGCCAAGAATCATTAGTCTATTCCTGAGGCATAGTCCGAAGGGTAGAGAAGTTAGTAAAATCATGACCAAAAAGGCGTTGTCTCACAGGACGACGCCTTTTTTGCTATAATAAACTGGTGATTTTTTATTGGTTTATTCAGTATTTTTTAATCTGGCCAATTGCCGGGATTATTTTACGGATTTTCTATAAGATCGAAGTGCGCGGCAGGGAGAATTTAACGGGTGTCAGGGCACCCCTGATAATAGTTTCAAACCATAAAACGCTACTGGACGGTTTTCTTATTGTTATTTCCATGCCGTGGCTCTCGCCGATTTTGCCCGGGCGGTATATCACGGAGGAATTTGATTTCCGGTCGAAGGTACTGAGACTAATCGCCAGATTAAGGATTTTAAAATTATTTTATTTATTGACCGGAGGGTTTCCTTCGGGGCGCGGGCAGGGGATAGAGAAAGCGATTAAATTTCCGACGAGGATATTAGAAAAAGGAGGGACAGTTTTGATGTTTCCGGAAGGATTTTTGATCCGCGGAGACGAGCTTGGATATTTCTATCACGGGACTTCGGCCCTTGCCCTCGAGGCGAAAGTCCTCATCCTACCCATTCACATTAAAACCAGACGGGGATATATCAGGGTAACATTCGGAAAAGTTTTTAATCTTGATGCCGCGAGCAGGGAAGCAGGAACGGAGATCTTGAAGAAAAAAATTCAGGATTTGCAATAACTTTGTTCGCCCTGTGTTTTTTATTTTCCCCTTATTTTTCTCCTATTTCTGTGGCATAATTTGGGGATGTGGGGGATTGCGATGATTTTACTCTCGCAGTAAAATATAATACATGAATCCGATTACAAAACGAGATCTGAAAGAAGCACTCAATGGTATTGCTAAGGCGAAGGATTTAAACGATTTAGCTGGCGATGTTGTTAGGATTGAAAAAAAAGTTGACGGATTGGGAGAGCGGATGAAGAATGTGCCGACGCGGGATGAATTTCCAGCCCTACTAGAAAAGACTTTCGAATTCGTAACCCTGAAGGCCGAGCACAATCGTATAAAGAAAATCATCCGCGATAAGCTCGGAGTCGAAATTTAAAGTAGACTTAATTTTATGCCACCACTGCCTCGCGCTATCGAAGCCGAGGCGGTTTGTTTTTGTGGACAATTTGTGAGAAATATATTATTTTTAGGGGAAATAAGTTGCTTCAAAAACTAATTAAGGATTACCGCCAGACTTAAGAGCTAAATCAAGGAGAAGATAAAACAAGCCTAATGCAATGATGATTGCAGCCAATAGTGAAACAATTCGTCTTTTCATAAGGAGGATTTATGTTTGGATTTGGATTGAGTGTTCTGATTCTCATCTTATCATATTCAACTGCCTATGGTCACGAGATTGTGACCCATCAGCATATCGCGCGCGAGGCGATTGATGTTTGGGAAGATGTCCCGCAAGAGCTGAAGGATTATGCTTCAAAAGAGAACATAGGTCGTTACGAAAATGTATCTGCGAAGTGTATTTTTAAAAATTCGTGCGCTGATTATGATGAAGGGGACGACATTATTGTGGGGAGTGCCGAAGAAGACGCGACGAAAATAACAGATCGAAAAAACAACATCGAAACTCTGTCTGTTTCCGAGCATTTCTGGAATCCAGATTTGTTTGACGAACATTTTGAGCTTGATGTCGGCGCTACCTTTCGCAGCAGTCTCGTTTCTTTTGGCAGTTGCCTGTCGTATGGAGGCGCTTTCGAAAGGGCTAAAGAATTGTACGATACTGCCAAATTTCTTTACGCGCTGACTGATTTTGAACAGAGTTATTATGTTCTTGGCAAGGTGGCCCATTTACTGACAGACTTGGCAGTTCCGGCGCATGTTCATAATGACATCCACACAGGGTTGCTAAGAAGTTTCATTATTAAACACTGTTCCGGGAAAGGACCTTCGGCTGAAGATGATGCTTTTGAGCAGTTCATGGGGAAACGGAAAAACATCTCGAAGTATATTCTAGGAAAGGGAAAAGAATTGGGAAGCAAAGAATACAATCCAGACTTCCTTCCAAATATTCCTCCAGATTTTGACTGGTCGGTGGTGCTTAAAGAGGTAACCCCGATTGGCAAGCTTTTCTACTATGTGGCTCAAAAGACTCAGTATTTCGCAAGCGATGGGGATATTTTCGATCCAGAGATGGGAAGCGGCGATAACGGCTTATATGCGCGGAAAGACGGGACGCAAAGTATTTTTGTTCCTAATCTTTGGGAAGGTGAGGTAGCAGCCGAAAATATTGTAAGCCAACCGCGACAAATAGAGTCGTTGAACGGTAAGGATAACAAAATCGGTCTTAATAAAGCTGCCGAAGCGCTAGTCCCGCATGCTATCAAAGCCGTCGCGGGATTGTATCGCCTGTTCTGGATGGAGGTTAATGCTTCTGATTGTGAAATTCCTCAAGTAGGTGCGCTGATTTATTTATGTTTCATCCAAGGCGATCCGAAAAATCCCGGGGATAACATTATAATATCTACGCCCCCTGAAGAATTTGGTGATTTTTATTTTGCGAAGCCCATATCTCTTGCTGGCGTGAAAAATGGCCTTGCCTTGAATGTATACCCAAGAACAGATTCAACTTTAGTTGACGGGTGGAATATTACGACTGGGTGGGGGATAAGGGGGAGGCCGGAATGCGGAGTAGGAACGCAACAGGACGCAATTTTGACCGCGCCCGTAAACGGAATCCATGGCTATTCAATTATCGAGTCGCAGAGAAGCGTTGAAATGAGACTAGATAGCATCAAAGATTTTGTTCCCAGCTGTTCGGACATTACAATTGAGGAATTGGAGCTGATTTTTGTGAGTTTATTTAATGTTATTCCGAGTCCAATATTGTTTGTCTTGGAATTAGACGCTGTTTCAATGGAGATTTTCCCAAAGGAGGTACCAGAATAATTTACAAAAACCAAACCATAAAGAGGAGCCCATGAGCTCCTCTTTAATTTTTCTCGGTTTCTGTGGCATAATTTGGGTGGTAAATTTGACAATATTTTATATACATTTTTTAATATAGTATTGGGTAAGTTTATGTATTATGTATGATAGTATTCTATTGAAGTTTAAAAAAGAAAGGAGGTGAGAAAGATGACCAAGATCGATCAAGGCGGAGCAATTACGCGCGTCCAGCTCTGTGGTGGCCAGGGATGTTGCCCTGTCGTGGAAATTCATCACGACAAAATTGTAATAACCGATGACGACGGCGGCAAAGTAACACTAACCAAAGAGCAGTGGCGGGAGGCGCTTACCAAAGTCAATTTGGAAGCGTAACCAAACACTCCGCAAAGGATCAGCACATTAGCCCCTGCCCTCCAACGGAGACGCAGGGGCTTTTTTCAGAAAAGGAGGAGATAGTGGAAAATTCTGCTATAAACCCGGTGTTTATATCTCGTTTCTTGCGCATACTCGAGAGAGATGATCTGGTTGCCGTTATTCATCAATTACATCCGGAACCCATATATTTATCTAGCAAGAGTTGGTGTGATACTGTCTCTGAAATAAGCGCGCGAACGAGATTGAATAACGGCATTGTTCGAGAACTTATGGACAGAAGATTGCTGATTGATAATTCCGATATCGACTGTAAGGCACTTGAATCTTCACGCAGGCAAATTTTACAGATATTCAACCGGCCGACCATTTTGTATCTAATGATGGCGCAAGGCTGCAATTTTAAGTGCACATACTGTCCGATCCCCGCACTCGCCAGACGATACGGCGAACGTCTAATGTCATTCGAGGATGCTGTTGCCGGCATCGCCCTTTGGCAAAAGCATATCGAGGAGTGCTCGCAAGACAACAATCCGTACTTCTTGATTTTCTATGGAGGAGAGCCTCTATTGAATAGGGAAATCTTTGAACAGCTTTTGCCGTATGTTGATGGGGAGAAAAGTGCGGGGCGACTCCCTGAAAAGCTTGAACTTATGCTCTGCACTAACGGCTTCTTAGTAGATGAGCGTTTGTCAAAGTTATTTGCTTACTACGGAGTAACGGTTGCAATTGGCGTGGATGGCCCGGAAGAACATAACGATCGTTTTCGCATCACAAGTAATGGCGATACAACTTTTGCTGTCATCGAGCGTGCTATCAAACAGCTTGCTGATAATGGCGTGCGCGTTATGGCTTCTGTAACTATCACTCCGGCGAACGTCTATAGATTAGCAGAATACCCAGACTTCCTGTGGAAATTGGGTGTGGCCAAGTTTGGCTTCAACTTGATGAAGGGCGAAGCTCTCATTCGCGAACTTGCGGGGAAGAGCGCAGAAGATTATTGCCGAGTAGCCGCTCACGGTGTTCTGTCTGGATTGACTAGTATGGCTGAAAACGAGCCGTGTTATGAGTACCAACTTGAAAAAAAACTAATTGCTCTCCGAAACGGCCTACCGTTTTCAGTTGATTGCACTTGCTACGGCAACCAACTGGTTATCCAAGCAGACGGTCAAGTGAGCAACTGCCCATTTCTTCGTTTTGATCAGGGGGATGTCAGAGAGTTGCCTAGCACGTTCAGGATTGGACAAACAGAAACGGTGAAAAAGTGGAGATATCGTCTGCCTTTATTTAACGATTCAGTCATGGCGGATGACAATAACTGTGTACTCGATGGTGGAGGTTGCGCGTGGAGTTCTTCGGAACTTTGCGGTGATGCCATTGCGCGAGACGCAAATAACGCCATATTCACAAAGGAGATAATGTATGAGCTCATCTGGAATCTCTTACCTGAAGAACAAGCAAAATCCCTCCGCCAAGGACAGATCACTTATTGGAGTTATCGGCGGATCGGGCCTCTATGTACTGCCGGGACTGACAATCTCTGAAATTGTTGAAACGGAAACCCTCTACGGGAAACCGTCTGGACCGATCAGCGTTGGCGAACTTTGCGGGGAGCGTATTGCTTTTCTGCCAAGACACGGCTCTAAACATGCGATTCCTCCGCACAAAGTTCCGTACAAGGCAAATCTCGCGGCGATGAAGTCGCTTGGTGTGCGGCATGTGATTGGGACGTGTGTAGTAAGTAGTCTCCGAAAAGAGATTGAACCGGGAACGTTTGTAGTTCCCAATCAGTTCATCAATTTCACGTGGGGTCGCGACGACACATTTGAGGTTGATCACCAACTTGTTCATTTGCCGATGGCGCAGCCCTACTGCGAGCAGATGCAGGGCATCGTGAATCGTGAACTTAAGACCATGGGTGTATCGTACAGAGCCACTGGTACTGTGATTGTTATCCAGGGACCTAGGTTCTCAACCATTGCCGAGAGCAAGATGTTCGCGCTTTGGGGCGGGGATGTTGTGAATATGACGCAATATCCTGAATGCTACTTCGCGCACGAGCTAGGACTTTGTTACGGAGCAGTTGCTACGGTAACTGATTATGATGTCGGCATTCCTAGTGCGATCTCAATGCAAGCTGAATCTATAGAAATTGTGCTTGCTATATTCCGCCGCAATACTTCGGCAACCGTAACGTTACTCGAAAAACTTTCTGTGGCTGCAGAAGAGATTACGAAATGTAACTGCGCAACGGACAGACTCGCAGAGTATTACAAACTGGCGAATGGTTAAAGTCTGTGAATCGGCCCCTGCGTTCTTCGGAGCGCGGGGGTTTCTATTGAGTATAGACCAAATAATTGATAACCTGTAAGTGTCGGATTCTTTATGAAATACTCTTCGCTAACAGATTTAATCGAGAAAATGAAATCCTCGCCGCGGGTGAAGGGAATTTTTACAACTGGCACAACCGCCTCAAGACTTACTCAATCAAGCGATATAGATTTAGTTGTTGTTATAGATAAAAATAACGAAGGAATTAAATTAGTATACACGACAATTGAAAAGCGTTTTTCCGATATTTTTTTCTTTGATATTGATTTCCTGAACCATGTAAAAAATAAACAGGAAGTATTTTGCAACAATTTCGATGGAATGTTTTTAGAATGGTTGGTTAAGGGGAAAATAGAATATGACCCAGAAAATTTATTGTCAGCGCTTAAGGACAAACTTAGCAAAAATTCACCAATCCAAAAAGTTCCCGATTCAGAAAAAAAAGATTTTTGGGTTAAGGTTAATTATAATTATATTGCCAACCTCCGATATTACTCGGGGGATGATCTATACAAAAAAGCTCTCGAAATGCGATTGCTTTATAGCGTCAGTGAACTTATTAGCGCTTATTTTTCTTTCAGGGATATTTCGTGGCGCGGAGAAAAAGCGGCAGTAAAATATTTAGAGGAAAATGATCCGGGATTTCTCTCGATTTTTGATGCATATTCTAAGGGCAACTCTCTTGAGGATAAAATGAAGCACTATGAAGATTTGTTTGGAAAAATTTTCTTTGGTGAATATCAAAAATGGGATAACGATTTCGTTATCCCTGTTTCGACGAAAAATCAATATGATCCAAAATTGAGGCTTTTCTGGGATCAGTTAGCTGGGTAATGAAAATTTATCCCTTATCCTCAAGGGATTTCTGTGGCATAATTTGGGTATAGATGAAATACATTGACACTAAAATTTTTAGATATAGACTTGAGTTATATGGCTAAAAAAACTACATTAGATGACTTGGCGCGGATGATGAAAAAAGGCTTCGATGAAACAGCTTCTAAGAAGGATATGGCAGCTGGGTTTAAGGAGGTTGATGAACAATTTAATATAGTAGATAAGCACTTAAATGAAGCGAATGAGCGTTTGGATAAAATTGAAAAGCGCGTAGCCCGCATGGATAGCGCAATTTTTGTTGATCATAGACGGCGCATACAAAAGCTGGAGGCCGACGTAGAGTTACTAAAAGACGTTGCGGGTAT
>MFIQ01000001.1:9538-60577 GCA_001778905.1 Candidatus Giovannonibacteria bacterium RIFCSPLOWO2_12_FULL_44_15 | reverse complement strand
CCGGAGAAAGAATTTAGAAATCTTGAAAGAGAAGGTGTCGCCCTTCTGCTCCAAGGCGAATTGCCCGCAATGCTCAAAGAAACCCCGGCTCCTCCGGAGGTTCTTTATGTAAAAGGGATATTGCCAGAAGAAGATTCGCACCATCTCGGCGTCGTCGGCACCAGAAGATATTCAACATATGGCAAAGAAGCTTGCGTAGGTATACTAAGCGAACTTTCTGGGAGAAATTTCGTAATAGTATCCGGGCTCGCTAAAGGGATAGACTCTTTCTCCCACGAGACAGCGTTAAAAAATAAAATGAAGACTATCGCGGTTCTTGGTTCAGGCCTTTCCCCTAAGGCCCTTTTCCCCAAAGAAAACTTGAGGCTCGCGGATAAAATCGCTTCAGGCGGGGGCGCCGTCATATCGGAATACCCTTATGAAATGAAGGCAAACATTAATACCTTCCCGCAAAGAAACCGTATAATTGCGGGGCTTTCCAGGGCAGTCTGGATAGTGGAGGCGAAAGAAAAATCCGGGGCGCTCATAACAGCCAGGTACGCCTTAGATTTTAACCGCGAAGTCATGGCTTTGCCGGGTTCAATATTCCTAGAGAATGCCAAGGGAACCAACAAACTAATAAAGGAAGGCGCTACGCCGATAACGTCTTCAGTTGACATATTAAACGTATTCGGAGTAGAATCGGGCGATTCACTTCCGCAATCTTATGTGGAGTTCTCAGACATGGAGAAAAAGATTTTAGACGGCGTGGCGGAACCTATATTAAAAGATGACTTGATGAGAAAACTTGGCCTTACCCCGTCAGAATTAATCCCGGTACTTTCCTTGCTCGAAATAAAAGGCGCTATAAAAGACTCGGGAGGAGAAATTTTTAAAGTCATATAAAATGAAATTAATTATCGTTGAATCTCCGACAAAAGCAAAAACTATCTCCGGCTTCGTGCCAAAGGGCTTTAAGGTGCTCTCGTCGTATGGGCACGTCAGGGACCTGCCTAAATCCGCGCTGGGAATTGATGAGGAAAGTTTTGAGCCAAAATATGTAATACCGACGATGGCCAGAAAAAAAGTTAACGTATTGAAAAAGGAGGTAGAAAAAATGGACGGGGTGATACTGGCCACCGATGAAGACCGAGAAGGAGAAGCGATAGCTTGGCATCTCACAGAGGCTTTATCACTGAGAAATCTCAAAGTAGATAGAATAGTTTTTCATGAAATAACCAAGAGCGCAATAGACGCCGCCTTGAAAGCTCCGCGCGACATTGACCTAAAACTTGTGGACGCCCAGCAGGCTCGCCGCATCTTAGACAGGCTTGTCGGGTATAAGCTTTCTCCGTTTTTATGGAAAAAACTCTATCGCGGCCTTTCGGCAGGAAGAGTCCAATCCGTGGCAGTCCGGCTGATTGTAGAGCGCGAGAGGGAAATACAGAATTTCAAGCCCGAGGAATATTGGAGTATAGGAGCCCTGCTCGAAAAAGAGGGGGGCAAGGGAAAATTCGAGGCTTTTCTTTCCAAAAAAAGCGGCGAGGCCTTAGATAAATTTGCTATTAAAAATAAAAATGATGCGTCGAGAATCGTAAAAGAGCTTGAAAATAAAGAATGGGTTGTTTCGGCAGTCGAAAAAAAAGAAACAATAAAAAATCCGCCAGCGCCCTTTACAACCTCAACCCTCCAGCAGGAAGCTTTCCGCAGGATGGGCTTTAGCGCAAAACAAACGATGCTTTTGGCCCAGCAACTTTACGAAGGGATCGACTTGGGAGAAAAAGGCGCCTCCGGACTTATAACATATATGAGGACTGATTCGCTTAACGTTGCCGAAAGCGCCTTGGCTGATGCCAAAGATTATCTCGAAGCGGAGATAGGCAAAACTTATGCGCTCTCCTCTCCCCGCAGATTCAAAACAAAGTCCAAAGGAGCCCAGGAGGCGCACGAGGCAATACGCCCAACTTCCCCTTCGCGTTCCCCGGATTCAATAAAAAATTTCCTAAACAAACGGCAATTGAAATTATACGAACTGATTTGGAGAAGGTTTGTGGCCTCGCAGATGCCTCAAGCCGTTTTTGATTCAACTTCCGCGGACGTAAATGTGGGCGAATACACATTCAGAGCGAATGGGCAAACTATGAAGTTCGACGGTTTTCTCAAAATATACCCGATTAAATTTTCGGAAGCCCTGCTTCCGGAACTTTCCCCGGGAGAGAAGCTGAATCTCGAAAAACTTGATCCCCTGCAACACTTTACCGAACCTCCCCCACGATATACAGAAGCGAGCCTAGTAAAAATACTGGAAAAAAACGGAATAGGGAGGCCTTCTACTTACGCGCCGATTATCTCAACGATCCAGAGCAGGAATTACGTGCAGAGGGACGATAAAAAGAGACTGGCGCCGACAGAGGTTGGGTTTTTGGTAAACGATATGCTGGTTGAAAATTTTCCAGAAGTCGTCGATATACAATTTACGGCGAAAATGGAGGAGGAGCTCGACGAGATCGCTTCGGGCGGGATCCAGTGGAAAAACGTAATTAAAGATTTCTACGAACCTTTCTCCAAGCATCTTTCCGAAAAATATGAGAGCGTAGAGAAGCGGGATTTTCAGGAAAAAACCGACGAAAAATGCGACAAATGCGGGAAGCCAATGGTAATCAAACGTGGAAGATTCGGCCGCTTTATGGCATGTTCGGGATTTCCAGAATGCAAAAACGCGAAGCCTCTCCCGCCGGTTTCCCTGAATATGAAATGCTTGAAGTGCCACGAAGGAGAAATAGTCGAAAGATCGACTAAGCGCGGAAAAATGTTCTATGGATGCTCCCTCTGGCCTAAATGCGATTTTGCATCTTGGCTAAAACCAACCGGGGATCTCTGCCCGGAATGTTCCTCCCCTCTGGTGCAAGCCAAAAATTCCATAAAGTGCTCATCGAAATCCTGCACTTTTGAAGGAAAAGAGATAGAAAAAAAGGAATGACTTGGGAAGAATATGAAAAGAAATTATCCAAATTTAATGTTGCCGAAAAAGACAAGGAATTTTTAAAAAGAGCGTTTGAACTTGCCCTGAGGGTTCACAAGGACGAAAAACGCCTTTCGGGAGAAGATTTTATTACCCATCCAATCGCGGTTTCGCTCAAACTGGCAAAATTAAAAATGGATGCAAACACAATAGCCGCAGGCCTTCTGCACGACGCCGTCGAATGTTCCCCGGAAACCCTCAAGACCATAAAGAAAAATTTTGGGGAAGAATTATCTTTTCTTGTTGATGGGGTGACCAAGGTAGATAGGATCCACGCGACAGGCGCAGACCGCGCGCTCGAGTCGGTCAAAAAAATGTTTTTGGCCGTCGCTGAAGATATAAGAGTCGTTATAATAAAATTGATGGACCGTCTCCATAATATGGAGACGGTTGGCTCACTTCCGCAAGAAAAAAGGGAGAGGATCGCGAGAGAAACGCTTACTTTATACGCCTCGATTGCCGATCGGCTGGGAATGTGGAACATAAAGGCGCAACTGGAAGACCTGTCAATGAAATATCTCTACCCTAAAGAATATGAATATATCTCAAACGAAATTAAAAAATTCGCCCCGGGACGCGAAAAATATTTAAAGAAGATATTGCGGGTACTTGAAGTTGAATTAAAAAAAGCGGAAATTAAGCCGGTTGAAATAAATTACAGGGAAAAGCATTTGTATTCGGCATGGCAAAAACTTGAGCGTTATGAAGGAGATTGGTCAAGAATTTCTGACCTGATTGCACTCAGGATAATAGTTCCTGATATTAAAAGCTGCTACGGGGCGCTGGGGGTAGTGCATAAATTATGGAAGCCTGTCCCGGGGAAATTTAAGGATTACATAGCGCTTCCAAAGCCTAATGGGTACCAAAGTTTGCACACCAGTGTTTTTACAGAACCTCGCGTCATAGTCGAATTCCAGATCAGGACACTCGAAATGCATCGCGAAGCGGAGTCTGGCATAGCGGCGCACTGGGCCTATTCCGAAGCCGGAAAGCCAAAAAGAGGGTTCAAGTCGATGGGTAAAAAATTTAACTGGATCTCGCAACTGCAGGATTGGAATAAGGAATTAAAAAAAGAAAATACCTCCTCCGAAGAATTTCTCGAAGCACTCAAGATTGATTTTTTTAAGGACAGGATATTCGTCTTAACGCCCAAGGGAGATGTTATCGACCTGCCCAAGGGATCAACCCCCCTTGATTTCGCTTATCACATCCATTCCGAGATCGGAAATCATGCGTCCGGAGCAAAAATAAATGGGAGGATGATGTCATTTTCGTGGGAACTTAGATCCGGCAATGTGGTCGAAATAATAACCCAGAAAAATAAGAAACCTTCAGTGGAATGGTTAACCTTGGTCAGGACAGCCCTGGCTAAAAGTAAAATACGCCAAGCGCTCCGAATATATCCCAAAAAATCTTTTCTGTCTTCGGACAAAAAGCTCGCTGAAATAAGAATTTACGGAAAAAATAGGATAGGTTTTATTAAAGACATCACGTCCGTTTTTGCCAAGCGCAAGATAAATATACAAAACCTAATCTCTGCCCGATCCGGAAGCGAAGAAGTCCCAATAAGGGTAACTTGCGTGCCCAAAGATAAAGTCGAACTTGAAAATATCGTGTTGCGCTTGAAAAAAATAGAAGGTGTCCGAAAAGTTGCCTTTATACTTAAATAGTGAACTCTTCCAATTCGTCCTGGCTCGGTGCAGAAACCAGCGTAGGGGCAGTTATCCCTTCGTCCGCTCCCGCAAAACTATCCGGGGTACTTTGAAAATCTTCTCTCTCCTGCTCGGCAAAGCGTCCCAGGAAAGAATTAAGCTCTTCGGGTGAAAAAAATTCCAGAGAAACCCTCCCGCCATTCGGATTCTTCGATATATAAACCCTGGCTCCAAATGTTTGAGCAAGTTTTTCCTCCATATTTTTTGTCCCAGGATCGGGAGTGCTAATATTCTTTTTATCCCGAGAAATTATTTCCTTCAAAATGCGGTCTGTTTCCCTGACATTAAGTCCTCTAAAAACTATATCGTCGAGTAAGGCTTTTTGCTCCGCCGGCCTATCCTGAATCACCAATAGATAGCGGGCATGGCTTTCTGTAATCTTCCCTTCGCGAAGCGCCGCCTGGATTTCATCCGGCAAGCCCAATAGCCTAACCGAATTTGCAACATATTCCCTCGATTTGCCGATTCGTGCGCCTATATCCCGGTGGGAAAGATTGAATTCCCTATTTAAGCGATCAAATGCCATGGCGCGGTCAACCGAATTCAAATCTTCTCTCTGGACGTTTTCAACCAGGGCGAGCTCCAATTTAATTTTCTCCGTCGGTTCTTCGCGGATCAGTGCCGGGACTTCGCGTAATCCCGCCAAACGGGAAGCGCGAAGACGCCTCTCTCCTGCGATAAGTTCGTACTCGGTAATAACCCCTCCGGACGCTGTCGGAATTTCTTTTCGTGCTACGACGAGGGGCTGCAAGATCCCATACTGCCTGATGGATTCCGCCAATTCGGAAAGGCGACCCTCATCGAATTCTTTTCTCGGCTGGAGCGGATTTGCCTTTACTTTATCTATTTCCAAAAAGAAAACGCTTGAGCTTCTTTTTGGTTCGGGGAAATCGGTCATAGTTAGAGAATATATGAAATTTATTAAATTGACAATAACCGAAAAACTTAATAAATTCTATACATGCCGCGGTGCCCGCCACAGGCGGATAAAGCGGATGGCAGATTTAGTCGCCTCCGGCGACCGCGCAGTATATGATCTATGTTTACGTTATAGAAAGTATAAATAAATCCTTCAGATACGTAGGTATAACAAACAACGTCAACGAGCGAATTAGACGTCATAATCTAGGGTATAATAAGTCTACAAAGCCAAATACTCCCTATGAATTAATCTTGGTAGAAAATTATACAGATTATAAAGAAGCAAGAAAAAGAGAAAAATTCTTAAAAAGTGGGCAAGGTAGAGAATTTTTAAATAATTTAAAGTAATTGCCGCGGTGGCGGAATTGGCAGACGCACAGGACTCAAAATCCTGCGGGCGCAAGCTCATGAGGGTTCGACCCCCTCCCGCGGCACCACGTTGGAAAAGTGTGTTATAATGGTTCCAAGTCGCATCGCTAGAACCTAGAGAAAAACATCGGCCCGCAATCGCCTAGAGCGATAGCGACTGGCAAGCGGGTCGGCTCGCCTGCCCGCCTCTGGAGGGAACCATATTTTAATTTTGCTTGCACTGAGCAGGGTCGAAGTGGGGGAAGAAAATTTTTTAATCATATGAATCAAAAGGGATTTATAAATATTGTAGTTATCATAGGAATTGTTGTTATTGCTGGGATAGCTGGGTATTTTGTTTTGAGCCAGCGAACAACAACCCCACCAGTACCAACTTCTACCCCAACACCGCCGATATCCACCTCTACAACACCGACCCAAACATCAACAACTACGACATCACAGAAGAAAAACAAAGTGAGTCCTCAAATTTATAATCTTTCTCCATCTTCTAGTACCATTGGTACGTCGGTGACAATAAAAGGCTCTGGTTTTACTGCTACTCAAAATGTTGTAAGATTCGGCACAGACTATTCTGGGTATCTTAATTCTGCAGACGGCGTTACGTTATCTTTTGCTGTTCCTGCCGAACAAGACGAGTGTCATCCAGGCGGCAGTCCCTGCTATGAGATAAGAAACATTCCGGTTACTGCTGGTCGGTATGAAGTCTATGTGATGAATACGAATGGAGAGAGCAACAAACACTTTTTTTATGTAACAGATAGTCAAGTCGGATATAATTGTCGCGTAGTGTGTACCGGAGCCAGGCCTTCGTCTAAGGTTGAGCAGGACTGTATCAAGTTATTGTCTCAAGAACAATGTATTTCATATTCAAGCGGTGAATTCCCTTTTAAGTGTGAATGGCAAACGACTAATTACCAATGTGCTCTACCCTAGAGAATTTGCCGCCAAAGAAAAACTTGAAATTGTCAGCGGCACGGCTCACTTCGACTTCGCTCAGTACAAGCCGCCGCCTTTCCGAATTTTCGCGGGGGGATTTTTTCGGAAAAATGCGTTCGGACTAATTTAAGAATACTGCACAAGCTACAACTTAGAAAATTTCCACTCGATTTTGTCTCCGGGTTTGAGCAAATAATCCGAAGCTCCAACAGATGCGTATTCACCATTTACCCAATACTGCCAATATCCATCCTCGGCGCTACCTTTTTTGTCCCCAATTTTGGTCACCATTTTCCCCAAAGACGGGTATTCCAGGAATTCGAAATTTATATTTTTTCGCTCAAGTTCGTTTTTCGTGAAATCGAACAAATTTTCGCCTTGCTTAAATTCCTCATCAGTAAAAACCTCGCGCTGGCCATTGCCAAAATCGACAATTAAAGACGCTGTCCCGGAGCCAAAATTTTCTGTAGGCGAATAAACGCGGGGATATAAATACGCACCACCGACTAACAATAAAACTACTGCCCCGATTCCTAAACTAGTTTTTAGCTTTTTTGAACTTTTGAAAACCATATTTCAAACCGAAAACCAAAATTCCAAGCGCAAATATTGCAGAGAGGATTATCAAGGTCTCCATGTTTATAGAAGACATAAGGAGCCCCAACTGCGTAGATCTCTCCTCGCCTATATCGGCAGTGAACGGGATTTTTAACCCCCCGGCCGCCTTCAAGGAAGATCCAGTCATCGGTTTTGCGACAACGGAAATATCGGTTCTATATTTGCCAGATTTTTTAAAGCCGGCCTCGGCTAAAATTTCTTTTTTATCCCCCGGATTCAAAACGAAACTTTCGGGAGAAATTTTTATCTCGCCCGTAAAGTCATCCGGATAAATTTCAAAAAGCGCAACTTCGTTCGAAGAATTTTTAACGGTGAATTTCGCAGATGCCGCCTTAAAAATCGTTCCGGAAGCGTTTAATTCGGGCGGAGATACGGATAATCCGATTGCATATACGCTTGATACGGCAAGAAAAAAGATTGCAATAACCAGAGTGGGCCTTATCATTGTCCGGATGTTCCCCAAAAAATAAGGAGGCCTTCTTTCTCGCCGGGATTCGCATACGAACTTGGAATTTGTATTCCAATCTTCTCGGTTTCGCTCGCGCCAGCGCCAAGATTTGCCCCAAAATCCCGCCAAGATAAATCGTTTATCTTAAGATAATCTCTGAATATACCATCCCCAGTGACGATCCCCTCAATAAAGAGCTGGACATCCCCGGAATTTGTAATCTTAACGGATTTAGTTTTGGCATCACCCGGCAGTATATCTCCGAAATCCAAATTGCCCCCAGCTCCTGGGATTGATAAATTCAACGAAATCTCGTCCTCGGGCGGATTTGGATTATTTTCTCCTGGGCTTCCTGAAGTGCCGCCAACTTTTGTTTTTAAAGTTATTGAGGTGCTTTGCGGCTGCCAATCAAATGCTCCAAAATGCCATAAAACATAGTCACCGCTCTTTAGCTTGTAATCCGCTGCGCCGATATTTGGCAAGATGAAGTTCACCGCATAGAGCCAGCCATCAGTTCCAGAGACCGTATCATCCCCAATCTGTTCCAAATACGGCCCGAAAGAAGTATCTTTGATATTATAAGTAAAATTGCAATTCGAAGCGGCTATTTTCACTAATTCCAAAGCATCTGAAGCTTGCGCTTCGCCCTCGCAATATACCTTAGTTTTTCCTTCGATTTTAAAACCTATTGCTGGATCCGCTGCAGGCGCACTTTTTGACACCGGATAATATTTCCTGCTAAGCGCAATTACGGCATAAGAAGTTGTTATGGGGCTGAAAGCATCCTCACCGCTGCCTTTTTGATATTCAAAATATCCGGCGGGTGTCTGAAGGCTTAACAAATGTTCGGATAAGCCTTGACCGTCTTTTTTCCAGTCATTTAAATTTTCTCCAAGTTTATTCAAGGCAGATAGCACCCATGCGTCTGACGAAGCGTCTGAATCTGTCCCAAAGGGGCTTTTTGGATCATAAGGGAATCCTCCGTCAGAATTCTGCGCGCTCTTGAGATAAATGAGCGCCTTGGAGATATTCGCGTCTGTCTTGGAGGCCCCGGCTTCGAGCAAAGCCATTATAGCCATCGCGGTCATATTTGTATCGCTTCCCGATGACAGCGCGAAAGCCCAGCCCCCGTCCACATTTTGATTTTTAACAATAAAATCTCTTGCTCCGCTTAACACTTCATCGCTAATAGGCTCTACGGCCGACAAAAGGGCAAGCAAGCCAAAGATATCATCGTTCAGTAAAGACGGATCGCCGATTTGTCCATTTGAGTAAAAATTTTTAAGTTTTTGGATTAAATTTTCGTTCGGGAAAGATCTGGGGTCTTTGCCTGCCGCCGTTAAAGCTAAAATAGCGGCTTCATAATCAGAAGCGTTAGTGCCAATAAACGACTTGAGATAATCCACGTCAGAATTATCTCCAGCCGCAAAAAGAGCCATCGTGACCCATGGATTTTGAGTTTTGGTTTTTAGATACACTAGGGATTGATCAATATCCCCTCGAACAGGAAATAACGGCAATAAAATTAAAGCCGATAAAAGTGCGGAGGTAACTAAATAATTTTTAATTTTTATACTCATAACGCAAAAATCCGCCCCGAGGCGGATACCAAAAATAAATCTGATAAAGTTTAGACCTTGCTCGAGGGTTACATGCTATTCGTGCAGGGTTGGCCATCGGACTTTCCGCCTAATTGGCGGATTACCGTAGCGGCACTGTGTAGGATTCGCACCTACTTCCCCAACCTACGCCCGTAATCAAGAATCTGCACCAGTTTTAAGAAGAACTCTATTAGACTAAGCTATTTCACTTTTGCGCGTCAAACCCCGTTTGTGCATAACTTTCCATATAATCGCGGCGGACGCAATTCCTATCAAAGCCCCGCCTAAAATATCGATGGGCCAATGGATATGAGCCAAGACGCGCCCGATTCCCATCGCGATCGCCCCAATAAAAAATACAATTCCCCATCTGCGGTTATAAATAAATAGCGTCGTGGCAACGGCAAAAAAGAATGCGGCGTGCCCAGATGGAAACGACTTCCCGACTTCGTGCAATATTAAGGGAATTGAAACGTCAACTTCGAACGGCCTCGGCTTATCATAAAAATATCTTATTATCTCCGCGAAAACAAAACGCGAAAGAATTCCGGCAAAAAGCGCTTCTATAGCAACACGGAAATTTTCTCTATTTTGCGAAATCACAAAAAAAACGAGGCCGGCGCCCAGAATCCATGCCAGATAATTGCCGAAAAATATGACGAGGTTGCTGTAAATCATTTCGAAAGCTCGATTAAGTTTCTAAAAAGCATCGCGATCGTTATCGGGCCGACACCGCCCGGAACCGGAGCGAATGTGGAAGCTTTTTTGGAAACATCCAGATCAATATCCCCAGAAACAGTGCCAGACGATTCGGAAGTCCCGCAATCTATCGCGACGACTCCGTCCCGAACCATATCCGCTTTTATTAGTCTGGGCTTGCCAACTCCTGAAATTATTATATCCGCTTTTTTTGTGTAATCCTCGGGATTTTTGGTATTTTCATCAATCACCGAAACGGTAGTCCCTTCCCCAATAAGCCAAGCTGCAACGGGTTTCCCGACAAGCCGTCCAGCGCCGACAACAACCGCGTTTTTCCCCTTCAATTCTGTTTTATTCTCGTCAAAAATAGTTTTAATGGCGCCAACGACCGGCGGAAAAATTTTGGATTTACCCGTCGAGAATTTTCCCCAACTTTTCGATGAGAGCATATCCGGATCTTTTTCCAGAGTTATCGCATCCAAAATATACTGCATATTTATCCCTGCCGGCATTGGAAGTTGAACGATTACCCCGTCATTTTCTTCGATATGCACTATCTCAGATAATCTCTCTCGTAATTTATTGTTTGAAATATCAACTGGTACTTCGTAAATACGCACGTCCACCCCTATCGCCTCAGCAAATTTCTTTTTCACTTCGAGATACTTTGCCGTCACGGGATCGTCCCCAACTTTCAAAACCGCCAAGCGTATTTTCCGTTTGGACCTAGATATTTCTTCTTTGAGCGCGGATTTTATTTTCTGGGCGATGGCCTTTCCGTCTACAATCATTTTTTGTGTAAAATCCTGTCTATTTTCTCCGCGATTTTGGCCATATCTTTTTCTTTCATACCTTGGGTGGTAATGGCAGGGGTGCCGAGGCGGATTCCGGAGGGATCCAATGGCCCGCGGGGGTCCCCCGGGATTGTGTTTTTATTTACAATAATTCCGCCTTTCTCCAAAGCTCTTTCCGCGTCTTTGCCGGATAATCCTTTTCCGTTCATCCAAGTATCGACGAGGAGCAAATGCGAATCGGTTCCGCCGGAAATTATCCGCCATCCTCTTTTTTTAAGTTCGCCCGCAAGAATCTTTGCATTTTTTATAATCTGTTTGGCGTATTTTTTAAAAGATGGGCTCATGGCCTCTTTCAGGCATACTGCAACCCCCGCTATAGCATTTTCGTGCGGCCCTCCCTGAAGTCCCGGAATAATTGCCTTATCAATTTTTTTATCAAAACTCCGTTCGTCTTTCTTCGCAAAAATTATTGCTGATCTTGGTCCGCGGAGAGTCTTATGCGTCGTCGTGGTTACAACATCGGCATAAGGAAAGGGGCTTGGGTAAACTCCCCCTGCAACAAGCCCTGCCATGTGGGACATATCAACCATCAAAATCGCTCCCGCTGCATCCGCAATCTCCCTAAATTTTTTCCAATCGACAAATCTTGGGTACGCAGTATATCCCGCGACGATTATATTTGTCTTCTCTGCTATCGCAAGTTTTTTTAGCGCTTCATAATCAAGGGTCTCTGTCTTCGGATCAACTTCGTAAGGCACTTGCTGCCAAATTTTCCCCGTCATGGACATTTTCTGCCCATGGGTCAAATGCCCTCCCGAAGATAGAAGAAGGCCCATAATTTTCCCGCCGATTGGGACCAACGCAGAATATACCGCGAGATTCGCCGGAGATCCTGAAAGCGGCTGGACATTCGCGTGCCATTCGGCTGGATTCAATTTAAAAAGCTTAAGCGCGCGTTTTTTGCAAAGCTCTTCAACTTTATCGATGATAATATTCCCTCCATAATATCTCGCTCCAGGGTACCCCTCGGAATACTTGTTATTCAACACCGAGCCTAGTGCGCGCAGAACATCATCCGAAACATAGTTCTCGGACGGTATTAAATTAATAACGCTTTTTTGGCGCTTTTCTTCGGCTTTGATAAGTTTTTCTACTTCTTTATCGCGCATATAAAATTTATAGCATATCCCAGATTTTTTGTAATTCGGTTCCAGAAACAGCGCCTTCTCGGAGAATTTTCAATTTATCGCCGCTTATATCCACTACTGTCGAAGGCAATCCGCCTACTGCTGGCTCGCCTGAAATATTAGCAGAAGTCTGCAAAAGCGGGCCGCCAAATTTTTGAAGAAGTCCTAAAATAAATTCATCATTTGGAATTCTGAATCCTCCGATATCTTTTTTTAGTACGCAGGTTACTTTTCCAGGCCATACTCTAGCTAAAAATTTTTCTTGGCGCTCAATTACCGGAACAAGTTTTTTCGCTTCTGCGATAGAAGAAACAAAAATCGAAAGTATTTTTTCCTCCGGGCGCTTCTTTAACCTGAATATCTCCTTCTCTGCTTTTTTATTATAGTAATCGCAAATTAAGCCGGCGACGGTATCCGTCGGGACTTTTACAACCTCCCCCGCCTCAAGCGCTAAAACCGCTTCCTGGACTGCTTCTTTAAGCTTTTCTTTTTTTATTTTTAAAATCTTCATTGAGACGCGCTAATTCTTCGGGAGTTGCAATAGAAAGCCACGTATCCGCCTCCTCCACAATCACCGCGTGATCTCGGGCAAGCTTAGAAACCGAATCCGTCACATAATATTCTCCGTTTTTATGTTTAGCGGCCGGATAGCGAAAAATCCTTTCGTCCAATATTTTCACACCAGTCAATGCTAATTTTGATTTCGGATTTTCCGGCTTTTCAACCAACTCCAAAAGCCTTCCTTTTTTATCTTTAACCACTACCCCAAATCTCCTAGGATCTGGAACTTCTTTGGCCAGAACCGCCAACTCATGCTTTAAAAGTTTTTTAATGCTTTTTTTATCGATGATGTCGTCGCCGTAAAGCATTAAAAATTTTCCCTTCCCGATATGCTTGCGCGCTGCCAATAGGGCATCCCATGTGCCGCGCTTTTGTTTCTGCCAAGCATATTTAATTTTCCTACCTTTAAAATTCGTGCCAAAATGCTTAACTATCTTATCCCCAAGATAGCCAACAACAAGAATTATCTCGTCAATCTCGTCCGGAAGTGAGTCAAAAATATGCTCCAGGATAGGCTTCCCATGAAGCTCCAAAAGCTGTTTTGGTGTATCAAGAGTAAGTGGGCGCAGGCGGATTCCCTCTCCCGCCGAAGGTATTACTGCTTTCATGTTATATCACAAGATTTAATAACTTGTCCGGGACGAAAATCGTTTTCTTTGGAGAGCCGGCGAGCGAGGAAATATATTTTTTGACGCTTTCATCTTCCATGGCCATTTCAAGCGCCGCCTTTTCCGAAATACCGATTGTGGCATCCAAAACCGCGCGGACTTTCCCATTTACCTGAATAATTAATTTAAACCTTTCGTCCTTTATTTTTTTTGGGTCGAATTTTGGCCAAGGTTCGAGATGAATAGAATTTTGCTTTTTCCAGCCAGAGGCTGGTCCGCCTTTGGCGGAAAATTCCTGCCAAAGTTCCTCGCTTAAATACGGTGCGAATGGCGCAAGCAGTTTTAAAAATATATCGTAAGAATGCCATGGCAGAGATGCCAGTTTTTCAAGCTCGCTTAAAAGAATCATCAGCTGCGAGATAGCCGTATTATAATGAAGGTTTTCAATATCCTCCCCGATTTTTTTTATGGATTTATGGAGCAGTTTTTCTGAATTCTCACTAAGCCCCTCTTTTGAAGTTTTCGCTAATTTGGCTTTCAATTTACCGACGCGGACAAGAAATCGGTCAATGCCGGAAATACCTTGATCGCGAAAATCCCCGCCTTGCTCCAGAGGCGCCATAAATGCCAAGTATATCCTCATCACATCCGCGCCAAAATCCTTAAAATAGCCGTCCGGGTTGACAATATTCCCTTTTGACTTGGACATCTTGGCGCCGTCTTTGATGATAAGCCCATGCGCCCTAAATTTTTTAAACGGTTCGTCGAAATTAATTATTTTCCAGTCGAAAAAAGCTTTGGTAATAAAACGGGAATAAAGAAGGTGTAGAACGGAATGCTCCGCCCCTCCAATATACATATTAACCGGCAACCATTTTTTTGCGCTCTGCTTATCGAATGGCTTATTCTTATTCTTTGTATCCAGATAGCGGAAAAAGTACCACGTTGAATCCAAAAAAGTATCGGATACATCTGTTTCGCGGCGCGCCCAATTCTTGCACATGGGACACCTCGCTTTGGAAAATTTTCTTTCTTTTGCCAGCGGGGATTCTCCCGTCCCTTGCGGCCTGTAATCTTTGATAAAAGGCAACTTGACCGGGAGATTTTTTTCGGGAACGGAATGCCACCCAGGCATTTCTTTTCTTTCTCCCTTCCCAGACTTATGGCAGAAATCGCAAAATATCATCGGGATGGGCGGACCCCAATAGCGCTGGCGTGAGATGAGCCAATCCCGCAAGCGGTAGTTTATTTTTCTATCCCCTCCTGCAAACTTAGTTATTTCAATCTTTGCCTTCTCGGAATTGGTCCCATTGAATTTTGCGGAATTTATCAAAACTCCCGGGTCTGTATACGCCGCTCTTAAATCGTGATCCCGCCCATCAGGAGAAATTACTTCGCGAATAGTTAAATTGAATTTTTTTGCAAACTCAAAATCTCGGCTGTCGTGCGCCGGCACAGCCATTACCGCCCCTGTTCCGTATGCGTCCAAAACGTAATCAGAAATCCATACGGGAATTTTCTCCTGATTGGCTGGGTTAATCGCGTGTATCCCGGGAAATACCCCTGACTTTTCTTCTTCTCCTCGTTTTATATTCCCGCGTAAAGAAAGAGCGTGCGCAATATATTTTTTGACATCGCCCGACACTTGCCATCCGTCGTTAATCCATCTTTTTGCGAGTTCGGGGGAAATCACAATGAAAGTCACCCCAAAAAGAGTATCCGGCCGCGTTGTAAAAATATCAATCGAGTGTTTCCTATCTTCCTCGCCTGGGATGCCGATTAAGGGAAATTTGAGAGAATATCCCTCGGAGCGGCCAATCCAATTTTTCTGCGTGGTTTTAACGCTTTCTGTCCAATTAATTTTGTCCAAGCCCGCCAAAAGCCTTTCAGCATAGTTGGTAATTTTGAAAAACCATTGCTCCAAATCTTTTTTCTCTATTTTCGCACTGCACCTTTCGCATTCCCCGGATATTACTTGTTCGTCCGCTAAAACCGTCCTGCAGGATGGACACCAGTTCACAGGAGAGCGCTTGCGGTAAGCGAGACCCTTTTTAAACATTTGGACAAAAACCCATTGCGTCCACTTGTAATATTCCGGTTCGTAAGTTTCAAGTTTTTCTCTCCATGCAAAGCTGTTCCCGATCATTTCGAGTTGGCGGTAAAAATTTTTTTCGGAAATTTTCGCCTGTCTCGAAGGATGCACACCGATTTTCAGCGCGAAATTCTCCGAATTGATCCCGAATCCATCCAGTCCAATCGGCTCAAAAACATCGTTCCCCTGCATTCTTTTAAACCTTCCATAGATATCAACTCCTGTAAAAGTCCTGACACTCCCAATATGAAGCCCTTCCGCTGAAGGGTATGGGAACATCATCAAATTATAGAAAGGTTTTTTTGCTTTCTTTAAATCCGGTTCGTAAACCCCTGCTTTTAGCCACAATTTTCTCCATTTATTTTCGATCTTGGAATACGCCGACATATCCCAGAATTCTATTATTTTTCAGGATTTTTTTCAAGAAAAAGCGTTTCGGCGTTTTTGAAAGTTATTTCAATAACCTCCTCAGTGGTGTCCCCCTTAATTTCAGCTATTTTCTTTGCGACTTCAATTACATAACTCGGCTCGTTTTGTTTTCCTCGATATGGCTCTGGCGCAACGTAAGGAGCGTCGGTTTCGAGTAAAATCCTGTCGAGCGGGATATATTTTACAACATCTTCATACTCATGCGTAAAAGTTAGAACTCCTCCGAAAGAAAAAGAAAAGCCTAGATCCATTAATTTCTTGGCATTATCTGTAGTACCGGAAAAAAAGTGGACCGCTCCGGGCTTCGCTATCAGCGAGGAACGATAAGATTCGAGAATTTTAATCAGGTCTGGAAAAGCTTGGCGGCAATGTATCATTAGCGGTTTTTTGACGTCGCGAGAAAGTTCAATATGATTTATGAATACTTTCTCTTGCCTATGCCGCGTACCCTCTTCAAGCCTGTAATAATCTAAACCGCATTCCCCAAGTGCGACTACTTTCCCATCCAATGCAAGCTTCTTATACTTTTCATAATCAAATTCTTCCCCACGCGAAGTAAACTCTCGAGCTTCTTCTCCGCCTCCCAATTCCTCCTTATCATGAAAAGATTTTGAAGTATGAATAGGATGCAACCCAACCGTAGCCCAAACTCCTGATTCGTATTTTTTTGCTAAATCAATAGCCGCCGAAGACGTATCCCACTGGGTCCCAACATTAATCATGTAGACCTCCTTTTCTTGCGCCCGCTTTATTACATCTTCTCTATCTTCATTGAAAGCCGCGAACTGAACGTGCGTATGTACGTCGAATAATTTCATTTTTCAATTCGCGGGAAAAGTGCCTTGTGCTCTTTTGCCTTAAAATTATCCCATTTAGGTCCGCCAGCTGGCGGATTTTTCTCCGTGATCCCAAATATATCAAATATTTTATCCGATGTTTCCGGTAAAAACGGGATAAGCAGCCAAGCTAGTCCGACGGCGCCATAGCATAAATTCCATAAAATAACTTTGGCTTTTTCTTTGTCTTTTTTTATGAGCTTAAAAGGCTCGTGGACCTGAACAAAAACATCCAGCTCTTTTAAGAGCTCGAAAATTTTGTCGATCGCTTTAGTAAGCTCAAACTTTTCCATAGCTTCCCTGTATTCTTTGGCAATTATTCTCTTAATAAAATATTCAAGCGCAACATATTCCGAATCTCCCCTTTTTAGGGCAACTTTCAGCAAATCTTCGGTGCTTGGCCTCGCGATTCCTTCAGGAAAATAATTTTTAACCATAGTTGAAACGCGCTGGATATAATTTCCAAGTCCGTTTACCAAATTTCCCTCGTAAGCGAAGGCGAATTTGTCTTGTGTGAAATCCCCATCGTCGAAAGCTGGCACTTCTCGCGCAAACCAATATCGAAGCGCGTCCGTGCCATATTGTCCGACTACATCCGTTGGGTCCACAACATTGCCCAAACTTTTTGACATCTTGTGTCCGCCGCTCTCAATGAAGCCGTTAATCAGGATCTGCTTCGAGCACGGTAACCCAGCCGACATCAACATAGCTTGCCACATCGCGGCTTGCTGGCGCAGATTGTCTTTTCCGGCAATCTGGATGCCTGGCCAAAAATTCTTAAACTTCTTTTCGTCCTCCGGCCAACCCAAAGTTGAAATATAATTTACAAGCGCATCAAACCATACATACATCACATGTTCGTCATCCTCCGGAACAGCAACCCCCCAAGGCATTTTCTCGCGCCTGCGCGTGATGCTGAAATCCCGGAGTCCCGAGGAGACAAAATTGCGAAGTTCATTCATGCGGAAAGATGGCAAAACGAAATCTGGCCTTGAGGAATACAATTCAAGCAGTTTTTCCTGATATTTTGACCATCGAAAAAAATAGTTCTCCTCTTCTATAATCTCGATTTCCAAATTTGGATGGATGGGGCAACGGCCATATTCATCAAGTTCTGATTCCGTTTTTTCAAGCTCACATCCGACGCAATATTTTATAGAATAAAGTTGTTTATATATATCGCCTGAAGCCGAGCAGCGATTCCAAAATTCCTGGGCGGCTTTTTTATGATGAGGATCGGTCGTCCGGATGAAATTCGTATAACTTACGTTTAGAGTAGATTTTAGAGACACAAAACGCTTGACGAGCATATCTACATATTCCTTAGGATCTTTATTTTCTTTTAAAGCATTGCGGTAAACCTTCAGGCCGTGCTCATCGGTCCCGGTATTAAAAATGACTTCATCTCCCAAAAGCCTATGATACCGTGCGATTATATCAGCTCGCACAAGCTCGAGGGCAAAACCAATATGCGGTGGCGCATTTACATACGGCAGAGTCGTTGTTATATAAAATTTAGCCATTTAAAATTCTATCTGCTTTCGCCTGGCAAAGTCATTAATAAATTCAACAAGCACAGTCGCTACGGGCACCGCAAGCATGATCCCAAAAAACCCCGCCAGCACCCCGCCTATAAAAATCGACAAAATTACCAGAAGCGGGGGGATCCCGATAGTTTTCCTCACGACCAATGGGTAAATAAGATGGTTTTCAAACTGTTGGATGATTACATACAAGACAAGGACGGCTATACCAAGAACAGGTTTTTGAGTGAACGCAACTCCGATCGCAGGCACTGCGGATATTATCGGGCCAAATACTGGGATAATCTCCAAAATTCCGGAAAGGATCGCAAGCAGGAGGGCATATTTAACGCCGAGTATGGTAAGGCCCAAAAAAACGAGGATCCCAACCAATAAGCCCAGGAGCAACTGGCCTTGGAACCAAAGCCCGATTTTTCTTCTCGAGCGATTCCATAGATCAAGCGCGTATCCCTCGTACTCCTTTGGGGTAACTATTTTCAGAAAATTCTCGATGCCGCGCTCCTCAACCGACAGATAGAACGAAATTACTATAATCATAATAAATGAAACGGCTCCTCCGAATATTTTCGCGATTCCGGCAAGAAGCCCTGATGTGCTCTCGAAAGAATAATCTCGGAAATTTAAAATGGCGTCCCTCAATACGTTATTGAAACTCTTAGGCAATTCTGGCAAGAAAGATAGAATATTTTTTGGCTCAAAAGTCTCAATATTGTCCGGGAGATCCGTCAAAAAACCGCCCATCTCCGAGACAAGCGGCGGAAGGATAAGATAAAAAACCAGCCCCAAAATTGTAAATGCGGCCAAATACACCAAGACAACCGAGATAACTCTAGGAATTCTATAGGCGGAAAACCAGCGCGCTGCCGGATCCACCGAGGACGCGATTACTACCGAAGCCAAGAGAACCCCTATAACTGCGCGCAACTCGAAAACAACCCAAGCCAAAATAACAAAGAGTAAAATTTTTATCAAAGATAGGATTGAGATATCGATTGTTATTTTTTCTTCGTTCATTTATATTTTTGCTAATATTTTTTCAAACGGCTTTATATTATCGTCTGGAGTTATAGCGGCAAGATTGATTTTTCCCGGGGAAAATATATCCTTGGCCACGCTCGAAATATCGCTTCTTCCAACCTTCTCAATCTTTAATAAAACCTCCTCGGGGGTCAGTATTTTTTTATAAAAAAGCTCCTGCGAGGCAAGATACATCGCGACCTCATCGGACGATTCGAAAGCCAAGCCCATTGAACCGCGTATATACTCTTTGGCAAATTTGATTTCTTGCGGGGAGACGCCCTTTTTTCTGGCGCCGGATAAAATCTGCACAATTTTTTCGGAAACTTTTCCCAAAGTTCCGTGAGGAATCCCCGCGGAAGCAATGAGATATCCCGTATCTGTGTATTGCTCGATTGAAGATCGGACATAATAAGCAAGCCCGAGCTTTTCCCTTAATTCCGTAAATAGGCGCGAGGACCAGTTTCCCCCGATTATTGTGTTTAGAACTGTGAGTGGGTATCTCCTCTCATCATACATATCATAGGAGCGCACGCCTAAACGTATGTGCGTCTGATCAACATCTTTTTTCTTTAATTTAACCTGCGGCCTTGCTTGCGCTTCCGTTACTTTTAGCTTCTCGATCTTCTTGCCCTGCGGCATCTTTGAAAAAACCTTCCCTATTTTCTTAAACACATTTGCCTGATCCACGTTGCCGGCAACGGCGACAACGGCATTGGAGGAAAGATAGTGGCTATTTTTGTAGTGGATAATATCATCCCTGTTTATATTTTTTACAGTTTCCGGATACCCTCCAGTCATCCATCCCGCGGGCTGGTCGCCATAAAGCAAGTCCTCAAAAATTTCATAGGCCTGTCTTTGCGGATTATCCTCATACATTGAAAGTTCCTGTAAAATGACTCCTCTCTCCTTTTCGATTTCTTGGGCTTTGAAAAGCGGTTCGAGCAATATATCGGAAACAATATCAAGCGCGACTTCGAAATGTTTTGCCGCGGCTTTGACATAATAGCCGGTATATTCTTTTGAGGTAAACGCGTTTGATTCGGCTCCCAAGCGATCCAGCTCCAAATTAACCTGCCCGGCCTTTGGGCGGTGCTTCGTTCCTTTGAAAAAAAGGTGCTCCAAAAAATGCGAAATGCCGTTTAATTTCTTTATTTCGTATTTCGAACCCGTCCCAAAAAGCACAAGCAAGGTCATAGCTTGAGTATCTATCATCGGCGCCACCACCGCCCGAAGCCCGTTCTTGAATGTCTTTTTCTCGAATTTCATTTGACCCGCCTAAATTCTTAAATAATAAAGTAATATAAAATTAGCATCTTACTAAGGAAAATGCAATGGAAAAATAAGGCTCAACTGGAATTTTTGGCGGGCGACGTAACTATCCTCGGGCCTAAAAATAAAATGGAGATGATGCAGAATATTCCAGCGGCCATCATTGCGATTGGTGCGCCGTAAGACGACGCCGCCCAGCCGAGAAGTAAGCTACCTACCGGGATCAATCCCTGGTGCCCAAAGGCATAGATGCTCATAACTCTGCCACGCGTTTTATCATTGACTGATGTCTGTACATATGAATTCGCTGAAGTGTTGTGCAACATCGCGCCCAAGCCGGAGAGAGCGACAAAAATCATAGAGAACCAAAGCATCTTCGAGAAGGCAAATAAAACGATGGCAACGCCGAATACGGAAGCAAAAAAGACAGCTCTCCTTTCGAGCCCAAAAAGATTTTTTCGCGATGCCGCGTAAAAAGCTCCTACGACTGCCCCGACAGCAGTCGCGGAATTAAGAAATCCAAAAGTAAGAGCGCCTCCGCCCAAAATATCTTTCGCGAAAACCGGCAATAAAATTGTATACGACCATCCGAAAAAACTTACTGCCGCGACAAGCAGTAGTATATTTTTTAAGGCAGGCTTCGCGGAAATATATCTAAATCCATCTTTCAATTCTTCCAGCGCGTGCTTCCCTTCTCCGCTTTTAGCATCGTCGACAGCTCGGATCATAAAAAGCGAGATAATAACCGGAATATAGCTTAGGCCGTTAACCAGGAAACAAATGCCCTCGCTAAATGCCGCGATTATCACCCCGGCAACGGAAGGGCCAATGAAGCGCGAAAGATGAAATGCGACAGAATTAAGCGCTATCGCATTAGGCAGATCCTCTTTATTATCTATCAAATTGATATACGATGACTGCCTTCCTGGAACATCGAAGGCATTTATCACGCCCAAAAACAAACTTAAAATAATCACGTGCCAAATTTCGATTTTGCCCGAGAGTACTAAAAAGGCGAGGAGAAGCGCTTGGATCATGGATAAAATCTGCGTTGCGATTACAATTTTTATCTTGGGGTACCGATCGATCCATACTCCGGCAATTGGAGAGACGACGAGTAGCGGGATGTAGCTCGCAAAATTTACCACACCCAGGAGCAAAGCTGAGCTTGTAAGTTTGTATACAAGCCAACTCAAGGCCACCCTCTGCATCCAGGTACCAATAACCGAAATCCCCTGCCCAAATAAGAACAGCCGGAAGTTGCGCGACCGCAAGGCGCGGAAAGTTGTGTTGAACCGCTCTCTCATGAAATCCTCTCGGGAAAATACTTTTCCAGCTCTTTTTGGTCCTTTCTAATCTGTTCCCCCGTATCCCTATCGCGGATGGTAACTGTGCCGTCTTCGAGGGTTTGGTAGTCAACAGTTACGCACCATGGTGTGCCGATTTCGTCTTGCCTGCGATATCGCTTACCGATATTGCCGTTGTCGTCAAATTGTACGCTTTTTGCACATTGCTTGAGGCTGGAATAAATCTCGCGCGCTTTTGCGACCAAATCAGGCTTATTTTTTACAAGCGGGAAAATGGCAACCGTAACTGGGGCGATGGCAGGTTTTAATCTTAAGAATATTCTTTTCTCCCCGCCTAACTCATCTTCAGCGTAAGACGATAGTAGAACCGCCAAAATTGTTCTGCCTAAACCGAAGGTTGGTTCGATCACGTGCGGAATAAATTTATCGCTGGATGCCTGATCAATAAAACGCAGATCCGCTCCGGAGGCTTTTTCGTGCGCGGAAAGATCGTAATCTCCGCGATAAGCGAGGCCGTATAATTCTTTTTTGCCGAATGGGTAGTCAAATTCAAAATCAATTGTCCTCTTGGAGTAGTGAGCGCGGTCTTCCTTTGAAACCTCAAGCTCGTGGACCATATCTTTATTAATCCCGACTTTCTCAATCCAGGACCAGATTTCGCCCCTCCACTTTTCAAAATTTTTTTCCCATTCCTCTTCGCGGACAAAATATTCAAACTCCATCAAATCGAATTCGCGTACGCGAAACAAAAAATCCCGCGGCGCGATTTCATTTCGAAAAGCGCGCCCGATCTGAGCAATGCCGAAAGGAAGCTCCGGATGCATTGTATCCAAGATATTTTTAAAATTAACGAACATGCCCTGCGCAATCTCTGGGCGCAAATAAGCATCCTGTGATTTGAACATCAGGTTAAATTGCCGCGGTTCGGAAAGCACGCCGACACATTCGGGACATTTTCCTTTCTCTTTATCTTCAAGTTGATCCGCCCTAAACCTGCGCTTACATTTATTGCATTCTACCAAAGGATCGGCGAAGCCCTCGAGATGTCCTGACGCTTCCCAAACTTTCTCTGGCATCAAAATACTCGAAGCCAAACCGTAATTCTCTTCGTGCGCGCGCACAAAATGATTCCACCAAAGTTCTTTGATATTGTGCGCCATCTCGGCTCCCAGCGGCCCAAGATCCCAAGTCCCCGCAAGTCCGCCGTAAATCTCCGAGCCCGGGAAAACAAAACCGCGGCGCTTGGCTAAAGAAACGATTTTATCCAAATCAACCATGTCCTTCACTTTATCACCGTAGTTTTCCGCATATCAATCTTTGGGTCAGATTCGAGTTTAAGCGTTAATGCCGGAACCGATACCTGGAGATTTTGATCGGTAAATTTATCGTGCCCTTCGGCCGAGATATTAGTAACAAGATCTGGAACCTGACCGACTTGGTTTGCCGAAGGAATAAATCCGACCTGGAATGTTATTTCTTTTGCCGGAGAAGTATAGCCTACCCCCGCTTTCAAATCTCCGACATCCCATATCAACTCTCCCGTATTAGGATCGTAAGAAACGGTGGAGGACGGGATAATTTTATTTTTCCAGCTCATATACGGCGGGAGAAAGGCGCGAACTTTAACCCCTTCAAGGTCATTCGTTGAATTTGTAAGAGACAGTATTACGGTAAACGTTGTTTCCTGCCCGACTTTCGCTGGGATCGGGCCCGTATTGGGCATGGTTTTTGAATAGTAAAACCCTCTTCGAACAAGCTGAAGGCGCGAGATCAGTTTTATATCCAAACTATCCTCCCCTTTTAAGTCCACCCCTTCATACCCGGGGGGCTTTACCCCAGGCCTGATTTCAAAATGCATCGGCAAACTGAATTCTTTATCGGCAGCTGTTTTTATCGTAATCTTTTCCAGCATTTCCAACTGGAAGCTCACAGTCCCGGATTCTCCCGGATCAATTCTAGCTAAAGAATTATTCAGAGAAGAATTCCATATTATTCTTTTATCGATTGATCTATAGGTTCCGAGGCGAACAATGGTCTTGCTTTCGTTAAATATTTTTCCGGATAAAACAGCCTCGATAATCGCGTTCTCCACCGGTACGGTCAAATTGTTTTTATATGTAAGCTCAACATAAACAGACTCTCCCGGGCGCGCGGCATAGGAATCCTGCCCGTTTATCTTTGCATCAACTTCCAAGAAAGGTTTTTTCAGCTGAATCGTGGCGACCCCCTGGCCGTAAATACTAAACTCTCCGGATAGATCTTTAATACCGACCGAAGCTTTAAAGCTTTTTTCCTCAAGCTCGCCCCCGCTTAAAATGCCTCTGACCGAAATGGTTCTTTTTTCTCCAGGATTTAGCGGGGATAAAAACCATGTTCCTCCGCCGGTATCCGGTTTCGGATCTGCGCTTTTATAAACGAATCTCGAAGGAACTTCTAGGTTCAAATTAAGATTTTCCAGAACACTTGATGAATTGGATACGTAATTTATCTTAATCTCGACTTCCTGCCCTGCGCGGATTTCCGATGGAAGATCAAAAGAAACTCCGACCGGGGAACGCGTTACCGTAATCTTGGCGAGCTCCTCTTTTGAAAAAGATACGCTTGACCCAGACGGGGTATATTCCAGTGTCGCTCGAATATCCTTCGACTCGTTTTCAAAGCCGTAGATAAAGGCGCTAAAAGAAAGGCGCACCGTCTGGCCTCGCCCGATATTTTCTAAAATTTTTCTCGAACGCAATCCCTTAACTCCTTCGTCCAAAACTTTCGAGCCTGCGGGGTATTCGAAAATCAATGCCGCTCCCGAAAGTTCTTTGCTGTTGTTATTAGTGATAGCGACTTCCCAGGTAGCCCTCTCCCCGCCGACTGCTCCATCTGGGCCGGAAATGCTGATCTTAATTCTCTCGTTAGAAATTGCATTATTGCTCAAATAATAATAAGCGCCCGCCCCTATCGCGGCTATAAAAAAAACTGCGCCTAAAATCCACCATATTTTCCCGCTATGCTTCGGCTCCATCATAACAACGGGCTCGGCTTCCTCCTGCCAAGAAACTGGGGGCTTCTGGGGCCGTGGAGTCAATTCCGGGCGGCGCAACCTGGCATCAAAAGATTCCCCCGACTTATAAAGGCGCTTTTTAAGTTCTTCGAGATGCTCGCTCACTTGCCAATTTTACCACTAATTCTTTAATTATTTAATTATTAGTAAAATTAGCGCATCCGGCTACCAAGTCGGCGACATCTAATTACTCAAAGCTGGGAGGACGCGATAGCGCCAGAAATCAATTGCGCTAAATTTTCCCGCGAATGCGTCTGGATCTCTTTTTCGTCCAAATATCCCAAAATAGAAAGCGCTTTGGCGTAGAATAAAAGCTCGTCCCCTGTTCTTGTAAAATCCCAAAATGCATCCCAAAGCTTTGGCTCCTCGCCCTCGCCTGGAGAAAATCTTTTTATAAAATTGGATACCCTGCCGAATTCCGGTTCGTAAATTTTATCAAAACGCCCCAAATCTTCGGCATCAATCAGGTGCCACGAATCTTTTCCGGAAACAAAACCGAATTTCCCATATGTAAAAAGGTTCAAAAATTTATTCAGCTTAGAACTCGATCTTCTAGTCCCCCGCGCAAAGAGTTTCAACATCCCGAATTCTTTCGTATATATAGTCAAAACCTTATCCGCCTCTCCTTGGTCCTGCGAGTTAAAAATAATTCCTTCGGTTTGATATAGTCCGTTTGCCATACAGCCTCCTTATTTTACAAATTCTACTTTCAAATCATGCCTAAGCGCTGAGGCAATTTTTTGAAGTGTTTCCGTGGTAAAGTTTTGCTTACCTTGCTCCATGCGAGCAATATTGCTTTGAGTAGTGCCGATTTTTTGCGCGAGTTCGGACTGGGAAATGCCTTCCTGTTTGCGCAACAATAAAATCTGATACGCAATTTCTAGTTGCTTGCCGTATTCATTGTAATATTTTCGTATCTTTGGATTTTTAAGCTCGCTCGCGAGATATTTTTGAAAATCTACTACTTTGTATTGTTTTTTTGATTTATTCATAGAGTTTTTGATTGGATATTACATTTTTATAACGCTCCTCTGCTCTTTTTATTTCGCCAGTCGGGGTCTTCGGAGTTTTCTTCAAAAAAGCGTGGAGCAAAATGATATTTCGTCCGACAAAAATAAAGTAAAAAATTCTATGGTGCTGTCGCGCAAAGTCAACTCGAAGCTCTCTAACTTTGCCATTGATATGTTTTGAATACGGTTCGTCGAGAACGCCCTTATTTTCGCGAAGAAACTCAATATATTTCAATACTTTCGCTCTTTCTCTATCATTGAGTTTGTCGATATAATCTTTGACTGGACTACGGCCACTTTTTATATCAAGGTAAAACTTCACCTTATAACTAGATCCATCTTCATTGTATATCATATAGGATATGTGTCAAGTGAATATAAATTATGCGACTTCTTTGTTATAACAACTCTCGCAATAAATAATTTCTAGCCTTTCCGGAGAATATGAAGTTTCAAATTCGTTGGGGCATTTTCCATCGTGCCCATGGTTTTCCAACTCGCACATGCACGCGCGATGCCAGAGTTTTAAGGGATTGCGTTGTTTCTGCCTTTGGTGATGGCGACAGTTAGGACAGAGTCGTGGCAAGGGAAAATTTTGCTTTCGATAAAAATCGAGTTCTTGGGAAATAATTCTAAATGCTTCTGTGCATTGCTCGTTGCATTTTCCTTCATGTTCACATCCAATTATATGATTTAAAATATCATCTTTTGCATCCCGGATATGATCTGGGAGATCCTGAGATTTCACACTAATTTGATAATTTCTTTTTTCTGAATCTTTCCAAGAATATCCCATATCAAGCGCCTGCCCCTTTGTTAAAGGGTAATTTTCTTGGGCAACGGTTTCATTATATGCAAAAGGAGAAAATTCCTCCGGAAAAAATTCGCCGTACGCATAAACTCTTTTCTTATTATCTATGTATGGTATATCTTTCATATGCTGGATGATTTTTGGAATGAGCTCTTCGTATTCTTCTTTGGTAAATTGTTTATTGAGAATACAATATTCTTTTTTACGCAGGCCAACACATCCAATCAAATTACTCGAGTTATAACAATCAATAGAATATTTAACATTATGCGATTCAGGAACATTAATGGTTGCGAAGTTATTACTGCCTCCAACGGTCAGCATGAATTCTGCCGATAATTCAATGTCTTCTCCGCCAGTAAAAAAATCATAACAATCTCTCATAGAGCTTCCAATAATTCCATATTTAACTCTTTCCAAGCTACTATCTTCGGAGATGTCAAAACAATCAAATGAATTGATAGAATTTGACAAGTGATTTCCTGTGACATTAGCGCATTTATTTAAAATAGAGTAGCGTCTCGGTAAGTGAACTTTAAGATTGTTAAGTTTTTCTATTGCTTGTTTAATACCTTCGTTGCTCCCGAAATCATATTCATTAATTATTTCTTTATATTCTTCTTTCGTATATTGTTTATTTAATATACAGAATGATTTATTTCGTAAATTAACGCATCCAAAACAATCGTGGCAATTTCGGCAATCTATTAGAAATTTTGAGTCATAACATTCGACACAGTCCTGCGAGAAAAAAAGAGAATTACATTTATAACAATCAACGCACTCGTAGCATTTCTCGGAAAGATTCAAATTGAAATAACTAATAGAATCTTTAGAATATCGCGAGTAGTAGCCATAAATACAATTTTCTATTCCCAACCCAATAGAAAGATAACAATTTTTTGCGTTCATTATTTTAGGACAGTAATTGCAGTTAACTGAATTAATATTTACAAGATTCATTTGCGGTACGCTGCGATAAAGAGCCAGAAATTGAGAAAAAAATGGAATAGCAAAATCATATTCCTTACCAAATTGCATTGGGTCCCATTTGTCAGACCACCAATCTTCGGCTTTATAAATTAGGAAGGGGACGTCTTTGTCATAAACTGATAGTATTTCCTTATTACCTAAATCATCCCTTCTTTTATACATATTTAAGTGATTGCCAAAACGCATACGCCGCGTCATTCTGCATTTTGGGCAAAATGTCGGCGGCGGGACAGAAATTTTTTCATAAAACTTAAAATCCTCCGGTTCGATTGCAAAGTTTTGTTTGCAGTTTTGGCAGGATCGAGTTTCAGGCATTTTCTATTTTTAGATGATGTGTGTGATTGATTCCTATTTCTAGTTTCTCGCCGTCGAGGGAAATTTCTTTCGCATTGCCTGCAGTCTTACCTATCAATAAATCGGAAATGTTTATCTCCTTTTTGATGAGCAATTCATGCTTGGTGAGAATTTTTTCGAACTCTTTCTTCCCTTTCGCGGACAACTCTACTTTCTCCTGCGGAGTCAGTTTTAATTCTTTTCTGAAATCCTGAACAGCCCGCACAAATTCGCGAACAAAACCCTCCTCGCGGAGTTCATCCGTAATTTCCGTATTGAGCTCAACGTCGTCTTTAAGATTTTTATCGAAAATCGCGCTTTTTATATTCACTTCCCCTTTAATCAAGTCCAAAAGCTCTTTATCTCCTAAATCGTAAATCTTAAATCGTAAATCTGACAACGGCTGTCTGATCTTAATCCCCGCTTTCTGCCGTGCCTCCAAGCCTTTCGAAACTATCTCTCGCACCACCTCCATTTCTTTAATAATTTTTTCTTCGGGCTTGCCCGCCGAAGCCTTGGCGAAGGCGGGAAAATCCTCCAGATGCACGCTCTCGTGATTGCCTTCTAAACTTTTGTAAATCCCTTCGGAAATAAAAGGCACAAAAGGAGCTAAAGCTTTTGAAAGCTCTAGTAAAACGAAACCGAGAGTTGCCGAACATTCTTTCGCCGCTTCCGATTTCTCGTGTTTCATATGTTCGCGGATCCGCCTGATATACCAATGCGACAAATCTTCAACAACAAAATTTTCAAGCGCACGTGCGGCCGAAACAATATCATATGCATCTAACTTTTTCTCAACCTCACTTAAAACTTCGTTCCATTTTGAAAGAAGCCATTTGTTTATAATTAATTTTGCATTTTGACTTTTGCCTTTTGATTTTGCGCCGTAAGTTCGCCAATACACAAACGAATTCCATAGAATCATAAGGAAACGCCTTTGGGCATCCTGAATGTCCTTCTCGCGAAAAAGCTTGTCGTCCCAAGGCTGATTGATAGTATAAAAATACCATCTGACCGCATCCGCCCCATATTTTTCCATAAGCATTTGCGGATCGACAACGTTTCCTTTTGATTTCGACATTTTCTCGCCCTTCTCATCCAACACCAAACCAAGCGACAAAACCCGCTTGAATGATGATTTCAATCCCAAAAGCGATGAGACCGCGAGCAATGTATAAAACCACCCCCGCGTCTGGTCGATCGCCTCGGAAATATATTCAGCCGGATACAATGCAGGCGGCTTGCCCTGAGCGGAGTCGAAGGGCCAGCCTTGCGAGGCAAACGGCATCGCTCCGGAATCAAACCAGACATCTACAACTTCTTTCACGCGCGCCATCTCGCCCGAACACTTTTCGCATTTCAATTTTATTTCGTCTATATACGGCTTATGAAGATCTAGTTCACCCGCCGGATTATACGGCCAGTTGTGCAATTTAATTTTTTTGAATTCCGCGGGGCTTGGGTAAAAAGATTCTTTGTAGCCTTTTTCCTTGAGTCCTTCCAATGTAGCGATTGCAACCCAAATTGGATCCCCATGGCTCACAACCAAAACTTTCTTGCCAGCGCATTTCACTCTCACCTCTCCAAGGGCTTTCATCACGCGTTTTCTCAGCTCCCGCGAATTTTCCGCTCCACCGGGTTTTTTTGTAAAACGCTCCTCAAAATTTGAAAACTCCTTTTTGAACTCACTAATGGGCTCCCCCTCAAACTTTCCAATCATAACATCGTACAGTTCAGGGATTATTTCGATATTTTTAATACCCAAAATGTTGCCAACTATCTCAGCAGTTTCTTTAGCGCGAGCTGATGGCGAAGAAACAATGACTTCTATGTTCTCCTTTTTGAGCTTCTCTGCCGAAGCGATAACATCCCTTCTCCCTTTTTCAGTAAGTTCATCTTTGCTGTCATTTTCAGGAGAAAATGGATTTACTCTGTTTTTGATATTATGCAATGCTTCGCCATGTCGCATGAAAATTATGCTTGCGGCGCTTGGATTTGCTTCATCAAGTTCTTCCAATGATCCAACAACTTTTATATTTTTACACTTCCCGCATCTCCAAACCGGCAACGGAGTCCCCCAATAACGCTCGCGGGAAATTCCCCAATCAACATTTTCTTTAAGCCAGCTTCCAAAGCGGCCGTCCCGCAAGTATTCCGGGCGCCAACTAATTTTCTTGTTTTCCTGAAGCATATGATCGCGGACGGCCGTAGTTTTGAAAAACCAGGAAGTCTTCGCGTAGTACATCAAAGCCGTGCCGCACCGCCAGCAGAAAGGATAATCGTGTTCATAAGAAGCGACACTGAATAAAAGCGAGCGATTTTTTAAATCTTCGCATATTAGTTGGTTCGCGTCTTTGATGAATTTTCCATCCCACGTAGCACCCGGAGTATTCATTTTTCCTTCCTCCGTTACAGTTACGAGCGTCAGCAACTTTTCTTTTTTCCCAACCGCTAAGTCGTCTCCCCCGAAAGCGGGCGCTATATGGACTATTCCCGAGCCGTCCTCGGTTGATACAAAACTGGCCGCGACAACGCAATAACTATTTTCCGTCGCAGCAGGATAAGGATATAAAGCCTTGTATTTTGTTCCGACTAGCGCGGCGCCCTTCTCGCGATTGATAATTTTGTACTCTCCCTCGATTACGCCAAGACGAGATTCGGCCAAAATCAGCCACTCACCGGAATTATCGGCGCGTTCTATCGTCACATAATCTATTTTTGGATTTACCGCGAGCGCTACGTTTCCGGGAAGCGTCCATGGAGTTGTCGTCCAAACTAGACAACTTACCCGCTGATTTTGCGACTTATCGCCTGCAAGTTGGAACTTAACATAAATCGAATTTTCTTTTACTTTCTGGTACCCCTGCGCCAATTCGTGCGAAGAAAGCGATGTTCCACAGCGCGGGCACCACGGTAGAACTTTATAATCTTCATAAAGCAATTTTTTTTTGGAAATTTCGGAAATGACAGCCCAGAGAGATTCAATATAATTATTGGTCATCGTCACATAGGCATTTTTCAAATCGAGCCAGTATGCCATGCGGTCGGTCAATTTTTCCCAAGCGTCTATGAACGTGAAAACATTTTTCTTCGCCTCTTCAACAAATTTTTCAACGCCGATTTTCTCCTCGATTTCCCTTTTCGATTTTATACCGAGCGCTTTTTCAACCGCCATTTCCGTCGGAAGGCCGTGCGTATCCCATCCCGCTCTGCGCGGTACAAAAAATCCGCGCATGGTCTTGTAGCGTAAAATAATATCCTTAAACGAGCGCGATTCTACGTGGTGAATCCCGGGAATACCGTTGGCATAAGGAGGGCCTTCAAAAAAGACGAATTTCTTCTCTTTTTTCCTGGACTCCAGAGACTTCTCGAATATTTTATTATCTTTCCAAAAACGAAGAATCTCCTCTTCAGAGCGAGGAGAAACGGAACCATACATTGGAAAGCCTTTCTCATCGGCCATATAGGTAAAGTCTAGCAAATGCTGTCTTATAGGCAAGATTATGAGTTTCTTGCCTATACTATTGACAAAATTATATAACGGGTGTATAATTAGTAAAATTTTGAAGGAGGTGTTCTCATGAATAAAAAGAGTGCGTTTATTGGCTCAATAATCGCGGTCGCCATTGCGGCCGTACTTTTCGGGACATACCAAATGGGGAAGAGTTCCCCGCCTTCAGTTGTCCGAATAACAGAGCGGCCAGCTGGAATAGCGTTCGATGTTCGCCGTGCCGATGCGTTAGAAATCCGTTTCTCTTTTTACGATTATTCCTTTGACGGAACGCTTGATCGCGTAAGCGTTCTTGATAAGGACGGGAAGCGAGTGGACTTTACCCCTCAAGAAGCGTCCACTGCTGATTGGGCAAGGTGGGTAAGTTATTACCGAGCTGTCCGGCAATACGCCAATCTACAGCTCGAATAATCGAGCTAAGCCGCCAACCATAGAAACTTCCGTCATACTGAAAAGTGTGGCGGGAGTTTTTCTTTTTGCTTATAGTCAGAGTATGATCGGGGTTTTTGATTCTGGATACGGCGGACTTACGGTTTTTAAGCCATTGGCGGAAAAATTTCCAAAATACGACTTTATATATTTCGGTGATAACGCCCGCGCGCCCTATGGCTCGCGCTCCCAAGAAGAAATCCACAAATATACTCGCCAAGCTGTGGATTGGCTTTCTAAAAACGGCTGCGAGCTTGTCATTCTTGCCTGCAACACAGCGTCTTCGCAAGCCCTTCGAAAAATACAACAAGAGACACCCGATATAAAAGTCTTGGGTGTTTTGATTCTGGTAGCCGAGGCCGTCGCAAAGCTCGATGGGAAAATTGGGATTCTTGCCACCAAAGCTACCGTTGAGTCAGGCGCATATGTTAGAGAAATTCAGAAACTGAACGCTGTTGAACATCCGATGTTCAACATTTTGCAGGTTGCTACTCCTCTCTTGGTCCCGCTGATCGAGGCGGGAAAAATCGATGGCCCAGAAATAAAAGAAGCGATTCGCGAATATTTAAAAGAATTCGAAAGAGGTGGAATAAAAAATATTATTCTCGGCTGCACGCATTATCCTTTGATAAAAGATTTAATTCAGGCTGAACTTCCAGATGCAAAAATTTTTGAGTCCCCGTCCGTAATTCCGGCATCGTTAAAAAATTATTTATCCCGCCATCCCGAAATAGAAAAACACCTCTCAAAAAATGATGTGAGGCGCTATATCACAACCGGCGACCCGGAGAAATTTTCTAAATTCGCGAAAGAGTTTTTGAATATGGAAATTGTTGCAGAAAAAATTGTTCTTTGATTACATTTTCTCTGGTTGGGAAATGTCGAGAAGCTTTAGAACGGTGGCCAGCGTTTCCTTTGTTTTTGAAACTAAATATAGAAGTTCCGCTTCGCGGTCCGAGCCGATGACTTTGACATCGCGGTAAAAAGCGGAGAAAGTTTGCGCGAGTTCGTAAGCATAGGTAGTCAGGCGATGGACTTGATAGTCTTTGGAAATGTCTTCGAGTAACTCCAAGAAGCGTAAAATTTTAAGCGCAAGTGAGCGCTCTGCAAAATTACTAAACTTGGTAAGCGTACCGGGCTTTGCATCGGATTTATTCAAAATACCAGCAATACGCGTGTGCGCGTATTGCACATAGTAAACCGGGTTTTTCTCGGACTTCTCTTTTGCCAAATCCAAATCGAAATCCATGTGGGTATTCGGCGAGCGCTCAAGAAAAAACCACCGCGCGACATCAACACCGACTTGCTCCAAAAGCTCGTCCATAGTCACAAATTGCCCTGTGCGCTTCGACATTTTAACCTCCTTCCCTTTTGAAATAAGCCTGACAAGTTGCATAATTATGATTCTCAAGCGTTCTGGCTCGATTCCAAGCGCTTCAATTCCTTTTCTTATTCGCTCAACATAACCATGATGATCCGGCCCCAAAATATTTACGCCCAAATCAAACTTTCTTTCTATAAATTTATCCCAGTGATACGCTAAGTCCACTAAAAAATACGTATATTCTCCGTCAGATTTTACAAGCACAGCATCGCCAAGCCACACTGCTCCATCTTTTTTCTCTATAAGTTTTTTTTCTTCCAAAAATTTCAAAACTTTCTCCGGCTCTTTTTTTTCGCGAAGCCCTCCCTCTGAAAACCAAACATTAAATTTAATTCCGGACTTCTCGAGAGACTCCTTTATCCGCCCAAGCAAAATTTCTACCGCCTCTTTTCCGGATTTTCCGATCAATCCCTTTATATATTCGCCTTTGTAATAATTTTCTTGATCGGGGATCTTTCCTTCAGCGGCTTGAATGGATTCACCCAAAAGCCGGACTTGATTGCCCGCATCGTTAATATAGTATTCCCGCGTGACACTGTAGCCGGCCTTTTCCAAAATATTTGAAAGGGCATCCCCGTAAAATCCTCCTCGGCCGTTGGCCATCGTCAAAGGCCCCGTCGGATTCGCGGACACGAATTCGACGTTAATCTTTTTATTTTTTTTCTCACATTTTAATTCTCGACCGAGTTCTTTAATCAAAACATCATCTTTCAAAAAAATATTTATGAATTTGTTTTTAACCTCAACGTCTTTAATCAACTTACTTTTCCTCAATTCAGCCGCAATTGCTTCCGGGTCTCCTGCAACTCTAAATGCGACATTTGTCGAATAATCTCCGTTTTCCGAACGCTCCGGTTCGGCTAACTTAATATCGACATCCGCGCCAACGGCTTTAGAGATTTCTTTTATTAATTCATCCCGAAGCATGTTTTTAGTTTAGCACAGCAAGAATGTTATTATGAATTTATGCCCGCCCTGCTCGAAAACAAAAAAGCATATTTCAACTATGAAATCCTTGAGAAATTCGAGGCGGGTTTATCATTGCTGGGACTCGAGGTAAAATCGCTTAAAAATAAAAATGGAAATATTTCCGGGGCACGCGTTTTAATCCGCGGGGACGAAGCATTTCTCGTCGGCATGGATATACCTCCCTATCAGCCGAATAATACGCCTGAGGGGTACGTGCGCGAACGAACTAGAAAACTCTTGCTCCACAAGAAAGAGATAGCCTCTCTCGCAGGAAATGCCGAGAAGCGCGGGTTGACAATCATCCCAATAAAGGTGTATACTACAAGCGGCCGAATTAAGATCGAGATCGCAATTGTCCGCGGAAAGAAGAAGTACGAAAAACGCGACAAAATAAAAAAACGCGACATCGAGCGCGAAGTCGGCCGCAACCTACGGGGATGATAGGCCTCGAGGGGAAGAACTTTGAGATGATGTTCAGGCGCTCCGCCATGGCGGAGCTAAATATCTCCCATGGGAACATAATAAGTGCAAACTTATTTGGAACCAGAGAGCCTGCCTTGGCAGTAGCTTAATGGCAACGCTCCGACCTCGCGTCGGAGCCATCCGTCCTTGATTCTCGCTACGGGATCGCGGGTGTCATAAGCGAGAAAACTTTTTTCCTGAGAGTTAATTCAGGATTTCACCTAAGCTTGTCAACCATCCCTCAAAAGCTTTCCTGACGCGGGTTCAACTCCCGCCATCTCCACCAAAATAAAAAAGGCCCAACGCATCACTACGTTGAGTCTTTCTTTTCTTCGCGAACTAGAGGCTTCATTAATCCCGCCGTTCGCATGATGGCCAGTGCTCGGAGTTTATCAGGGGCGGAGTCTCCTGGCTTCACTGTAACAACAGTGCCATCGGGCGTAACTACTGCCACTAGAAACTTTTTATCCTTCTTGCTGTAGAAAATCCTTTCGCCGCTTCCGTAATATGCGTATTCCCCTGAGTCTAAAATTTCGGCGATTTCATCCAAAGTTAACGTAGTTCTTAGCCCATTTTCGTCGCCTAAACGGACCCTGTCAGTTGCATGCTGAGTAAAACGCCTTATCGCCATGAGCCCTCCCTCCATTCCTAAAGTACTTCCTCTGAATTCTCCAAATCCTTGAAGCGCTCAGAGGAAGCCAGAGACGAATCTGACTGAAATCAGACTCGTCTCTGACATATTTATTCCGCATCGTTTAAAACGACGCGGGGAGAGTAGTTTGGACTGAACTCATCAATGATGAGAAGGTCGTGAAGAGCGCGATCAAGGAACCCTCGAAAGCGCGAAACACAGCCCACATCAAGAAGAATTTGAGCCCTAAGATTGCGAGCAGTAAACCTATAGCACGGAGAATTTTCATATGTTCTCCAATTTTTTTGAGAGGGACCTGATGGCGCCTCTCAACTATAGGCACCTACTGCTAATCGCAGCTTTCCCTCCCCGCCATACACCAAAATTTGACGTTGGGCGGGGAAGGAAAGCCAATATCAAAAAACTCTATATTTCGCTATAAAGATAGCATATTATATGCCCTTCTGTCAAGGCATCTTACTCGCCTTAGTTATAACTCGGTGGGGTTTCAGCCACGCCTTGGACCGAATTTACATATCTCGCCAAGATGAAGCACGCGCTAGAAAGGCGGTTTAAAAATGCGTAGCTTTTCTCGCCGAGCGCTTTTTCTTTGTCATCCCTTAGCGCAACAACTTCCCTCTCGGCTCGCCTCGCCATCGTCCTTGCTACATCAAAATGCGCCGAGAGAACCGTTCCTCCGGGAATCGAGAAAGATTTAATCTCGGGAATATTTTGCGAGAAAATATGCAAATTCGATTCCATTTTCTCTAGAGATTCCTTTGAAACTGTCTTTTCTGCTCCAGCAAGCTCGGCTTGTAATATAAAAAGTTGTTCCTGTAAAAAATTTACGAAAGATTCGAGATCTAGTTTTTGCTCGCGAGCGAGCGCTTTCGCCAATCCTAAATACGAATTTACTTCATCGAGAGAGCCCAACGCCTTGACTACCCGAGAACTTTTTGGAATACGGCAACCAGGCGGCGAGTTAAATAATTTCGTCGTCCCGTCATCTCCTTTTCCAGTCCAATACATTACATTTCTATTTCGCAAACTCCCGCGACGCAGGCGAGTTCCTTTTTCACTTCCGTTTCGTCTTCGATCTCGTACGTATAGATTTTGGAAAAATCAATGTGTTCCAATTTCTTGGCGCGCTCCTCGTATTCCTCTTTTTTTATTGCTTCATATGGAGCCAAGCGGTAGACGTGGTTCAATCGGGGCAGGAAAGAAAGCCCGCCTACGATATCCCAATTCTCGTAAAGCCAGTTGGCAACGGCCACCCATTCGTCGTCCCCTACCGAAACCGTCACCGACGGATTGTGCTCCGTGTATCCTTCTTTGACCATTTTCCAATGCTTTAATTGGTCCATCGCCGTAAGATTGTCGCGGAAAATCTTGCCTTCGGGGGCTTTAATCGGAAATTCCAAGACAAATGTGGAAGCGCTCTCCATAGTCTGCCCCACTTCCGGATAAAAAGGCACGCCCTGGTCCTTTAGCATCTTAAATAGGGAGTCTGTCGCGGAGATGCGGACACGTCGGACATAGTATTGCGCGTGCCTGGGATGCATGCCGGAGGAACAGTCTACGAGTTGGGAGACGGTTCCAGATGGCTTAACGCAGGTTGTACAGGTCGATTGGCTGACTCCGAATTTAGCCGCGTATTCTTTATTGGTTTTAATCACCATATCCTTTATTTTCTTTAAAACCGCTTCATCGCGCACCGCAGGCGAATCCCATTGGCCAGTAATCGATACGCCGAGCAGCCTCTCTTGCTCGCAGTTCTCCTGCCATTCTTTCGAAAGGTATGGAAAATAAGTCAGCGTAGATTGGTAGGTCCCGAGTATCGTCGCAATTCTTGCTTTTCTCAAAAGGGTTTCCTCGGTATCATTTTCCCTCGCGACGACTTCGGTAAGATTGCAGAATTGTTTCGATTGCAAGACAATCTCTCCGCATGGGTTTGTTCCCCAAGAAGGATGGATGCCCCCAAATTGTTCGAGCCTACGCTCCGGAAGAGTTTTTGCAAGCCCACCGCGGTTAAAAATTCCGCGCTCCCCGCTTCCGCTTTTAATCAAGGCTGTCCACTCGTCCAAAAATTCTTTTGTAGTCGGCCTCTGCCAATAGACAGCGGAGTTATTCGCTAAACTGCGCTGAGGATCATTCACATAAAATTGCCCTTTCTTCGAATCGCGAATCTCTTCGTCTTCCAAATCCGAAAGTGAAATCATGGCGCTTCTCCTGACTCCGCCCGAAACGACACAATCTCCTATCTTGCAGATGATATCGTGGGCATCGATATTGGAAAGGCGCCTTCCCTGCCTTTTTAAAATTCGCTCTCTGGAAAATTCCAAAAGATTCCTCAGCGGTTCGGGACCCGAACTCTTGCCTCCCATCGTCTTTAAACGTGCGCCCGCGGGACGCAACTTTGAGTAATCAAATTCTACATCCTCTCCATCAAACCAAGTCTTGAGCCCGAAGGAGAAAGCGTCCGCCCACCCCTCCTTGCTGTCCGGAATGACATAGGCCGAGAGCTTTTTGCCGCTTTGCCTCTTTACTTGAGGCAAAGACTGGATATTTTCGCTCTCAACAGACCACCCTACCCCCGTTCCGCACATAGAAATATACATAATTTCGGCGAAATCCTGGAAGGATCTGGGGGCTATAAAGGAGCAATTATAGGCACAAACGTTGGTTGCCTTGGCGGCAAGCCCCGCGAACTGGAGTAAGCGCATAGAAGGCATAGCTTCGTGTTTCAAAATGGCCTCCCGGACGTCCGAATATTCGTTCTCCGTCAGTGCGCCAGCCAACTTTTCTTTCATAAAGCTCATATATCTATCCACTGTTTCAATCCACGTTTCCCTTCTTCCTTCTGTCTCTACCCATCTGGCGTATGATCTGTAATATATGAATTCCGCGAGAGGATTTCTAAAATATTTTTTGCTCTCTTTGGCAAGGGCGCGCAGGCGCTCGGATACCGGTCCCGCTTCTCTCCGCATCTCGGCATGTTTTTCGCGATAAAGAATGTACGACTTAGCGGTTACTGCAAATTTATCCAAGATAAGTTCTTTTTCTACCAGATCCTGAATTTGTTCGACTGAGGGCACAAATTGAGGGCTGGTCAATTTCATCTGCCTTAATATGTCATAAACGCGAAACGCCACCAGCCTCGCCTCTTCTTCTCCTCCTTCTTTTGTTGATTCGAAAGCGCGCATAATCGCATTTTTGATCCGAGCCAAGTCAAACGGAACAACGGTCCCATCGCGCTTTTTGATTTGAGTAAGTTCAATATGAGAGAGGGTCCTTGTCTTTTTTTCAACAAAAGTTTCCATAATTATAGAAAATTAGTTAGCCAGTGGCTTTAAATTTAATAAATATATCCCCCTAAAGCTGCGCTTCGAGACGGCGTAGCGGTAAATAAGAGGACTTGCCAATACAGCAAATGAGCAATTGCCCAAAAGATGTAGTAAAGTAAAGGGAATTTGGCCGATTGCAGCCGCCATAAGGGGCTGATTGAAAAATATAGGCCCTATAGAAAGGCCTGTTACGGCATCATACGCCAGAGTTGCCATTACGGAAAATCTAAGATAATTCAGTGATGAATTTTTTCTGTTCTGAAAATATTTAACGCCCCAAATTCCCAAAAATCCGTATGCGAGCGCTGTTATTAAAGTCCACTCTCCAAATTTATTTACCAAGAGATCGAATAAAACGATGTTTGAAAATGCAAAAAGAAAAGCGGGCGCGTATCCGTAAGCTTTGCTGAAGGGCATTTGTATTCCCAAAATCGGCTCAACGTTCGGTGGGCGGAAGGGAACTAGGCGGATGAGGAAGGAAATAACCCAGCCTAGTATAAATTTTGGCCAGTTCTTTTTCATAGATTTAACCGTGGAACTTAAATTAATTATATGCTCGCCGCAAAATTAAGATTAGTGGATAACTCAAAAAAGGGGCGGCTCTTCACAAAAATATCCAAAAAAGCTATATTTAAATCTCTGGTTACAAAGCGCACAAGAGTAAATAGCCAAATAACCGCCACCCCCGTGCGGGCAATTGGGGATGATGGGACAAACTACGGTATTATAGAGATCGCGCGTGCAATTGACATTGCAAAAGATGCGGGGCTCGATGTTATTGAAATTTCCCCCACCGCCAAGCCGCCTGTTGTCAAAATAATGGACTACGGCAAATGGTCCTATCAGGAAGAAAAAAAGCGCAGGGAGGCAAATAAGAAAGCGCACACCTCTGAAGTGCGGGAAGTCCGGATCGGCCTCAACACATCGGAGCATGATTTGGAGATGAAGGCTAAAAAAGTGGGCGAATTCCTTGATGCTGGGGATAAGGTAAAGATAGACCTGGTGCTTCGCGGAAGGGCCAAATATCTTGACAAAAACTTTAAAAACGAGAGAATAGAGCGAATACTGCATTTTATCCCCCGGGACTATAAAATCAGTGATGGGCCCAAGCAAGGCCCGCGGGGTATATACGTGCTTGTAGAGAAAAAATGAACAAAACAAACAAATCATTTAGAAAGCGCCTCAAGCTAACGCGCACGGGGAAAGTCCTTGCTCGAATTCCAGGACAAAACCATTTCAACGCAAAAGTGCGCAGAGCCAAACAGCTTCGCCAAAAAGGCCTCGTTAATTTTCGTATTCCAAAAAACGAGCTTAATCATTTTCTTCCGACAAAATAAAACATGCCAAGAGTAAAAAAAGCGACGATAGCGTTAAAGAAGCGGAGAAAAATTTTAAAGCGCGCAAAAGGTTTCCGCTGGGGAGCTAAATCAAAAGAACGCATAGCTAGAGAGCGCTTGCTCCACGCGGCCAAACATTCTTTTCAGGATCGCAGAAAAAAGAAAAGAAATTTCCGCAAGCTTTGGCAGATCCAGATAAACGCGGCCGCTAGAGAACGCGGAATGTCTTACAGCGTTTTTATCGACAAGCTCAAAAAAGCAAACATAGAATTGGACAGGAAAGTCCTCGCCCAACTTGCGCAAGAATATCCGAAAGCATTTTCGGCGCTTATCGAGAAAGTTAAATAGCTTTTTCTTTTTTAAGGAGAGAAAGTTTATTTTTCGTGCCGCGATTATATCCGCCGATTTTTCCGTCCGAACGGATAACGCGGTGGCACGGGATCTTTGGGTCGTAATTTTTGTTTAAAATATTTCCTACCACCCTATAAGCCCGCGGCTTGCCGGCTCTGATAGCCACTTCTTTATATGTAAGGGTTTTGCCCCTCGGAATTTTCCGGACGATGTTAAGCACTCTTCGTGAGAAATTCATCGGCATGCTGCACCGCTTTTTTCATCGTGGTTAATTTTTTCAATGCTTCTTCGAGCGAAAGCCATTCGTATGCATCATGCTCCCACGAAAGCGTAACCGTATCGTTTTTGGCCTCGGCGAGAAAAACAGCGACGTATTTGGGAACTGGTTTCCCCTCGCGCCGGGTAAAATACTGCACAGTTTCTTTAAAATCCGGGTTTAATTCAAAATTATCCATTCCTGTTTCTTCATTAGCCTCACGTCTTGCGGCATCAATCCCCTTCTCTCCTTTATCAAGCTCGCCTTTTGGAATATCCCAAAACTCAGGGCGATCGTCTTTACGTGATGCCCTTAAAATTAAATACTTCCTGCCCTCTTTGGTCTCTCTAAAAAGGATTATCCCCGCTGAACGTAAAACCGGCATTTTTTATTTTAGCGCCTTTAAAAATTCCTTCAGCGGCAAAGTATTTATTATGTCTTTTTTCTCGCACCAGCCGCGCCTGGCTTGCGCGATACCGTATTCGAGATAACTCATCTCGGGAACGGAATGCGCGTCGGTGTCGATAATCATCTTAACCCCGGCTTCTCGCGCCATTCTAATATGTTCGTCTTTTAAATCGAGCCGCCAAGGATGCCCATCGATCTCCAAAATCGTTCCTGTGCGCTTCGCGGCTTTGATAATTTTTTCCATATCCACGTCGTACGGCTTTCTCTTATTAATAACACGGCCTGTTGGATGAAATAAAATATCCACATTGGGATTTTCCATCGCTTTAATAATGCGCTCTGTCTGTTCGGCTTTTGAAAGATTGAAAAGCGAATGCACCGCCGCCCCTACGACATCTAACTTCTCCAAAGTTTCGTCATTGATATCGAGAGATCCGTCCTTCATTATATTTACTTCTGCTCCCTTAAGAATTTTTACTTTTTTAAATTTTTTCTGAACTTTATCTATCTCCGCAATCTGACGCAAAAGTTTTTTTTCGTCAGCACCTCCGGTCATCGCCAAAGAACGTGTATGGTCAGTTATCGCAATATATTCATACCCAAGCCTCTCCGCTTCCCGCGCCATCTCCTCAATAGAATTTTTTCCGTCGGTCCAAGATGTTTGAATTTGCAGATCTCCCTTTAGATCCCCGTATTCAATGAGGTGCGGGAGCTTACTCGCAAGCGCAGCTTCGATTTCACCTTTGTTTAAGCGAATCTCGGGGGGCGGAGCCTTCGGCATGCCCAGCTTCCCATAGATTTCTTCCTCGGTCGCGGATGCAATCACTTTCTTTCCCTTCGTGAGGCCGTGTTCGTTTAACGACCATCCCTTTTTTATCGCGAGCTTGCGCACTTCGACATTATGGTCTTTCGAGCCCGTAAAATATTGGAGTGCAGCGCCAAAAGATTTTTTAGGCAAAATAATTAGATCGGCGTCTATTCCCGATTTCAACCTGACAAGGACTTTGGTTTCCCCGTGGGCGTAAACATGCTCAACTTCCCGCATTCCCGAAAAAAAATCCGCGACCGCCTTAGGATGCTCCGATACAGCGAGAAAATCAAGATCTCCGATTGTCTCTTGCATGCGCCTCAAAGAACCCGCGACTTCAACCGCCTCTACCCCTTTAACTTTAAGTAGCCTCGCTTTAATCTCCCGAGCCAAAGGCAGAACCTCGCCCAAAGCAAATCGCCCTCCTCCCTCGTGCTTAAATTCGATGCCTTTTAAAATTTTTGCTTCAAGTTTCTCCCCCATCCTCGGCAACTTTCGCAATTTTCCTTCCTTGGCGGCCTTCTCCAAATCGGAAACATTTTTTATTTTTAGTTTTTGATAGAGAAGCGCTATATGCTTTGGGCCGACGCCTTCGATGGAAGAAAGTTCCCTGATATCAACCGGAAATTTTTTCTTCATGCTCTCGTACTCTTTAACGTGCCCGGACTTTAAATACTCTTCAATTTTCTCGGCGATACCCAGCCCAACGCCCGGAATTTTTTGAAGCTCTTTAATTCCTCCTTTTTTATAAATATCAGCGACGTCCTCCCCGAGCGAATCTATCGTCTCCGAAGCGCGTTCGAGTGCCCTCGGCTTGAAGGGTACATTTTTCATCTCGTAGAGTTCCGCAAGCTCGAAAAGTATATCCACTATCTCCTTATTTTTCATAGCTTTATTCTATCATCTATACTTATTAACATCATTATTTATACTCATCTGCTATTATATATGTAAGCTCCTTTAAGAATGCCTTTAAGCCAAAAGTGCCTGTGCCAAATGGTTTCGCGTTCCTGGGGAAGGATGCGGGGCAAGAAGTAATAGCACGCAAGCGTTTGGATAAAAGAAATTTTCTAAAGTCGCTTAATTGGTTCCTTATAACAAAATATTTCTCTATGTCCCGCCTAGCGGGATGGAATTAGCTCCTGTACCGATTCTTGGTCATCAATCATTGATGCCCGAAAACTGGTACAGGAGCATTTTTTATTTGGTCAAAATAACTTTGTTTGTTTGTCTTCTTCAGTCAGCTTTTGTATTTTAGCAGTCTCTGGACGCATAAGGGGATTTTTTAGGATATCGGGAAGTTTTTTGAAGTCGGTCTCGAGGTCTTTCAAAACGGCTGTCGCGCGGAGGGCAGCCGCGGGGTGGTATAGGGGCAAAATGAGATATTCTCCTGCAAATTGTGCAACTCCGTGATCGCGGGAAATTTTGGCCTCGGGCAGGAAATAATTCATGGAATATCTCCCCAAGGTCGCAATTATCTTTGGATCGATTATTTTAATTTGTCTTTCTAAATAAGGCTTATAGGCGTCGATTTCGGACGGCAGGGGGTCGCGGTTGCTGGGAGGGCGGCGCTTCACAATATTCGTTATATAAACCGATTCGCGGGGCCATTTTATCATCAAAAGTAATTTATCGAGAAGCTTCCCCGCTTGCCCGACGAATGGTCGGGATAATTTGTCTTCGTGAAACCCCGGCGCCTCTCCAATAAACAAAACTTCTGCATCGGCGCTCCCCTCCCCGAAAACTAAATTCCCCTCTCCATAAAGCGGGAGATTCTGATTTTCCTCAATCTCTTTTTTAAGTAGGAGAAGGGATTCTTCTTTATTCATTAAACTCAAAAAATAAACCCGGCAAATAAATCCTGAAGCGCTCCCAATACCACTAAAATTCCAATGATAGAGAGCCACCAGCCCCGTACTCTAAATCCTAGAAAAGTCGAAACATCTCCCTTTCTTTCCCATACCATCAATAGTATAAAAACTGCAAAAATACCCAAACCAACGGAGCCCACAACGCTTAATACCCGGACTAGATCGACAAATCCCAGAATAAATAAAAAAATGGGAGGGAGAAAAGATAAAAACCAGGCGCTAACTTCACGAATTTCGTAATCATATTTATAAGTAAGTTTTAAATCCGCGCCGAAGCCGATATACGCGCGGAAAACCGTAAAAATGCCGATGAGCGATCCTATCACCAAAATTCCTTTCCCCAGGGCCGAGGGCAATCCAGAAATGGCATCCGGCGTGACAAAACTTCCAGAAACTCCAAGTACCGTAAAAATGAAAACCAAATATACCAGAGCTGCGGCAACAAGGCTCCATAAAATAATTTTTTTAGGGAGCGATCGGTTGCGCGCTCCCAATATGTCGCGCAGATCCGGCAAGGCCGAATATCCTCCAAAAGCAAAAACCAAAATACCGTAAGCAAGAAACCACGAATGGCCATCAACTAAAAAGTTCTCGGGATGAATATCCGGAAAAATTTTAAATGCCATCAGTAATATGAAACAGACAAGAGGGAGGGTCAGATAAAAATTAATTTTCCCTATCTCGTCTATAGACAGAAAAAAGAGAGCCCCGCCCAGAATAAAAAACAAAATTCCTCCAATAAAAAAATCTATACCGAAAATATTTTGCAGAAAAGTTGCTCCAAGGATTCCGTACGCGAGCATCGCGCCATACGAGCTCAAAGCGGCAAAAATTGTGGCGATGGTCTCCGCTCTCGGCCCTAAATAAATCTGGACATAGCCAGGGAAACGATGCTTTCCAGGAGTCGTATAGATAATTCCGGCAAAAAGAAGATGCAGCAAAACGCTTAAACAAAATACGCCCAGAAAAAGAAATATGTTCCATGAAAGAGGGGCTCCGGAAAAGCTATACGGCAGACCGAAAATTCCCGCGCCGATTATGACCCCGACCAAAATCCCAAATCCCTCAAGGGTTTTCATATCTCAATTATTTTCTCTTTTCGGACAAGTTCGATTACTTTTTCAACTAAAGCTTTGGGATCCGAATCATAAACAATTTTCCCAGGGCCGCGGTGAGATTTCTCCACAATTTCCTTGAAAAGATTACCGGTTTCCCAATCCCCCATCAAAACACCTATCGGCTTGTCGTCTTCATACGCAATGGTAAATTCGTTTAAAGTCCCCATCCTGCCGCATCCGAAAATAACCGCATCGGCAGAACGGGTCAATAAAAGATTTCGCCCGGAATATCCAAATCCCGTATAGACAATGATATCCATGTAATCCACCGGTAATTTGTATTCCTCAATGTGCTCTTTTTCGTTTTTGGCGGGGGAAAGGCCTATCGATATGCCGCCCTCCTCTTTAGCCCCGATGCAGGCCCAGAAAGGGACCCCGGTGGTCGCTCCCGTAACCAAAACTGTCTTATGCTTGGCGATTTCTTTCCCGACTTCTTTTGCCATATTTAAAGCGTCGTCCCCACAGTGCCCCGTCTCGGCCGCTCCAGAGACGCAAATTTTAAATTTAAGATGGGAATGTGGTGAGGGTTTCATAAAGCAAATTTTAACATATATTTCAAATTTCTTTTGTCTCCCCGTAGCGGGGGGCCTCTGTAGGTATGCCGAGATAATCGCGAACGCGCTGGACTAAAAAAAGCGCGGAAGCTGGCTCGCCCGTGATCACAAAAACTTTCTCCAGCGTATCCTTGCTCTTTGATATAAATTCCATCAACTGCTCGCGATCCGGATGTGAAGAATATCCCTGCAGAGTTTTTATCTTGGCGCGAACCAAAACTTTCTCGCCGTGTATGGTGACTTCTCCCACATGGTCCTGGAGCATCCTCCCCAATGAACCCGCGGCTTGGTACCCAACAAGAAGCAATGTCGAGTTCGGATCGGAAAGATATCTTTTTTCATGATGCAAAATTCTTCCTCCATTGGACATACCCGAACCCGCGATTATAATCTTAGGCGCCTTTATTTCATTTATCGCTTTAGACTCCTCTGTCGTCAAAGTAAACTTAAGCCCTGGGAAACGAAAAATATCATCTCCAGATTTTATTTTCTTATGCGCTTGGCTGTTAAAATAATTTTCGTATTTTTTATAAACCGCAGTGGCTTTAATGGCCAAAGGCGAATCCAAAAAAATAGGGATTCTGGGTACTCTTCCTGATTCCAGAAGATCGTCTATTTCCGCAAGGAGTTCTTGGGTGCGCTCAAGCGAGAAAGCCGGAATCATCAATACGCCCTTAGAGTGTATTGTATCTTCGATAATTCTTTCCAATTTTACCTTTCTCTCTTTTTTATCGTCATGGACACGATTCCCGTAAGTTGATTCTACGAGCAAGGTTGAGGCATCCTTAATTTCTTCAGGATTATTCAAAAGAGGGGTCGGCGGATTTCCCAAATCTCCAGTAAAGACAATTTTCTTCCCGCCCGCATTGATTTCGATCATAGATGAGCCCAATATATGTCCTGAATCAAGCAGGCGTATCTTCAAGTCGCCGATTTCGATTGTTTTATGGTATTCTACCCCCTCCCAAATTTTGAACGCGGAAGCTATATCCTCCGGGCCAAACATTAATTCTTCTTTATGGTGCCGTGATTCCTTTTCCAAAACGCCCAAACTATCTTCAAGCATGAGCAAGGCAAGTTCCTTTGTCGGGGGGGTTGAATAAATTTTTCCAGAAAACCCTTCCTTAACAAGCTTGGGAATTCTGCCCGTATGATCAATGTGCGCGTGCGTTACGAAAAGCGCTTTGATGTCTTTGGGGTCAAATGGGAAAGGATCTCTAGATCTTAGGTCGCAAAACCTGGGACATTGGAAAAGACCGCAATCGACAAGTATCTTCGTTCTGCCAGAATCAAAAAGAAAACATGATCCAGTTACCTCCTGCGAACCTCCGTAAAAAGAAATCTTCATTGCTTATTATTATAATTTTTTTGCTGTGTTCGAAAAAGGGAAAATGCAATTATTCCTCCGATGAGATCGGAGAGGAGATCACTTAACACATCTTCAATCCCCTGCTGGATAAATCCAAATTTACTCAATTCACCAGGAAGGTGGGCTAGCGCAAATTCAAAAAACTCCCAGAAAAGACCGACTATCGCGGCCGAACCAAAAACAAGCCAGAAAATTATAATCGGAGAAAAATTTTCATTTCTTATCAAATACAGAGCTGTCATCCCAACCCATAGCCCCCCGGCGCCGTGCAGAACCAAATCTAACCACCAATAATAAAAATAGGCCGCGCTTAGCGTAGCCCACCCGTGAACAAGAAAAATCGCCAGAAAAATTATAAGAATTAGCTTACCAGAAACAGTAAAATTCAGCATTCATCTAATTATAATACAAAGATACCGTCCTTGCTAGACTACTTTTTCTCCAAAATTTCCTTGGCGCCTGCCCACGGGCGAGGCTACACAAAGGGATTTAATTGATGGAATAATTTAGTGTAGTAGCGTTGGACGATATCCTCAGTTTTAGTATAATCCAGCCGATTCCAATAAGAAGTTCCCAGCTAAAAAATTCTATGCTCTAATTGGCTTCAAAAAAGCAGCTAGTGTGGAAATCTTCTTAGAAAGTTGTAGAAAATATGTTTACAGCCTGTGGATTAAACAACTACAAACCAAGGACTTTGGCAACTTGCTTAATTAAAGCTAAAACTACGGCCGCAGGAAGAAGGCTATACACTTCCGTACCGGATTCATCTTTTACCGTCCAGTGACTCTCTTCCACAATAACTTCGCCTTTTTTCACATCCCATTTGTAACTATATGCTGGCGTGAGCTCGTAATCATCTACATATTCCTGGGCCTTATCAACTGGAACGCTATTACGAAGATAAATCTTATCAATGCCATGAAAATCCAAGAGGGTTTTCATGACTTCTCTGTCAGCCTCGATTCTGTCACGAATTGGTTCAATCCCGAGCTCATCCCCTTCTTTCGGAACCATAACCGCGCCTTTGCAAGATGTGTCGTCGCAAAGAAGTTGGAAGTTTTTGCTCTCTTTATCATATTTAATATCTTTTGTGCGAAGAAGTTTTAAATTTCTCGGCGTGTGGCAAATGGGACAGATGACTCGGTATTTAATCCTTTCGTCTATCACCGATTCCGGCACGTCAATAAAAACAAAAAAGTCTGGATCACTACGATATCCCATTAGCGCGCGGAAGTATAGTGCGTTTGAGATTTGGTCCAGGCTCCTAGGGAAACCGTCTATAAAAATGGCTTTGCGGCCAAGTTTTGAAATTTCGCGTTCCACCAAGGCCAAAATTGCTTCTGTCGGGAGAAGTGGGTTTGATACCCCCCAGCTTCGTATAAGTTCGATAATTTCTTCTGGAGAAGCACCGCCCCTATACCTCTCTTTTAGAAATTGCATAAGCTCTTTCTTAGATTTATCGTTCTCTAGGTCTTTGTGGGCGCCGCGAACAACATCTCCCACGGAGATATGCCCAGCTCTATCGTCGCCCAAAGCTTCCATAAAAAGCTTTGTGTAGGTGCCCTTTCCAGAATTTTTCGGGCCGAGCAAAAATGCCACGAAAGTGCCCGTTCGCAGATAATCTCTCAATTTTTCTATCTCCGGCCCAGCCTTCGCCTCGAAATATTTCCGGCGCCCAACCGGATCCTCCAAAGAAAATTTTTCCGTTACCCCTGTGGTCTTTGTCTTGAAAACTGGAAAATCAAATCCTTTCATAAATAAGTACCTTAGATGATACTATTTTTCTTCGGTTAAAGTCAAGTTATTTCCGTCGGTTTTAAATTCAATAGTTGAATCTACATCGGTTCGTAATATTTTTGCGCCCGCCGCTAGAAGATTATCCAAAGTACTCTGCGCGGGGTGGCCGTACCTGTTTTTGACGCCAGCAGATATTAAAGCATACTCTGGATTTACTTTTTCCAGAAATAATGGGTTGGAAGAAGTTTTTGAGCCGTGATGGCCGACTTTCAAGACCTCGCTTTCGAGATTGTCTCCGGCTTGAACAAGCTTGAGTTCTTCGCCTTTCTCCCCGTCGCCCATTAAAAGAAAATCCACCTTGCCATATGAAAGGCGCACGACGACATTATTATTGTGCGGATTGTCGCTTTTAACTAATTTCTCAGGAGTTAAAACCAAAAGGCTAACGCCTTTATCCAAAGATATTTGCATACCACGTTGCACAGTCCTGTAGCTTATTTTTTTCTCTTCAACTAATTTTTTCAGCTCGCCGTATTCCGCGAGATTATATATATCTCCCCCGTCCACAAATTCCCAAACTTTGTAATTTTCTAAAACTTCGAGAAGCCCGCCAGCGTGATCCAAATGCGGATGGGTTAAAATTACCAAATCTATGGAGCGGTCGTAAAAAGGCATGACCTTCCCGAGCTCCTCTAAAATTCTTCTGTCCTGGCCTCCGTCAATTAAAATCTGATTTCCGGAAGGAGTCTGGACAAAAATCGCGTCTCCCTGTCCGATATCCAGCACATAAAATTTTAGATTTCCGTCACCAAGACTAAATGTCTCCCGGGACGCCAAAACCGCAATAATCAGTAAAAACAATATAAATATATATTTAAAATTTCTTCTCATATATCACGAAAATATTTTTACAACCCAAAGTTCGTAGGCCAAAAGCCAATAAGCGGGCCAAGCGAGAACCCAGGAAAGATAATGCGAAGCGAATCCGGCAAGGCCAGTTAAGAATCCGAAAAACATGGTAACCGGCATTGCGCTTAATATCAAGAGATTCGCCGGAATAGTCCTCCATGAAAAATTGCCACCTAAATATATTAAAAGCGGCAGGACAAAAATTTGCGTCGAGAGGGTCGAGATGAGATTTTCTCGCAATTTCCAGAAATTCGGAAACCACGAAAAGTATTTCTCGATCCTCGGCGATACGAAAATTAGTCCCGCTGTCGCCAAAAATGAAAGCTGGAAAGAAGCATCAAAGCGGATGATTTTTGGATTTACTAATGCCATTAAAAAGGCCGCGAAAATGAGCGCGGAGAGCGCTTGATAAATTTTCCCAGTCTCACGCGCCCATAATATAAGGACTCCCATTATTGCCGCGCGGACAACCGTTGCCGAACCACCGGTCATAATCGCGAAAAGAATTACGCCTGCGGTCGCAATAAGCGCCCTTATAGTTTTTGCGACCGGCAGATAACTTAAAATCTTAATCGTATTTTCGGAGACAATTGAAATATTGTACCCGGAAAGGACCACAAGATGGATAACGCCAATATTCCTGAAATCCTCCTCAATTTCATCCGGAAGCGAAGTCCTTTCTCCTATCGTAACTCCCGCCAAAAATGATCGGTGTGGTTCGGGCAGGACTCTTGAAAGATTATCCAAAAATTTATGCTTCACCGAGAATAGAAATCTCTTAATTCCCGACCCGTCTCCGCTTTCCTTTGTTATAATTTTCGGCAAAAACATTTCAAAATAAATATCGTCCTTGGCGAGGTAATTTTTCCAATCAAAATCCGAAAAGTTCTCCGGTTCTTCGAGTTTTCCCAAAATCGTCAAATTATCCCCGTAATTCACTTCCGGGTAATGCGGCAAGGTCAATAAAATCTTGATTTTATCTTTTCTAAAAACCGCCCTAGTAAATTTATCCAATTTTTGCGGATCTTCGATTACCATTCCTGATATTTCCATATTCTGGCCGATTTTGGTTTTGAATTCCGATATATATTCCGTATTATCCTGGATTTCGTATCTTAAAACGCCTAAGCCGAGCGCGACTAGAAATATCGCGGTTTGTATCAAAATAAATCCAAAATCAACCCCGCACCAAAAAATTAATCCGAGTGCAAAAGCAACAGCAAAAATTAAGAAAGTAAATTCAAAATTAAAGACAAAAAAAGACCGAAGGACAACTCCGGAAAAAAATCCAAATATCGATATTATCGCGAGGTTCCTCATTAAAAAAGAGTTGCGGCGTTGCCTCCATCAAGGGCGTCATTGACCATCTGGTCGGCATGCTTATTTTGCGCTCTGGGTACGTGGGAGAAGCTAATCTTTCCAAAATCCATTTTCAAA
>MFIQ01000001.1:0-9525 GCA_001778905.1 Candidatus Giovannonibacteria bacterium RIFCSPLOWO2_12_FULL_44_15 | reverse complement strand
AATCCATTTTCAAATTCCATACTTTAATAAAAAGTGGGAATAATCTCTCTTCTTCGATTTTATAGACTCCGTTCAATTGTTTTGCCGCCAATTCCGAATCCATCCGCATATCGATCGCCATTTTTTTGGTTTTCTCCTTTCCGTAAAGAGCTTTAACTTTCTGCAAAGCGGCTATAATCGCGCTATATTCAGCCTCATTATTGGTCTTAATCCCCAAGCGCTCCCCAAATTTTTTTATGGTGTTCCCTTTTGCATCCTGAATCACGACACCCAAAGCCGCAGGCCCCGGGTTGCCCCTCGCCCCGCCGTCCGTGTAAACAATGAGTTTTTCTATTTTGGTTGCCATATTTTATTTTAAATATCCTGCCTGTTTAAGCCAATGGTCATTCTCCCACTCCCATAATTTCTTCGCGGCTAGAAACGCACCGTAATCGTCCCTCCAGAACGGGAATTCTTTGAGTTCGATTATGCCCTTCACTTCGCTCCATTCGTGGTCCTCCCCGCATTTCTTGGAGCCGTTTATTTTCACCTTCTCTCTGCCCCCTTTTGTCCGCAAGGTCGCCCCACATTTAAGGCAAGACTGTGCCTGGTCAATCCGCAAAATCCATCTTGTCGAAAGACTTGGAAATTCGCGCCCGAGTGCGGCGAGATATGCCGCCGTCTGCATATTATAGTCGCGGTAAATTGCAGCGGAAGTCTTAATGTCAAGAACCCCGAATTTCCCGTTGATTGTCGCCAATGTATCTATCGTTCCCGCGTAGCGCTCGTCAGGATGAAATATTCTCCGCTCAATATGTTCCGGGACAACTTCGATTTTTTGAAAATCAATGAAATTTTTAAATGCGGTAACGGAAGGCAAAATAAATCTGTCAAATTCAGGATTTTCCCCTTTCATAATGGCCTCTATTGCTTCGTGTATCTTTGTTCCTTCTTCCGCCGATTTTTGCGTCTGCGCCTGCGCTTCGGCGTAGCTTTTCGCCTGCCCATAATAAAAATTGAGCGCCGGCTTCGATTTTATATCGACTATCTTTGTGACTCTAGGATACCATTTGCCATCAATTATATACCCCGACTGCTCTTTAAACTGCTCGACATCTTTTATCCACATACTCATACTACCTCCTTAAGATAACATGCCTCGCACGCAATCTTCTTATAACCAAATTCGGGAGGATAATAATGGATGATTTCTTTTGCACAGAAAAAGCATTTACCGGGAAAGGGTTTAATTAATGTTAAGTCTCGCATCCGTTTAATGGTTCTCACGTCTGGATAAGTGCGTGGAAGCGGAATCTCTTTTTGTTTATAAAAATTAAGCTCATCTAATTTAACATTGAAGGGTCGATTAGTTTCCTGGCAAATAAGACCTTCGTAGATTATATCGTCTTTTACATCATGAATGTCGTCAACATATTCTGAAACTTTAATGTTTTCTGTACTCGCATTCTCAAGCTCTTCCCAATAGCCTCCAATTTTTTCGACTTCGTTTCGAGAAAGAGGGAAAAGGATCCCAGCATATGACAAATTATATCCGACATAGGCCATCTTGAGCGGCAAAAATTGTCCTCGTAATCCATTTGATTTAATATTTTCTCTTATTTGTATGGTGATTTTCTCATATTCCCCCTTTGTATATTGTTTATTGAGAATGCAATATTGTTTCTTTTTGAGCCCCACGCAACCAAAACAATTTTCGCATTCAATGCAAAAATCTAAATACTCCGATTCTCTACAATTAGTGCAAAAAATGGAATATTTCAATTTATACCCCTGTGTAATCTGCACAACCTCGGCAGCGAGTTCAGTTTTCCAAACTGCGGTCGCGTCCTGAGTATCTTTATTTTGAAAACCACGAAATATATTTTTACAATTTTCCGAATTTTCCAAGAAATAACAGTTTGCACAATTTTTGCATTCTGTTAAGCCGTTGCCAGTTGAATTTGTAAGTTTTGTATTCATGTTTTGCCGATGAATCGCATCCTCGCGCACTCGAGCGGCAAATTCATTTTTTAGCTTCCGAACTGTTTCCCAGGAATTCAAATTATATTCTTTTATTTTTTTGAAATATTCTTCCTTGGTATAGGGTTGATTAAGAATATGAAATTTCTTATTGCGCAAATTCCAGCACATAAAACAATTCGAAACGTTCCGGCAATCGTATAGAAAGGCGCTGTCGAAACTATCACGCACATCAAACACATATTTCACGCTATAGACTTTAAAACAATACGTACAATCGTATGATTGTTCGGTATCATAACAATATGTCAATTCGTAAGAATCTCTACACCGAATATCACGAAGAGAATATGATAGATTTTCACTGTTGGCGATTGATCTGCACAAATAACAATTCTTAGATTCCCAAACATCGGCTGAATAATCGCAATTCGTATTTTTGGTTCCAAATTGGTGCGGATGCGGTGTTTTGCTTTGCAATTCGGACAGCTGATCAAAAAAGAGCCGAGACGGGTTATACTCCATTTCCGGCGGCATCCACGAATCAGAATACCATTCGCTTGTCTTGTATACCGGAAAATGAGCCTCGAAAGAAAAAAGTGAAATAATATCCTCTCCCGTTAGATCACATTTTCTCTTATGAAACTTACCAAATTCCCAAAATGCCAAATGTTTTTGGAGCCGGCAATAAAAACAAATTTCGGGTGGGGACGTCTGCATTTTCTCATAAAACTTAAAATCCTCCAGTTCGATTGTGAAGTTTTGCTTACAGTTTTGGCACTCCACTTTTTCAGAATCAGGCATATTTTTATTTTGTCGTTACGGAAATTTTTAGTTCGCTGTCAAGGCCATTTGCAATCTTCTGGAGAAAATCCAACGTGGGATTATAAGTTCCTGACTCGAAGCGCGAGATTGCAGACTGTTTTGTCCCTATGCGTTTCGCGAGTTCAGCCTGGCTTAATCCCCTGATAAGGCGTTTTTTTATCAGTAAAACAATAATTTCAAATTCAGGTCCCAGTTCCTTGTAAGACTTTCTTATTACTTTGTCTTTCAGTATCTGCCTCTTAAATGATTTATAGTCTTTCATAATAATGCCAGTATAACTTATACGTTATATCAAGTCAAATAGGGTAAAATTGCCTTGGCTATAGCAATCTCTTTCTGCGGAGTTTGTTCTGTTTTCTTTAAGAATCCATGCAACAAAATGGCCTCATTTTTATGAAATGTATAAAATATTCTTATTTCCTGTGTGCCACGAATCCTAAGTTCAAAAAGATTATTGCTTATTTTTCTACTGTGTGGCATGCCGAGTTCGTGTCCAAATATTTCCAAAAGGTCAAGAGTGCGTAATATTTTTGCCACAGCGGGTTTTTCTAGAGATGTTATAAAATCCTCCAGTCGCTTTTTGAAAAATTTAATTTTCATGCTTTATAACTTATTATTTATTCAAAGCCTCAATCCCCGGTAATGTTTTATGAACTAGATATTCCAGCATAGCACCCCCGCCAGTGGAGACAAATATATTTTTTGGAAGCTTTTTCCCGGGAGGCAAGCAAGCTAATGTATCCCCCCCTCCTATTATTACTTGGGCTTTAGCCTTGGATAAAATCGAGATGAGTTTTTTTGTCCCGGCGACGTGGCCTTTCTCCAAATAACCCAAAGGTCCATTCCAGACAATAAATTTGGACTCTTTTACTATTTTACCCCATGCGGAAAAACTCTCCGGGCCGACATCGAGAACTTTTTTCCCGGAAGCAATTACTTGGTCAGGTAATACTAATTTTTTTGAAAAAAGTGGCTTACGGCCGAATATAAAAAAGTTCAGCAAAACTCCGCCGATAAGAGCGTGATCGAATTTTGGTAAAAGCTTTTTTAAAATCGGCAATTTTGTTTCAACCTTCCCTCCCCCCAAAATCAGCGTCGTCGGATGCTTGGGATTAAAAACTTTTGAAAGATTTTTAATTTCCTCCTCGAATCTGAAACCCATATACGAAGGGAGGAGCTTTGGCAAAAGAACGATCGAGGCGTGCTCGCGGTGCGAGGCGGGGAAAGCTTCGTTTACATAAATATCGCCGAGGCTCGCCAAATATTTGGCAAATTTTGGGCTATTTTTTTTCTCTCCTGGGAATTTTCTTAAATTCTCGAAAAGAGTTATTTTTTTCATCGGCAAACTTTTCTTCAAATACGGGAGGAGTATTTTAGAACTAGGTATCCTGCCGTTATTTTCTTCAATATGTGTCAACAAAATAACTTTCGCATTATTGGATAAAAGATATTTAATCGTGGGGATGGTTTTCTCAATCCTTAATTCATGAGGTTTTACCGGAAAAACATTAAAATCCGCGCGCACCAAAACTGTCTTGCCTTTCACATTCGCGTTTTTCAAACTCTTCATATAGTATTCGCTATTTCCAAAATTTTATTGAATTCCCTCGCATCCAAACTCGCTTTGCCGACCAAAACTCCGGCCCCGCCGTCGACCTCAAGAAATCCTCTGGCATTTTTCGCGTTAACCGATCCGCCGTAAATTATCGGCAGGCGCAGGGCTGCCAATTTACCCCAGACGTCGAGCACCGTTCGGCGGATAAAAATGGACATCTCAAAAAAATTCTGGGGGGTATCCGCCTTTCCTTTTGAATGAGACGAAATCGCCCAGACAGGCTCATACGCAATAATTGTTTTTGATGCAAAATATTTCGGGATTCCTCGCAGCGCCTTTTTAATTTCATCTCTAACGATATGCGGGAAGACCTCCTGGCTTTTTTCTTTCTCTCCAACGCATAAAACCGATTTGATCCCGCGCGATAGCGACTGATATAATTTTTCGCGCACTACTTCGTCCCCCTCCCCTAATTCCCTGCGTTCGGAGTGCCCGATTATCGCGTACGAGGCTCCCAATCCCTTAACCATTCTTGCGGAAACTTCCCCCGTCCACGGGCCGCCGTCATCTTTGGCAACGTCTTGCGCCGCTAATTTTATCTTTCCCCCTGATTTTAGAATAGGCAGAAAAACGAAAGGCGGGGCTATTACAGTTTCAACACCGCTTAATCTCGCAGCCCTGCCTTTAACTTTAGCAAAAATGGCTTGCGCTTCTTTAGGGGAAGGCGGGTTCATCTTCCAATTGGCGATAATTATTTTTTTCATTTTTTCATAAAAATCTCCCTGTTTTTAATGACGTGGAATATGCTGGGCAATGTGGATATTATAATTATACCCGCCACAATCTCAACAATATAGTGTTCTGCATTAGGTACTATATTCCCCAAAAAATATCCAAATAGAGTAACTCCTACTCCCCACAAAAGCGCCCCGAGAAAATTGTAAAAGAGAAAAACTCTGTAATTCATTAAACCTACCCCGGCTAAAATGGGCGCGAAAGTCCGCACTACCGGCAAAAATCTGGCAAGTACGATTGCTTTTGGGCCGTGTTTTTCAAAGAAGATTTTTGACTTCTCTAAGTATTCCTTGTGAAAAAGCAAAGATCTTTCTTTTCTAAAAAGAGCTGGGCCAACCTTTTTCCCGAAAAAATAGCCAAAATTATCCCCCAATACCGCGCCGGAAAAAGAAATCAAGAGCAATAGGAATATATTTAAATATCCCTGCGAAGCAAGAAAGCCAGCGGTAAACAAAAGACTGTCTCCGGGTAAGAAAAACCCGACAAAAAGGCCGGACTCGGCAAAAACTATCCCCAGAATTCCTAAATATCCGACGGCTTCGATTAAGCCGCGGACATCCAATCCCAAAAAACTAATCATATTTTACTTTCCGCAGAATGCCGGCCGCTTCCTCCGGGGGAACTTTTATAACTTCCGTGCCTGAACCGAGCTCAAGCCCTCCCCAAATGCTTGTGCGTGGCAGTATTTCCATATGCCAGTGATAATGGTTCACGTCTTTAGCTTTTGTCGGCGCGGTATGGATGAAAAAATTATAATCCGTGTTATTCATCCCGTTTTTTATTTTTGCAAAAACCACATGCATAATTTCCGAAAGGCTTTTTTTCTCCTCCGCTGATATTTCTTCGAAATTTGAATTGTGGCGCAAGGGATAAATTCTCATTTCGAACGAAACGTGGGACGCGTAAGGGGCAATGACAACAAATAAGTCATTTTTAAAAATAATTCTTTTTTTGCCTTTGAATTCTTTCTTGAGAAGTATGCAATGGACACATTTTTTATTTTTATGAAAATATCTCGCGGATCCAAAAAGGCTCCTGGAAACATCTAGCGGGATTATTGGGAGCGCTAAAATCTGCGAATGGGGGTGGGCAACGGTTGCCCCGGAAGAAGGACCGTGGTTGTGGAAAATTAAGATATATTCCGTGCACATTTCGTATTTCAAGGCAATATATCTTTCCAAATAAGCTTCGAGGACAAGCGCTATTTCCTCCGGCTTCATAAACCCGAGCGAGCGGTCGTGATATCTCGTTATAACTACCTCCTGAAACCCCACTCCTCCCATTTTTTGATACGGGCCTTCGTAGATGGGCACTGGGCAGGTTTTATGCGGAGCCAAAATCGGGAATTTATTGGGGATCACCTGGAGAAACCAAGAATCAATTTTTTCTTTTTCATATCCTTTCGCTTTCGTCATCGGCAGCCAAAAAAGCGGCGGGGCATTATTAGTTTTTTGAGGATTTTCAAAAGGACAATTTTTTTTGGGCGCGGATTTAGCTTTTTTTGCCGCAAAAAAATTGGGCTTTTTTTTGAGTCCTCCTGCAACCAAAAGCCACTCGCCCGAAACTATATCTTTTCGAAATTCCGAAGCCATCAAGATTTATATTTTCCCATAATAAAATTAATGCGAATTTTAATGGTTTCAAGTAAGACTTGGAGGTATGAAAAAAAACTAACCGTGCTCGCTGGATCATTTGTCCAATGGGCCGGAATTATTCCTATTTTATAATGCAAAAATTTTGCAATGGCGAGAACTTCTATATCAAACCCGAAACGATTGATTCTGGCGCGGGAAAAAATATTTTCCGCTGCATGATCACGAAACGCCTTAAAACCGCATTGGGTATCCCAAATTCCCCGGACGGCAACAAGCTGGATGAAAAGATTGCCCATATTCCCGGCAAGCCGCTTCAAAAACGGCTGGGGAAATTCCTGTTTTGCGCCTTTTGCATCCTTATCGTCCCTAGAGCAAATGACGACATCGTAGCCCTTATCGAATAGAGGGCGCATTTTGTCGAAATGGGAAATATCCGTGGAGTTATCCGCATCTGCGAAAAGCCGTATTTTTCCTTTGGATTGCATCATGCCTTCCCGTATCGTGAATCCCTTGCCTTGGTTCTTACGCCGTTCGATTATCCTTAAATTCTTAATCTCTGAAGACAGTTTCTTCGCAACTTCTATTGTATTGTCCCTGGGCCCGTCCGTGGCGATTACTATCTCATATGAAAAAGGTTTTGTGGCAAAATATTCCTGAAATCTTTTAAGAGTCTTCGTAATGCGTCCGGCTTCATTGTACGCAGGAATTATAACGGAAAGATATATATCGGGTTCTGCCATTAACAAATTCTAGCACAAAATAAGCTACTTCTTGGTTAATATTTCCGCACCCTTCTTGGTTATAACCATCGTATGTTCAAAATGGGCAGCTCGAGAGCCGTCCTTTGTTTTCCATGTCCAGCCGTCCTGATCAATGTAAAGTTTGTAATCCCCTCCCGTAACCATGGGCTCAATTGCTATTACCATATTTTCTTTAAGCGTTGCCCCTTCGCCGGATCTGCCCCAATTCGGGATTTGCGGATCTTCATGAACCTCATAGCCAACGCCGTGGCCAACCAGCTCGCGGACTACTCCGAAGCCGTGCGCCTCTATAAAATTCTGGACAACTTCTCCTATATCCCCTGTTTTTATTCCCGGGTGCACAACGGAGATTGCCAGATCAAGTGCTTCTCTTGTCACTTTTATTAATTTTTTATCTTTCTCGCCGATCTCGCCTACCCCAATTGTCTCGGCCATATCCGTAAAAAGATTTTTATACTTCATCCCGATATCGAAGCCGACAATATCTCCTTCTTTTAATTTTCTTTTGGACGGAGGCGCGTGAACAACTTCGTCATTCACGGAAATACAAACTGTTCCGGAAAATGGTATACGATCTCCGGATGTCTTATATCCCTTAAACGCGGGCTTGCCTCCAGCCTCAAGAATTAATTTTTCCGCAAGTTTGTCCAAGCTGTCGGTGGTAACCCCCGGCTTCGCTTCTTTTTTCAATGTATCTAGTGCTCCGGCCAATTTTCTGCCGCCTTCGCGTAATTTTTCAATCTCTTCCGCGGTTTTTATCGTAATCATTTCTTTAAAAAATAATTTTCGATATTTTTTTCGAGTTCACTAAAGACTTCTTTTGGGTCATGCTCCCCATTTACTTCGATAAGCCTTCCATCTTTTTTATAATAATCAACTATAGGCATGACATCCTCATCAAACCAATCAAGCCGGCTATCGATAGCTGCCTCGTTATCGTCATGGCGCCCTCTTAAAAGTAAACGCTTTTTTGCTTCTTCTTTTGAAACTTTTATATGAACTCCGACCGGTTTCGAGCGGCCTAGAAATTCAAGGGCGCAATCTTCGAGCTCCGCCTCTTCGAGCCTTCTTGGACTTCCGGACGCAAATAAAATTTCGTCCCCTTTTGCTTCTTTAATTAAGTAAGAGAGCCAAGCAGAAAAAGAAAGCCAGCCGGGCATCAATTTTCCATTATCGAGAATCCATTTTATTTTTCTCCCGAGAATGGTATCTTTGGTCGCCATTTTACGGAGAATATTCCCCGTGTTAGTCTCAATTGCCCCTGCTAAATCCGGCCTTCGCATCAACATCTCAATTTGAGTATCCTTCCCCGACCCCGATCTCCCAAGAAACATTAAAGTTGTGGATTTAGGAATCATTTTGGATGAGAGATGATATTGAGAATAACATATGAATCTTTTTCAATTCGAAAATAAAAACGCCAGCTTTCAGTTACTCTAGCTTGCCAAATATCGCGAGTTTCGTCGTATTTTTTAGATCGTAGCGAAGGATGTCGCAAGTTTTCAAGTAAAAATCCGACTTTCTGATCAAATGCTTTTTGAACATGAGCGGGGGCTTGTTCGTAACTTAATAAGAATTGTTGGGTGCGCCGAATGCGCATTAGTATTTTCTTTTTGATCGCAATTGCTTAACATCTTTATGCAGGGCTTGCACAAAATCCTTAGCAGACGAAAAAACTTGAGACATGCGTCCTTCTCGAATATCTTCCAATGCTTGAGAGAGCTGTCTATCTAAACTTGCTTTATGCAGAGCCTTCAAAACGCCCCTTTCCACAGCCTTTTCAATTTTTTTTTCCTGGAGTGAAATTGTCATATGTTAAACCTATCACAAACATAATAAAAAATCAATCTATTTCATACCACCTCCTTAAGATAGCACTTCTCGCAATAAACAATCTCCGGCCTCCATGGCGCATACGTAGTTTCGAATTCGTTCGCGCAATGATTCTCGCCGTGTTCATACGCGTAGAATAATTAAATCTATTTCTCCTATTTCGGATCGTTAACTAAAAAATTATATTGCTTCCCATTGTATT